>CAVFCB010000097.1:0-6492 GCA_963620895.1 Bacteroidaceae bacterium | reverse complement strand
TTTGCGGGAACGCGAGGCTCGCCGCGCGAAAAAAGACTGAGGCGCGGTTCGGATTTTTTTCTCCCCGCGGGCAAAAATTGCAGAAGAAAAAGGTTCGGGAAGCGAACGATTTCAAATTGCTTCTCGGCGCGGGAACGCGCGATAATCGAGAGCATCATGGATTTGTTTTCGTTTCGGGAGGAATATACGCACGGCGGGCTGGAGCGCGAGGATTTGGACGCGAGTCCGTTCGCGCAGTTCCGGTGTTGGTTCGAGCAGGCGTGCGCGGCGAAGTTGCCGGAGCCGAATGCGATGTGCGTTTCCACGGCGGGAACGGACGGGCGGCCGTCTTCGCGCACGGTTTTGCTCAAGGCGTATGACGAGCGCGGCTTCGTTTTTTTCACGAATTATACGGGGCGCAAGGCGCGGCAGATCGGAGAAAATCCTTACGCATCGTTGCTGTTCCCGTGGGTCGCGTTGGAGCGGCAAGTTGAAATCGAAGGGCGCGTCGAAAAAATTTCCGCCGCGGAATCGCTGAAATATTTTTTGAGCCGTCCGTTCGGGAGTCAGCTCGGCGCGTGGGTTTCGCATCAGAGCACGGTGATTTCCTCGCGTTCGATTTTGCTGAAAAAACTCGACGAGATGAAGCGCAAGTTCACCGAGGGAAAAGTGCCGTTGCCCGATTTTTGGGGCGGATTCCGCGTCGTTCCCGTCCGCATCGAATTTTGGCAGGGGCGTCCGAATCGCCTGCACGACCGTTTCTGCTACACGCGCGCCGACGAACGCGCTTCGGAATGGACAATCGAGCGCTTGGCACCCTGATTTTTTTTTGAAACGAAAACGAGAGCGTTCCCGTGAAAATTTTCCCGCAAATCATCGTCGCAATCGTCGCATCCGCGTGTTTCGTCGGATGCTCGAGCTATTCGTCGGACGCGCGGAAATTGCGCGAAAGCTGGCGCGCGGGCGATTTTCGCACGGCGTCGGAAATTTCCGGCAAGGCGCTTTCCGATGCGGGCGAGGGCGATGCGTTGGTGTGGAGTCTCGACCGCGCTTCCGCGTTGCGCGCGGCGGGCGATTCCGCTGCCGCGGCGGCGGCGTTCGATCGCGCGGCGGAGCTTGTCGCCGAGTGGGATGAAAAGCCGGAGACTCTGCTTTCCCGCGAAGCGCTCGCCGCGCTGACCAATCCCGCATCGCTTCCGTATCGCGGACGCGGGAGCGACATCATCATGCTGCACACTTATCGCGCGTTGAGTTTTCTTGAAAACGGGAACGCGGATGCCGCGCGAACGGCGCTGAATGCCGCTTACGAAGCCCAACGCGAGGCGGTGGAAAAAAACGCGGCGGCAATTGAACGCGCACGCAAAGAGGCAAAAACCGGCGGCGCGGATTCGGAAAAACTGATTCACGAAAGCGGACTGGATTCTGCGCTTGCTACGCAGGAAAAAGATTTGAAAGACGTTCGCGTGCTCGCCGATTACGTCAATCCGTTCACGACGTGGTTGCACGGCGTGTTTTTCCTGCACGCGGGAACGGATGCGTCGGACTCCGAGCGCGCGCGCGTTTCGCTTTCCCGCGTCGCGAAAATGTATCCGAAAAATTCATACGTTCGCGAAGATTTGAAACTCGCGGAACGCGCCGCCCGCGCGGGAACGCCGCTGACTTACGTTGTTTTCGAAAGCGGAATTGCGCCGACGATCGGCGAAACCCGCGTGGACGCGATGCTGCCGATTCCGTCGGGACGCGGCTACTTTGCACCCGTTCCCGTGAGCATCGCGCTCCCGAAACTCGTGCTTTCTTCCGAACGCAGATACTGGGGATTTTTCCCCGTGGTGAGCGGCGCTTATGCCGTCGGCGATGCCGCGCCGAAATCCGTTCCCGCGCTGAGCGTCGAGGGCGTTCCCGCGAGCGAAATTTGCGATATGAATTCCGTCGTGCGGACGGATTTCGACAACGCGTTCCCGGCGGTGCTCACGCGTTCGATCGCAACGGCGTTTTTCAAATCCGCATCGTCGGCGGTGCTCAATTCGGTCGCCACGGAATACGCGCGGCGGGACGGCGGCACGGGCGCGGCGATCGTTTCGCTCGCGACGGTGGTCGGAACAAGTGTCTACACCTACGCGTCCACGGCGGCGGACGTGCGTTGCTGGCAAACGCTCCCGCAGAATTTTTCGCTCGTGCGCCTGCCTACGCCGGAGTCGCGCCGCGTGGTCGTTCGCGTCGGCGCGCGTTCCCGCGAAGTCGCGTTGGCTCCGGGAAAAATCAATCTCGTGCTCGTCAAAAGCACGGGCGAAGCCGGTCCGCTCGTCGTCGGACAGAGCGTTCTGAAATAATTTTTTTTTGAAAATCACGAAGAAAACAAACGCAACACCGAAAGGAAAAAATCAAATCATGAAAAAAGAAATCATCGTAAAAACCTTCGTTCCCGCGGCTTTCGCGGCGATTGTCGCGCTGTCGGGATGCTCGACGCCTGCGCACTACATCGATCCCGAGGGACACGAAACCATCGTTTCGCTGAACTCGACGGATATTCAGGATTTTTCGCAGGCGGCGGACGCGCTCGTCGCGCAGATGCTTGAGAACGACGTTTTTGCGCCCGGGAAAAAACCGCGCATCGCACTCAGCCGAGTCAAGAACGACACGACGCAGAATTTTGATGTTTCGTTGCTCACGGACAAAGTGCAGCAGCGCATTCTCAATTCGGGGCTCGCGAACGTTTCCATGTCGCTGAGCGTCGAAACCGAGGACGATGTCGTGCGGCAAAAAATGACCGGAATGGGCGCGACGGAAACGCATTTGCCCGATCTTACGCTTCTCGGAAAAATCGCCGAGGTCAAGGCGCGCGCGAGTTCCATGCGGCAGGTCAGCTACGTGTTTTCGCTGCGCCTTGCCGATGCGAAAACGGGCGACGTCGTCTGGATGGGCGAAAAAACGCTCACGAAGCAGGGCGAAAAGAACGCCGTCGGCTGGTGAGATTTTTCTCCGCACGCGGGAACGGCGGACGCTTGCCGTTCCCGCGAAATTCAAATACAAAATTTTCTCCGCAAAAAAACTCTGCAAAAAAATGAAACTCCGTTCGTCTTTTCCCGAAAATATTTCTGCGATTGTGTTCGACTTCGGCGGCGTAATTCTCGATGTCGATTTGTCGAAAACCATCGACGCGCTCGCACGGCTCGGCGCGAAAAATTTGTCTGCGGAGGAAACGCAGGTCGGCTCCGGAACATTTTTCGAAGCAAACGAGCGCGGCGATTTTTCGCCCGAAGAATTTTGGAACAAGTTGCGGCGGCGCGCGCCGGAGCTCGCATCGCGCAGCGATGCGGAACTGCATGCCGCGTGGGACGCGTTGCTCGGCGATTTCGTTCCCGCGCGAATTTCGCTTTTGCGCGATTTGTATTCCCGCTATCGAATTTTCCTGTTGAGCAATACAAACGAGCCGCACCGCGAATCCGCATTGCGGAAATTTTCCGAGCAAATCGGCGGCGATATGAACGCGCTTTTCGAGGAGGCGTTTTATTCGGATCTGTTGCATTGCGTGAAGCCGTCGCATGAGATTTTCGAAAAAGTCACCGAGCTCGCCGGACTCGTTCCCGCGGAGACGCTTTTCATCGACGACAATGAGAAAAACGTCGCCGCCGCCCGCGAATGCGGCTGGAACGCGTATCACCTCGTTCCCGGCAAGGAATCTCTGCTCGATCTCTTCGTTCCGTAGTGCGGGAACGCTTCCCGCGCGTGAAAATGCGGGAGAATTTTTCTAACCGCGCCTTGCCGTATTATACAACGAAGCGCGGCTTCAATATTGTATGTTTTTGCCTAAAAATGTTGTATATTGAAGCCTATGTTCAAGGAGAATCTGTATCGGCCTTTTGAAATCCTTCTGCGGGAACACGAAGTTTTCCCCGTGGACGAGCATCAGCACTCGTTTTTCGAAGCGGTGTACATAATTTCGGGCAACGGAACATTCGAAGTTTTCCGTCCCGCCTCCGATTCTCGGAAATTCGAATATTCGCAGGGCGGGCTTTTTCTGATTCCGCCGAACACCACTCATTGTTTCAGGATATTGAAGCGGAGCAGGTTTTTATTTGTGCGTTTTACCGATCAGTATGTTGACGAGTGCATGGACGCCAAGGCAAAGCACGCCCTTTATTTGTCCTACAGCGCGCCGAAAATTGCGTTCTCGGAGCGCGAGCAAAAGGCGGCGGAGGAAATTTTCGCGCTTTTGGAGTCGGAGCACGAGCTCGTGCGCGAGTTTTCGGAGTGCCTTGTGCGAAGCTCGGCAAACATCGTGCTGTCGCTTGTCGCCCGCGCCTTGTGTCGTTGCACGATGCAATCCGGATGCGAATATGACGCCGACACCACGGAGCGCGAGCTGCGCATGCTGCAATACATACAGATGAATATTCACCGACCGGAGCTGTTGAAAGCGGAGTGGCTCTCAAAGCAGTTCGGTTTGTCCAAGGGTTATATCGGACGCTACTTCAAGTTGCATTTTAACGAAAGCCTTCGGCAATACGTAGGTCGAAACCGCATGAAACGTGTCGAGTATTTGGTGTCGAACAGCCGCATGGCGGTCAAGGAAATCGCTTACGACATGGGTTTTACGGATTCCTGCCATCTTGTCAGAAGTTTCAGGGAATACTGCGGAATGTCGCCCATGCAATATCGGCGCAAATGCGATTCGGACAGAAACGGGAAACGCTGAACATACCGTTAAATACAATATATTTTGCAAATTATACAATCAAAGGCGGTTGAAGCGTTGTATTTGTAGTGCTTTCTTTGCGGAGCATGAAAAATATAAAAAGTATGTTAACGCTTGTTTTTCTGTTTACGGGATTGCTTTTTCAGGCGTACGCAAATCCGACGGAACAGGAAAACGGTATGAAATTAAAAAATAAAGTGGCTCTCGTTACGGGAGCGGCTTCCGGGAACGGCAAGGCGATCGCGAGCCTGTTTGCAAAAGAGGGCGCGAAAATCGTAATCGCGGATATAAACGCGGACGGCGCGAACGCGTTTGCCCGCGAGCTTTCCGAGCGCGGTTTTGACGCGGTCGCCGTGCATGCGGACGTCACGAAGGAAGAGGATGTCCGAAAGATGCTTGATGCGACATTGTCGAAATACGGACGGCTCGATATTTTGGTGAACAACGCGGGAGTATTTGACGAGCTCATTCCCGTCGGGAACGTGAGCGACGACATCTGGAACAAGGTTATCGCCACCAATCTTACCGCGCCCATGCGTGCTATCCGCGCCGCCATCCCGATATTCGAACGACAGGGCGGAGGCGTTATCGTAAACACTGCGTCCATCGCGGGTTTAACCGGCGCTCGCGGCGGCGGAGCGGCGTATGTCGCGTCAAAACACGGGCTTGTGGGGTTGACCAAAAATGTCGCCTACAATTACAAAGAAAAAAATATACGTTGCAACGCGGTCGCTCCCGGGCGGGTCGAGACGAATCTCCGGGCGAACAGTGAAAAGTTGCTGGGCTCCAAAAGCGCCCATGACGCCACGATTTCAAACTGGAAAGGCATAGAGGATCAGGTGGTCGCGGGATACGACACCAACCTGCGCAAATGCGTTCCCGAAGAAATTGCCGCCGTCGCGTTGTTTCTCGCTTCGGATGATGCCTCGTTTGTAAACGGCGCGATCTTCGTAGCCGACGGTGCGTGGACGTGCTATTGATATGAACCGTTCGAAACTTGCGGGGCACGCCGCAATGTTCGGCGCAAACGCCATGTGGGGACTGATGTCCCCGATGGCGAAGTTTGCGATGACTTGCGCGGCGATAAGCCCTTTCGCCATAACGCAACTCAGAGTCTTCGGCGCGGCGGTGCTGTTTTGGGGCGCGTCCTTTTTTCAAAAGCGCGAGCGCGTAAGCGGGCGCGACATGTTCAGGCTTTTCTGCGCCTCGCTGTTTGCCATCCTTCTCAATCAGGGATGCTTTATTTTCGGGGTCGAATTGGCTTCGCCCGTGGACGCGTCGATAATAACAACGAGCATGCCGCTGATAGCGTTGGCGCTTTCCGCCGTTTTTCTGAAAGAGTCGGTCAGCGGGAAAAAAGTTTTGGGAATAGCGTTCGGCGCGCTCGGCGCAATGATGCTCGTGGCGGGAAGCGGCGCCGCCGATGCCGACGGGAACGTCAAAGACGGGTGCATTTGGGGTGATATTTTGGTTCTGTTCGCGCAATTCTGTTATGCGTTTTACATCGTGCGCTATAAAGATTTGGTGGGGAAATATTCTCCGATCACCGTAATGAAATGGATGTTTACGTTTTCGTTTTTGTTCACCGCTCCGTTTTCATACGAACAGATCGCTTCCGCCGACCTGAATATCGGAGCGGACGTCGTGCTGGCGCTGGTGTTTATCGTTGTCGGCGGAACGTTCGGTAGCTACATCCTGCTCGCTTCGGGGCAGAAACGGCTTCGGCCGACCATCGCGGGAATGTATAATTACATACAGCCGCTCGTCGCGAGCATCGTTGCGGTGTGCTGGGGAATGGATTCTTTCGGAATATCGAA
>CAVFCB010000096.1:0-6575 GCA_963620895.1 Bacteroidaceae bacterium | reverse complement strand
AACGCAGGAAACATCTCTGATACATCAAAGGTTTTCTTAGAGACCTCCTTAAAAGTTGTTCCGTTTCCCAATGATTTAATTTCTACAACTCGTTGCTTTAAGTAGTAATACAAATATTCGACATCTGCCACATTCAAATCGGGAACAATATTTTTAAATCCTTGGTTCGTATAGCATGTGAATTTGTTAATTGCGAACAATCCGATTGGCGCTCGAGACGACATCAAAATATTGTTTGGCGGAATTCGGCTCGCGGAGCAACCGACAACCCCCAGTTGAGTTAAAGATCGTTCTCCATATTCAACATATTTCGATGATTGTAAAGACAGGTCTTTGGGAGTGAACCAAGGGATATTTCCTCCATAATACTCCTCATGCGAAGTTGAGGGCGTCGCTCCGTTTAAAATCTCTCCGATGTCTCCGAGCCTGTATTTCTTTAATTCCACGTCTTTGCTCATCTGTCCGCCAACGCTCTGACCGCTTTATCAAAATCGGAGTCGATGCGCTGAGTTTTGTTGAAAATATCGTATTCAGCTTCCGCTTTCTCTTTCGCTTGGGCGGCGGAGATTTTTCCTTTGTCCGGTAAAATCCGGTAGCGCCGGAACGCAAGGAACTCGTTGACGCTTGCCGAAAACTGCCGCATGTTGAACGTGTTTTCTCGCTCTATAAGGTCTTCTATGTAATCGAAAAAGCCGCTGACGGCACGTTCCAAGCGGCGAATTTCCTTTTCCGGAAGGTAGTTCTTGGCAACGGAAACGTCGGATTTAAGCACACGGCCAGCGGGCGCGTTCTTCCATGTAGTCAAGCCCATGTGAGCTTTGGCATGGTCAGCTTTTGTGAAGATAATCTCTGCAGCCGTTTGCCCCGTGATGGCATAGTGGAAACGGTTCTGTATCATTGCATAGAAATCGCGAGTCGTCGGCGAGTTTCGATCGTAATCGGTGCTGCATTCCGCATATATATCGGTAATCTGTTGCCAAATGCGACGTTCGCTTGCACGGATTGAGCGAACTCTTTCGAGCAATTCACGGAAATAGTCTTTCCCGAACGCCGCCGTTCCCTGTTTCAGCCGCTCATCATCCAAGACAAAGCCCTTGCGAATATACTCGTTAAGAACTTTTGTCGCCCATTGGCGGAATTTGGTCGCTTTGGCGGAGTTGACCCGATATCCGACGGCAATAATCATATCCAGATTATAGAAATCGACCAACTCTTCAACCTCGCCTCTTTTTCCTCTGTTTACGACGGTTGCAATTTTTGCAACCGTCATATCCTGCTGAAGCTCCTCCTCCTTGAAGATATTGGCAATGTGGCGGCTAATCCCCGATTTGTCGACAGCAAAAAGCTGCGCCATAGCCTTTTGGGTACACCAAATGGTTTCATCTTTAATGACAACTTGCACATTCCCCTCTACATCCGAGAGGCTGTACAGCAAGAATTGGATTTCGTTGCTCATTCGCGGCTGTTCTTTCCGACTTTTTCATTAAAACGAAGATTGCCGAGCTGTTTCAGAATCTCCCGCTCCAGACGGCGGCTCTCTTCAAACTGCAAAGACAGTTCCTTTTTATAATTTTCCATGCGTGCGTTGAACTCCTCCTCGGAAATGTCCACATAGTCAATTTTAATGTCGAAATACTGTCCGGCAGAAAGACTGTTGTTCTTCTCCCTGATTTGATCGTAGGAAACGACGACGGAAAAATCGTCAATCGGCGTTTTGCTACGGAAGGCTTCGACGATTTTTTCGATTTCCTCGGGACGAAGGCGCTTCTTTTTGTTGGAACCCTCTTTGTAGTCTTCGCCGAGCTTAGAAGCGTCGATGAGCACGACGGAATCGGAGGACGCGGATTTGTCGAGAAAGAGCACGGAAACATTCGTTCCCGTCGTCGCAAAAACGTTAGACGGCATAGAAACGCACCCGCAGACGATTCGCTCTTCGACAATCTTTTTGAGGATTTTCGCTTCGATTCCGCTTTTTGCAGTGATGAATCCGGTGGGCACGACGACCGCTGCCTTGCCTTTCGCACTAAGAGAATTGATCACGTGCTGAAGGAAGCAGGTATAAATCGCCATTTTGGGCTTGTTCGGATTGACGACGGCAGGCTTGTTTGGGACACCCGCCCAAAAGCGCGCGGCCTGAGCGGCAAGCGCATCGCGAGTATCGACGAAATCGAATTTGAACGGCGGGTTGGAAACGATGAGGTCGAATTTCCGCAGAGTCGCACCGTCGCGCTCCTTGTGCGCGGGATTGAGCAACGTGTCGTCCTGCTTAACGTTGTGAATGGAGCCGGAAAGATTGTTCAGGATGAGATTGAGGCGAAGCAGTTCGGAAGACTTCGCGGAAATGTCCTGACTGAAAATCTCACAGCGGTCTTCGCCGATCTGGTGAGCAAGCGCCATGAGGAGTGTTCCCGTTCCCGCTGCGGGATCGTAAATTTTCTGATTCCGCAGATCCGGATTCGCGCCGACGAGGAGCTCCGCCATGATTTTGGCGATGGCGCGCGGCGTGTAGTATTCGGCGTATTTCCCGCCGCCGTCGTTATTGTAGTCTTTGAGAAGATACTCGAAAACCCCGGAGAAAAAATCGTAGTTTTCGCCGAAAACGTTTCCGAAATCGAAAGTGGCGATGTTGGCCACGAGAGCACGGGCGAATGCGTCGCGCTTTGAAGAATCGTTGATTTCCGTCGAAACGGGTTCAAAAACTTTCGTCTTCGCACCGCTCGAAGAGGAAACGGAAAACGCGACTTCGTTGAGCGCGGCGATTTCCAAAAGCGTGGAGTCGAGGAGCGCGGAAAAATCTCCCTGCGAGCTGGCGTTCACGAGGTGGGCGACGGTGTGTTCCGGACGCAGACGCGGCACGAGGGGCGGAAGGTAGTCGAAAAGATCCTCGATTTCGTCATCGGAAAAAGTGTTGTATTCCGCGTCCCATTTTTCGGCATCGCGGAAACGTTTCGCGTAAGGCGGCGTTCCCGCGTTCCCGGCATCGAGGTGCTTGACCTCGTAGCCGAATTTGTCGTTGAAGAATTTGTAGAGAAGCAGTCGCGTGACGACTTTGTAGTCGCCGCCCGAACCCGCCAGCCCGTATTGGGCGGAGACCTGCTTAAGTCGGTCGATGAACGCGATGGTGGTTTCTCGAAGCTTTTGATCTGACGGCATTTTCTTGGGGGCTGATATGAAAAGTGTTATGCGACCTCGTATTCTTCGGCAATTTTGGCGCTGATGAATTTTCGGTCTTCGCGAACTTGACGGTCGGCGACAGGCGCGGGAATGATTTTCGATACCTCGGAGAGAACAATGTGCCTAAACGAGATCTCGGGAACGAGAATGCCGCTGTTGAGGCAAACCTTGGCATCGATGCTCTTTTTCAGCGAACAAAGCGCATCGAAGATTTTGGCTTCGGAGTCAGAGAGGATCAGGCGCTCCCGTCGCGGCGAGCGAATTTTCCGCTCGGTATTTTCTTCGCGGATGCGTTTGTGGACGCGTACGTACCGTTCATCGCCGCCGTACCGCTTTCTCAGCGCATCGTTACTGTGATTGATTGTGCGAATACGAGGGAGCACATCATCGATGAAGCGAAGTTTTTCGCGGAATTCGTCGGGCGTTTCCGCCGAAATTTTGTGTTCTCGGAAGTATTTCCGAAATTCTTCCGCAAGGTTGACGTATTCGGGATCTGCGGAATCGAAGTTCCGCTCGAATTCGTCCTGCGTTTCGCGAAGTCGCTCCCGCAGGTTTTTCTGTTCGATGACGAGTTCGCCCTTCGTTCCCGCCCGAAACTCGAACTCCATCTGCGAAAGCATGACGTTGATGACTTCCGCGACGGTTGCGGATTCGTTCGTGTCTTCGAGAAGCCGCTTGGCGGCAATGCGATGTGAAACTTCCTGAACAAGCGCCGCAAGATTGTGCCCGGGAAGTTTTTCGATTTTTTCGTTAAGCGCAGCGTCTCCGATGAGTCGCGCCTGATTGATGACGGACTTCGCATTTTCCAAAACGCGGCGGAGGCGATAGAGATCGTTCAGACTTTCGATTTCGTCGATTTCGCGACGAAACTCTTCCGCGTCGTCCGTCGTGTATTTGAAGAGCTCGTTTCGAAGTGCGTCCGTCTGTTGAAAAATTTCCTCTTTGGAAACGAAAAGCGCATTCCCCGGAAGCGGAGCCGTTCCCGCGAGCGCCGAATCGCCGACAACGGAATTCAGTTCGCGCATGTAGCGGGCATTGGTCTCATCAAAATTTTCGGAGATGTCGACGAAATCCACGACAAATCCGTAGCGGAAATTTTTGTAGGGACGATTCACGCGCGTGAGCGCCTGCAAAAGCCCGTGCCCGTCCATAAGCCGCCCGAGGTAAAGTTTTTTCAGACGCGGCGCATCAAAGCCCGTGAGCAGCATCTGGTTCACGATAAGGACGTCGAACTCGTTTTCGGATTCTCTGAACGAGGCGATTTGGCGTTTGCGCTCGTTTTCGTCTTTCGGAAAGTCGTCCAATATCAGCGCGGCGCGAAGCGGCGGTTTGGCTTTTCGGCGGTATTCGGCGAGAGCCTCGACATCCGATTCCGCGACGATGTTCTTCTCGACGTCATGTGCGGCACTCTGATATTCCGCGATGCGCCTGTTCCAAAGGTCGAAGAATTTTCGAGCCTGAGAGTTCGAACGGCAAACGACCATCGCCCCGAGAGAATCGTCCTCGTCGTGCGCGCTTCGAAACATGCGGAAATCAGTTTTTATATAGTCGTAAAGCGCGGAAAGATAGTTTTCGCATTCGAAAACTTCTTCCTTCTGCTTGGGAGTGAGGTCTTTTTTCGCAACGTTGATTCCCGCCGCGAATGTCGAAAAAACGTCATCCACACGTTCTTTGTAGTAAGTTTCCGTCGGTTCGCGCATGAGGCGGAGAGTGTAACCGTCCGCAACAGATTTGTCGTAATAATAGGTGTGAATATATTTTCCGAAGATGCGCCAAGTTTCGCGATCGCTCTTCAGAAGCGGCGTTCCCGTGAGCGCAATTTTCACGGCATCGCGATCCGCTTCGAAGAGATTCGCGAGAAACGTTCCCGCAGGATTGTAGCCACGATGTGCTTCATCGACGAAAAACACTCGCTGAATGTTGGTCGAGAAAGCGGGATCGAGGGAGACCTTTTCCCTGTTTTCTTTGAAACGCTGAATGTTCACGACCATGATTTCCGACTCGCCGGTCGTTCCCGCGACAACGGCACAACTATTAAGATCCGCCATCAGCTCATCGCGGGAACTTGCGCTTCTGACGACCAGCCCTCGCGACTTGAATTCCGCCGCCGCCTGATTCATCAGTGCGATGCGGTCCACGATGAAATAAAACTTCGCAACGGTGTTCTTCTTCGCGAACACGTCCGTAAGATTGCGAACGTTGTAGTAAGCAAGCGCGGTCTTTCCGCTTCCCTGCGTGTGCCAAATCACGCCGCCTTTGACGCCATCGCGCATATTTTTGCGGATTTCAAGCGATGCGAAAAACTGCTGATAGCGCATCACGTGTTTTTCCGATCTGCGCAAGCCCTGCTTTTCGTCGATGATTTTGTCCACGTAAACGAACCCGTAGCGCAAAAGGAAAAGAAAGCGTTCCCGCGAAAGCATGGATGTGAGAATGCGGTTCGTCGGCGTGCAGGGATTGCTGTTCGTCCGGAACTCCGGGAGCGCCCGAATCTGAGGGCAGTTTCTGTGGAGCAGAACCTGTTTTTCCGTCGCTTCCGAAATTTCCCGATACGGGAAATCGGCGACGAAGCCGCTCTGCTCCTCGCGAAAAAAATTGAAAAAGACTTTCCCGCGCGAGAAACAGCTGTAAAACGCGCCCTGCACAGGCTCCGCCTCGCCGATTTCGTATTCCTGATTATTGGAAAAAATCATCAGCTGCGTGAGGTTGAAGAAGCGCTTGAAATGCGGATTGTTCATTCGCCTCTCGATCCGGTCGCGCTCGACGAGGAGACCTTCGCGATTGTTCGGCTTCTTTACCTCGATGAACGCAAGCGGAAGACCGTTCACGAAACATGTGATATCCGGACGAAAACTGTCTGCGGAATCTTCGTCTTCGCACGTGAATTCGGTCGTTACGTGCCAAACGTTCTTCTCGTTTTCAAAATCGATCAGTTTGAGCCCGCTGTCCGAGGAAAGAAGTTTGTAAAACGCTTTCCCGAGATCGTCGTTGACCAACGTTCCGACGACTCTTTCCGCTTCGCGCACGACATCGGTATCGGAAAGACCGGGATTGAGGCGCCTCAGCGATTCCCGAAAAACGTTGATCAGAATGTTCGTCTTCGGATCAAACGCAAACGGCGCTGTCGGATTTCCGCGCGCACAGACAAAATCCGAAATGTAATCGTACCCCAACCTGACCAAATGCAACGCGGCGGGAACTTGAACTCGGGTATTTTCGTTGAAAGGCTTGGTCATCGTCGTCAGATGTGCAGGAACAGGAAAATTCTGAACCGCACACTTACGATAGAAAAACTCTCGCCGATTTTCAAAAGCAAAAAACGCTCCCGCCGAAAGCCGCAGAGCCTCACCAAAAACGACACCGAAGGAGGCTTCCATTTTCCGATTTATGCCTCATTAAGG
>CAVFCB010000095.1:0-6878 GCA_963620895.1 Bacteroidaceae bacterium | reverse complement strand
GCGCGCGCTCAGCGAGCGGCGAGCGTTTTGCGGATGTTTTCGGAAATTTCCGCGATCGTGCCGAGGCTGTCGATGTGGAAATACGGGAACACGCCTTTGAGCGATTCGAGCGGACGCAGCGTCATTTCCTCGAAAACGCGATAGCGGGTGCGCGTCTTTTCCGGATCGAGGTCGGTTTCGCGCACGGGCAATCCCTGCGCTTTCATTTCGCGCCCGCGTTTAAGCTGGCGTTCGACGCTTTCGTGCTCCGTGACGAAGAGCATCAGAATATTGAACGAAGGCTTCGCAAATTTTTCCGGCGCGGACGCGTGGAGCGCGTCGAGCTTCTTTTTCAGCAACTTGAGACAGGCGACCTGCCCCGCGGTGCGCGGGAACCCGTCCACGAGAACGCCGTCGCGATATTCGGGGCGAATGAGTTTGCGGAAGAGCAGCGCAATGACGTCCTTGTCGCCGACGAGTCCGCCGGCATCTTTGATTGCTTTCATTTCGGGCGTCTGCAAAAGATCGCTCATGACGACGGGCGCCGCCGAATACCCGAGCGCGTCGAGAATCGCGGCAGTCTGCGTGCCTTTACCTGCGCCGGGAGCGCCGTTGAGCCAAAAGATTTCGCGCGGGAACGTCAGCGCGGACTCTCCGAGTTCTTTTTCGAGCCCGCTCCAAATCGCGTTGAAAAGCGCAATGGCTTCGGGATTGTTCTCGTCGGTTGCTTCGAATTTTTCGTTCATGGAATTTTTGAAAAAAACTTGCGAGACATTACATTTTTTTCCGACTGACGGACAGGAAAAAACGCAATGTCTCGCGGGAACGTGTCTTGCCGTTTACTGTTTTTCGGAGATTCCGTGGAGCACGTTGATTTTGTTCCAATCGGGATCGCGTCCGACGAAATCGCGGAAGAGCACGGCGGCGTCTTCCGAATCGCCCTTTTCGAGGATTTTTTTGCGGAAATCCATCCCCTTGTCGTAGTTGAGCGAACCGTCGGCGTTTTTGAAAACGGAGAAAAACGCGTCCGCTTCGAGCGCTTCCGCCCACTTGTAGGAATAGTAGCCGGAGGCGTAGGCGACGGGCGAGCGGAACAGGTGCGTGAAGCGGTTGAGATTCGTGTTCGGCACGGGATTTTGCGCCCACGTGAAATTGCGGTCGAGCTCGATGCCGATGTCGTTGAGCTTTTTCCCGCCGGGGAGAACGGTGTCCGCGTTCATGTGCAGATAAAGGTCGGAATACGCAAATCCGAGCTGACGCATCTGCATATACGCCGCCTGAAAATTGCGCGCGCGGATCATTTTTTTGAGAACGTCATCGGGAAGCGGCTCGCCGGTTTTGTAATGCTTGGCGAAAGAGGCGAGCACGTCCGGCTCCCACGTCCAATTTTCGTTGATCTGCGACGGGAATTCGACGAAATCCCACGCGACGTTCGTGCCGTTGAGCGCGGGAACTTCGACGTTCCCGAGCAAGTGGTGCATGAGGTGCCCGAACTCGTGGAAAATCGTTTCGACATCGTAATGCGTGAGCAACGCGGGATCGTTGCCGACGGGCGCGGTCATGTTCCCGCAGACAAGTCCGTAATTCACTTCCCCGCGGGAACGGTCGCCGGAGAAGCAGGGATTCATCCACGCGCCGGAGCGCTTGGATTCGCGCGGATACCAGTCGGTGTAGAAAATTCCGAGCTTCTTGCCGGTCGCGCCGTCGTAGAGCGAATAAAATTTCACGTCCGGATGCCAGACTTCGAACGTTCCCGCGGGAGCGCTCTTGCCCGAACCGGGTTCGATGTAAATGCTCGGCTCTTCGACGATGCGGACGTTATAAAGTTTTTCCGTAAGCGAAAAAAGCCCCGCCATCACCTGATTCATCGGGAAATACGGCTTCACGGAATCGGCGTCGAATTCGTAATTCGCGCGACGCATTTTTTCCGTCCAAAACGCGAGCTCCCACGGCTTGAAATTGCCGCCGTCGTAAGCGGGATCGTTCGCCGAGCGAAACGCTTTCAGATCGGCGTATTCGCGCGTGAACGCGGGCTTCGTCGCCGCTTGCAGGCGTTCCACGAACGCGAACGCGGTTTCGCCGTTTTTCGCCATTCGGCGTTTCAGCACGAGATCGGTGAAGTTTTTTTCTCCGAGAATTTCCGCTTCGTGCTGACGCAACGCGAGAATGCGACGCATGATTTCGGAATTGTCGTATTCGCCGCCGATGCAGATCGCGTTGAGCGCTTCCCAGATTTCACGCCGCAGCGCCTCGTTTTCGAGATATTTGAGCGCGGGGCTGTAGGACGTTGCCTGCAACGTGAAAAGCCACGCGGGATTTTCGTCGGTCGCAAGCCCCGCTTTTTTCGCGGCGGCAAACGCGGCAGCCTTGTCGGAATCCGGCAAGCCGGCGAGCAACGCCTCATCCGTCACGACTTTGCGATACGCGTTCGTGGCGTCGAGCACGTTTTGCGAAAAAGTCTGCGTAATCGTCGTCAGCTCCTTGGAAATTTCGGCGAGCACGCGCTTCTGGTCTGCGGGAAGATCGGCGCCGCCGTCGCGGAAGGAATCGATGACTTCCTTCAAATGACGCGCTTTCTGCGGAGAAAGTTTTTTCGCGTCTTCGCTCTCGGAATACGTTTTGAAAACTTTCCACAAACGCGGATTCAGCCCGACCTCGGATTCGAACTCGGAAACCTGCGGCAAAATTTCCGCGTAGGCGGCGCGAAATTCGTCGGACATCAGCACGCTCTCAAGGTGCGAAACTTTTCCCCAAACGAAATCGAACTCCGACATCACGTTCCAGTAGGCGCCGAGCGTGTTTTCGTAGGTCAGCGCGTCGGGAACGTCCGTCGGGAGCGCGGCGATTTTTTCGAGTTTTTCGCGAGCGCGCGCCAACGCAATCGTCATGTCGGGAACGATTTTGTCCGGCGTAAGTTTCGACCACGCGATGTTGAGCGAAGGATCGAGGAAAGGATGTTCCGCGAACGAAATTTCTGCGGACGCCGCGGGAACGAGCTGCACCGCGGGAACGCTCTCGGCGGCGGGCTGCTGCGTCGCGGGAACGCTCGCGACGGGAGTTTCGGCGCGCTCCGGCGTTCCGCAGGACGCGAGAAACGGCAACGTCGCCAAAATTGAAAAGGAAACCAATGTGCTGCTGATCTTCATACTTGACCGCTCATTCTAAAAAAAACAACTCCCGGCGCAAGTGGGAATTGCCCGCCGGAAAATTGCGTTTCCAAGCATCGGCGGCGGTGCTACGTTTTCTCCGGGAATGCAACTCATTCTTTCATTTCTTGCGACGTCGGTTCTGCTGACGCTTGCGCCGGGACCGGACATCATTTTCGTCGTGACGAAAAGCATGTCGCGCGGCGCGCGCGCCGGCATTTCCGTTGCGACGGGATTGTGCACGGGCATATTTTTTCACACCTCGCTCGCGGCGTTCGGCGTATCGCTGATTCTGCGCGAATCCGCGCTTGCGTTCGGCGCGCTGAAAATTGCGGGAACGCTTTATCTGCTTTGGCTGGCGTTTCAGGCGTTTCGCCACAGAAACGACGTTCCCGCCGGGAACGCGGAAACGGAAACGGGAATGCAGCAAAAAAGCGGGAACGCGGAAACGTTTTTCCGGCTCTACCGCACGGGAGTTCTGATGAACGTGCTGAACCCGAAAGTCGCGCTTTTTTTCCTCGCGCTGTTGCCGCAATTCGTTCCCGCCGGCACGGAAAATCCGCAACTTCACATGCTTTTGTTGGGCGGAATTTTCGCCGCGCAGGGCTTTGTCGTGTTCACGATCGTCTCGCTCTTTTCCGGATTCGTCTTTGCTTCGCTTTTGAAAAAAAGAGGTTTTGTGAAAGCGCTGAATCTGCTCACGGCGCTCGTGCTCGTAGCCATCGCGGCGGCGATTCTTTTCGCGACGAACGACTGACGATTTTTTCGCGTTTTCAAAACGCGCAACAAAGCAGGAAAACGCAGAGCGCCAACGGCGGAAGCGCAAATCTCGCCGCCGGGCGATTCCGCAACGGCGGGAAATACGCGCCGAGGAAAAACAGCGCGAGCATGAGCAACGAACCGAATGCTCCGAATCCCGCCGACGGGAACGAAAGTTCCAGCACGCCGGGCATTTTCGCGATATGCTCCGCAAGCACGTCGAGCGCAAGCGTCGGAATCGCCGCTCCCGCGAAAATCCACTTTCCGAGAAGCGTTCCCGCGAACGGCACGCAGGCGACCGCCGTCGCGAGCGCCGTCAGCCACACCGCAAACGAAACAAACGGCACGAACGCCATGTTCGCCGCCAACGAAATCAACGAACACACGCCGAAAAGTTCGACGATGCAGGACGCGCCCGACATGAACGCCGAAAACGTCACGCAAAACGCGCCGATGCCCGCGCGGAAAAGTTTTCTCGCAAATCGGCGTCCCCGCCACGCCCACAGGGACGTCGATTGCGGAAGCGCGAGCGAACGTTCCCGCACGAACGAATCGAGCGCCACTGCTGCGGGAACGCCGTAGAGCAAAATTCCCGCCACGGCGAAATACGACAGCCGAAAGCCCGCGTTCCCGATCACGGCGGGTTCAAGCGTCAGCGCGACGACCGCCGAAAACAAAAGTCCGTGAAACGCCATGCGCCCGCGACCGAGCAACGTTCCCGAAAAAACAAACAGACACATCTGCCACGCACGCATCGCCGACGGCGGCGCACCGATGACCTGCACGTAAAACCACGCGCCGGCAAGCGTCAGCACCCACGCGAGAATTCGCGGACAGCGCAGCAGCCGCAACGCGCCGAGCGCTCCCGCCGTCAAAATCGAAATGTGCAACCCGCTGACCGCGAAAACATGCATCGTTCCCGTGAGCAGAAAATTTTGCTTTTGCTCGGGCGAAAGCAACGAGAGATCTCCGAAAAACATCGCGCCCGCGACCTTGCCCGCACGCGAAAAAAATTCGATTTCGCCGGAAGAAATTTCGCCGAAGCGTTCCCGCAAAAACGCGCACACCGACGAAAAGAATCGCGGGAACGCGCATTGCCCGAAATCGAGAATTTCGACGCTCTCCGCGCGCGAAAACGATGCGCTCACGCGTTCCCGCCGCAAATATTCGCGAAACCCTTCGTCGGGAATTTGCTCGGCATCGATCCCGCCGAGCACGCCGACCGCGCGCAACCTGCTTCCCTCGCCCGGCGCCTCCGCGCCGACGGGAAAATTTTTCCGGGAAAGAGAATAGCGGATGCGCGTTCCCGCAAGCTCCGCGCCGTCGAAGCCGGAAACTTTTTCCGCGCGCGCGATTCCGCCGAAAGATTTTTCCGTCGCGGCAAAAGGTTTTTCCACGCGCAACACGATTTCCGCTTCCCGCGACGGCGTTCCCGCGAACTCGACGACCGGCACGGCGCGAATTCCCCACCACGCGCCGAACAGAAAAAACGCGGCGACCGGGAAACTCATTTTCCAAAAATAAACCGCCGAGCGAAATTGTTTTTCCGTTCCCGAAAAAATCAATTCAACCGCGCTCGACAACGCGGAAATCGCAAGGAAAATCACGCCCGCGATCAATCGCCGACCGACGGAAATTTCGTCCGCCCACGGCACGTTGCCGAAAAACGCGAACGCCGCGATTTGCGGCACCAGCACCCACAGCAACGGGAACACGGGAACGCCGGACTTCGGCGGCTTCGCCTCCGCGCCCGCATCTCCGCCCTGCCCGAACGCCTCCGCCATCGCTCAGCTCATTTCACGGGAAAAATTCCACGCGACGGCGTAACGAGCCAGCGCACGGGAACGTCGGTCGCGCCGAACGGAATTTCGCGCAACACCTGAAAATCATACGCAAGCCCCAACGTGGGAACGGTCGCCGGAAGCCGGCGCAAAAAGCGGTCGTAATAACCTTTGCCGTAGCCGATGCGGTTCCCGCGTTCGTCAAAAACAACGCCCGGAATCAAGCACAGATCCGCCGCCGACGCCGGCACTTCCTCGCAACGGGATTCAATCGGTTCAAGCACGCCGAACGTGCCGCGACTCAAATCTTCCGTCAGACTCCGAATTTCAAAAAAACGCAAATCCTCGCCGAAAACTTTCGGCACAATGACTTTTTTCCCGATTTCGAGCGCGCGCAAAATGATGCCCGGCGTCGGCATTTCGCTGCGAACGGAAATGTAGCTGCAAATGCATTCGGCGGCGCGAAACGCCGGCCACGTGCGCACCTGCTCGCGAACGGAACGCGTCACGGCAAGCATTTCCGAATAGGAAACTTCATCGCGCCGTTTCAGAATTTCGCGGCGGAGCTGACTTTTCGTCATCGCGCACGGCGCGTCCGAAAAAGTTTCCGGAGGAAAATCTTCGCTGTTTTTTTGAGATTGAGACATGGAGAAAAATTTTTGAACGGAAACAAAAAAATTCAATGCGCGGGAACGCTATTCGCCGAATGCGCGCGCCAGCGTTTCGAGAAAAAAGCTCGGCGGGCGTATCGCCGCGCCCTCGCGATTCATAAACGCGTGAACGGTGTGCCCGGTCGTGAGCAGGACGTTCCCGCGACGCACTTCGTAATCGATGCGGATGCGCGCGCGCGGGAACTCTTTCATCATCGCGTGAATTTCAACTTCGTCGTCGTAATGCGCGGAGCTGCGATAAGCGACCTGCGCTTCGAGCACGGGCAAAAGATAGCCGGAATTCTGCAACTCGCGATACGGCAAGCCGATTTCCGCAAGCAACTGCGTCCGCGCAATCTCAAACCACGGAAAATAATTCGCATGGTAAACAACGCCCATCGCGTCCGTTTCGGAAAAACGCACTCTCACTTTCGCCGTGGTCTCTATCATTTTTTTGCGGGATTTTAAGGGTGAACAACTCGGGAATCTTGCAACGCAAACTCCCTCCGACGCAGAAAAATTTAGAAATTTCCGAAAAATTCCGCAACCGCGAAAATTCCGCG
>CAVFCB010000094.1:0-6904 GCA_963620895.1 Bacteroidaceae bacterium | reverse complement strand
AGATTCCGGGCTGATTTTCTGGGACGTGGACGTTCCCGCAAACGGCGAAGCGAAAGTTATTCTTACGACGACGACCGCGCGGAAAAAATGACGACGCCGCGATTTTTCGCGTTCCCGCCGCTTCTGCGTTTTTTGTAATTATCCGCGCATCGCGCGGCGCTCCAACGCGGGGCTCACCATTTCGCGAACGAGCGTCGGGAAATCCGTTCCCGCGCACGCCGCGCTTTTCGGCAGAAGGCTCGTCGCCGTCATTCCCGGCATCGTGTTCACTTCGAGGAAGAAATGGCGGCCGTCGGGCAGGAGAATCACGTCTGCGCGCGAGTAATCCCGGCATCCGCACACGGCGAAAATTTTTTCCGCATCGGAGCGAATTGCCGCGGCGGTCGTTTCCGGGAGCGGCGCGGGGAAAATGTATTCCGTCGCTCCCGCCGTGTATTTGTTGCGGTAGTCGTAGGCGCCGTGTTTCGGGCGAATTTCGACGATCCCGCCGGCGCAACCGTTGACGAGTCCGACCGTCAGCTCACGCCCGTAAAGTCTGCGTTCCGCGATCCATTTTCCTTCGCGGATTTTTGCCAACGCGTGTTTCACGGCACGCGTTCCCGAAAGCAGAAAAAGCCCGACGCTCGAACCTTTGTCCGCCGGCTTAATCACGATTTCGCGACCGAGCCGCTCGACGAGGCTTTTCGCCTGCGGGCGGTGCGTTGCCGTGAAGACGACTTCGTTCGTCACGGGCAATCCCGCCTCGCGGAGTTTCGCTTTCGTTTTCGCTTTGTCGATGCAGATTTCGCACGCTTCCGCGCCGCAACCGGCGTAGGAAAATCCGCGCGCGTCCAGCTCGCGTTGAATTTGCCCGTCTTCGCCGTAATCGCCGTGAATGACCGGGAAGATGACGTTTTTCGCGGGATCGAGATCTGCGGGAAGCTCGTTTTTATCGAGCACGCGCAACTCCACGTGCGGGAACGAGGCTTTCAGCGCTTCTGCGCAGGCTTTCCCCGATCGAATTGAAACTTCGCGCTCCGGGGAAATTGCGCCGCAGAGCACCGTAATCGTCAAATTTTCTTCGCGCGTCATGCGGAAAATTTTCTCCCCGTTCCCGCGAAAAAGCAAGCATCGGGAACGCGCGTTTCGCGGCACGCCGTCAGTCTTCGATTTTGATGTCTTTGTTGCGGGAACGCGGACCGCCGGCGCGAAGCCACGCGTTGATGAAGCCGTCGAGATCGCCGTCCATCACCGCCTGAATGTTGCCGGTTTCGTAGCCCGTGCGCAGGTCTTTGACCATTTGGTAAGGCTGAAAAACGTAGGAACGAATTTGATTTCCCCAGCCGATTTCGCCTTTTTCGCCGTAAAATTTTTCCATCTCGGCGCGCTTGTCGTCTTCCATTTTTTCGTAAATGCGCGCTTTGAGAATGCGCATCGCGAGCTCTTTGTTTTGGTGCTGCGAGCGTTCCCGCTGGCACGCGACGACGATGCCCGTGGGCAAGTGCGTGAGGCGCACGGCGGATTCCGTGCGGTTGACGTGTTGCCCGCCCGCGCCGGACGCGCGATAGACGTCCACGCGCAGATCTTCGTCTTTGATCTCGACGTTGATGTCGTCCTTGATGTCGGCGACGATATCGACGCTCGCGAACGAGGTGTGGCGGCGTTTGTTTGCGTCGAAAGGCGAAATGCGCACAAGGCGATGCACGCCGCGTTCCGCTTTGGCGTAGCCGTAAGCGTTCTCGCCGTCGAGGCGCAATACGGCGGTGGAAATTCCCGCGCCTTCGCCGTCCTGCAAATCTTCGATGCTGACTTTGAAGCCGCGGCGTTCGCCCCAGCGCATATACATGCGCATGAGCATTCCCGCCCAGTCGCAAGCTTCGGTGCCGCCCGCTCCCGCTTTAATCATGAGGATGGCGGAAGATTTGTCGTGCGGACCGGAAAGGAAAGAAGAAATTTCGAGCGCGTCGATTTCTTCGAGCATCGTTCCCGCCTCGGCGTCGAGCGCGGCAAGCTCGTCCGCCGCTCCCGCATCGTCGTCGTTCATTTCTCCGACGAGTTCGGCGAGCGTTTGCAAATCTTCGACGCGGCGCATGTAGGCGAGCAACGGCGTGATGGCGGATTTCAGCGAGGTGTTTTCGGAAATCACCGTTTGCGCGGCTTGCTGGTCATTCCAGAAATCGGGTTCGGACATTTTCGCTTCGAGCTCGGCGAGGCGTTTCTGTTTTGCGGGAACGTCCAAAAATTTATGCAGGTGCTTGCAGCGGCGAACGATTTCGTCGATTTTTGCACGAGTCTCGGGAGAAATATACATAATCAGAAAAACCTAAGGCGCGGGAACGCGGCGCGCAATTAGAAATTAGGCGTTCCCGCGTTCGGAGTCGGGCATCGGCGGGCGAATCACGACCTGCGGCGGGCGATAGTCGCGAAGGAAATGGAGAAAAACCGCGGCGGTGAGAATGACGGAAATGAGATCCGCAATCGGAAGGCTCCACCACACGCCGGCTTGTCCGAAGAAATGCGGAAGCACCAACACGCCGGGAACGAGGAAAATCATTTGCCGAGTCGTCGAAAGCACCGCCGCCGTCTTCCCGCGTCCGATGGATTGGAAGAAATTGTTCACGACGATTTGCCCGCCGACGAGCGCGAACGCCGCCGCGCCGATGCGCAACGCCTGCACGGAAAATTCGATCAGTTGCTCGTTGTCCGTGAACGCGAGCGCGATTTGCCGCGGGAAAATTTCGCAGACGAGAAATCCCGTCGTCGAAATCGCGCTGCCCGCCAAAAACGTCAGCATAAACGCTCGCCGCACGCGATTGTAATGCCCGGCGCCGTGGTTGAAGCCGATAACGGGCTGCGCGCCCTGCGTCATGCCGACCACGACCATCGCGAGAAGAATCATCACGCGCGCAAAAATTCCGTAGGCGCCGACGGCGAGGTCGCCGCCGAACTGAAGCAACTGACGATTGATGATGACCGCCACCGCGCATCCGCACGCATTGAGCAGGCTCGGCGCAATGCCTATCGAAATAATCGGCAAAACCGTTTCCGCTCGCGGGCGGTAAATGCCGCGCTCGAAATGCACCGTGTGTTTTTTCGAACAAAAATGCATCACGACGAAAACAAGTCCGCTCAGCTGCGCGCAAAGCGTCGCCAACGCCGCTCCCGTGATGCCCCAACCCAAAACTTTGATGAAAATCGGCGCGAGCACCACGTTCACGCAAACGGAAAGACACAGCGCCGCGAGCGCGCGATTCGGGTAGCCCGTCGAGCGCATGATGTGCGTGAGATTGAGAAATGCGTAAGTCACGGACGCGCTCAGCTGCGTCACCAGCATAAATTTATAGGCGTAGGGCATTGTCTGCGCGCTCGCGCCGAACGCCGTCAGAATTTGCTCCAAAAACAACGCGCTCCCGCCGCCGAAAACTACGCCGAAAATCACGCCGAGCGTCACGACGTTCCCGAACGCGCGTTCCGCTCCCGCGATATTTTTTTCGCCCAACCGAATGGAACACAACGCCGCGCCGCCCACACCGAGCAACGAACCGAGCGCCGCAGAAAGATTCATCACCGGGAACGCTACCGCCAGGCCCGCGAGCGCATATTCGCCCACCCATTGCCCGATGAAAATGCTGTCCACAACGTTGTAGAGCGAAAACACGACCATGCCCGCAATCGCAGGAAGCGCGTACTTCACCAGAAGCCGCCCGATCGGTTCCGTTTCGAGACTCTTGATGGCATCCGACAACATAATATCCCCAAAATATAACATCGAATTTCGCGCCCGCGCAAAAAAAAATTCCCGCGGGAACGCTCTTGACTCAATATCGAAAACGCTATTAAAATTCTCGCAATGTTTAAGATCGTTTTTTACAGAGACGCACACGGGAACGAGCCGGTCAAAGACGCGATTTCCGAAATGGTGCGCGGGAACGGAAAAAACGCCCGCTTAAACGCCGCTAAATTTGCGGAATATCTGAAAATTCTTGAACGCTTGGGAACGCGCGCGGGAACGCCTTACGTCAAACATATTTCAGGAGAAATCTGGGAATTGCGTCCGCTTCGAAACAGAATTTTGTTTTTCGCGTTCACGGGAACGGAATTTGTTCTGCTTCATCATTTCATCAAAAAAACACAAAAAACGCCCGCCCGTGAGATAGAACAGGCGAAGCGCAATATGAACGATTTTAAGGAAAGGACGAAAAAATGAAAAAAAACACGCAAACGGGAACGGCTCGCGGAAGTGATGCGATCGCATTCTTAAACGAAATTTGCACGCCTGCTGAAATCGCCGCCGCCGAAATGAAAGCACGTCTGCTCGCCGCGCTCATCGATGCGCGCACCGAAAAGAAGCTTACGCAGAAAAGCCTCGCCGCCGCGTGCGGCTTGCCGCAGCCGTCCATCGCGCGAATTGAAAGCGGCGCAAGCGTGCCTCGCGTCGATACCTTCTGCAAAATCGTTTCTTCGCTCGGTTTCGATATCGTCTTGCGTCCGAAATCTCGCGACGTTCCCGGGAAGCGCGTTCGCCATGCGGCGCGAGCGAGCGTTCCCGCATGAAATTCGCGTTCCCGCGAAGCGTTTTTTGCAAAAATCACAGACTGACCACAGCAACCGATTTTTGCCCCGAAAAAAGCGATTTTCCAAAAATGCCATTTTCGGCTTCTACGCCGCTTCAATAAAGGTTTTGTCGCGGTTGCTGTAAAGTTGCAATTCAGGTGGCAAAAACCGGCGTTTTCTGTCGATTTTCGGCAACTTTTCGATTTCCCGTTTTTTCGCACGAAAAAGCCCGCAAACGCTGTATTTATCTGCATTTGCGGGCTTTTTGAAATGGTGGTGAGAGAGGGATTCGAACCCCCGAACGGAAAACCGAATGGATTTACAGTCCACGCCCTTTAGCCACTTGGATATCTCACCGATGAAAAAGGAAGACCCACGATGCGCCGTTTTTATGAAGGTTGCAAGTGTTTTTTGTTTGGCGCATCCGGGAAGTTTTCATTTGAAAAAAAATCCGTCGGCGGGGAAACTTTCCCGCATGAACTGTTTGCACGCATATTGGAGAATGGCTTACATCGAAGCCCCGAAAAAAGATAAGAATCCGAAGTGCGACGACCCGTTCGTCGAAATTCCCAAGGCGACGGACGAAAAATCCGTGCACTTGCTCTATCGCGGGAAGACGGGCTACCTTGTGCTCAACACGTTTCCCTACAACGCCGGGCATTTGCTCGCGATCCCGTATCGCGCCGTTCCCGCGCTCGCGGATTTGACGCCGGAAGAACGCGCGGATCTGATGGATTTGATCGTGCTCGGGCAAAAAATTCTTTCGGACGCGCTTCAGCCGCACGGCTTCAACGTCGGCTTCAATTTCGGAGCCTCGGCGGGCGCCGGAATCCCGAAGCATCTGCATTGCCATATCGTGCCGCGCTGGGAAGGCGACAGCAATTTCATGCCGGTCATCGCCGATACGCGCACGCTTCCGGCATCGTTGGACATGATGTGGGATCGCCTGAAAAAATTTACGCCGGAGCACGCGCAACGCTGAAAATGGATTTTTTTGA
The DNA here is from genome assembly GCA_963620895.1 of Bacteroidaceae bacterium. Classification (GTDB taxonomy): domain Bacteria; phylum Verrucomicrobiota; class Verrucomicrobiia; order Opitutales; family UBA953; genus Spyradosoma. Next base: position 1,373 of record CAVFCB010000094.1, on the reverse strand, counting down.
AGAACGTGACGCGGGAACGCCTTTTGAAGAGGAGGCGCCGCTTTCCGTCACGGAGTTTACGCAACGCATAAAATCGCTCGTCGAGAGCGTTTTCCCGAGCGTGCGGATTCGCGGCGAGGTGTCGAATCTCCGCATTCAGTCGAGCGGGCACGCGTATTTTACGTTGAAAGACGCGGGAGCGCAGCTTTCCGCCGTGGTGTTTCGCGGCACGTTGGCGCACGCGGGAACGCGTTTGCGCGAGGGAATGCAACTCGTCGTTTCCGGCGAAATCAGCGTTTACGAACGACGCGGAAATTACCAGCTCATCGTCCGCACGTTTCAGGAGGAAGGCGTCGGGCGGCTTCAGGAAGCGTTTGAAAAACTGCGTCGCAGGCTCGAAGCGGAAGGGCTTTTCGACAAAAAACACAAGCGTCCGCTGCCGGCGTTCCCGCGCACGATTGCGTTTGTGACATCGCCCACGGGCGCGGCGATTCGCGATTTTATCAGCATTCTGCGGCGGCGCGGTTGGGTGGGGCGGCTGTTGGTCGTTCCCGCGAAAGTGCAGGGCGAGGGCGCGGCGGAGGAAATTGTTCGCGGGATTGCGCTTGCAAATTCGGTGCGCGGATTGGAGTTGCTGGTCGTCGGACGCGGCGGCGGCAGTTTGGAAGATCTTTGGTGTTTCAACGAAGAAATCACGGCGCGCGCGGTGCGTGCGTCTCGCGTTCCCGTGATTTCCGCAGTCGGACACGAAATCGATTTTACGCTCAGCGATTTTGCGGCGGATCTTCGCGCGGAAACGCCTTCGGCGGCGGCAGAATACATTTCGAGCGCACGCATGGAAATCGCGGAGCGCTTCGAGCACGCGGCGGAATCGCTCGACGAGCTGACGACGCGCGCGTTGCGGGATCGCGCACTCCGCGTCGATTTGCTCGAATCAAAACTCGCGCGACATTCGCCCGCCGCGCATCTTCGCCTTGTGCGGGAACGGATCGCGGGAACGGCTTCGCGCCTCGACGCGGCAACCGCGGCGCAGTTTTCGCGGGCGCGAGAAAAAATTTCGCACGCGGCGTTCGAGCTCAAACTTCGCGCGCCGGAACACGCGGTTCAAATCGCGCGTCTGCGTTTGTCGCAGTTGGAATCAAGGCTCGCGGCTGCCGGACTGGATTCGACGCTGAAACGCGGATTCGCCGTGGCACGCGATGCGGCAACGGGAAAAATCATCGACCGCGCACGCAATGTCGAGTTCGGACAACTCGTCGAACTCGAATTCGCCGACGGTCGCACGCGAGTCGAAGGGCGAGATCTTAATTGAAGGTGGAGGGTGGAAGGTGGAGGGTGTAAGGTGGAAGAAAGGTGGAGTGTGGAAGGTGTAGGGTGGAAAAGCGGAACCACGG
>CAVFCB010000093.1:0-6968 GCA_963620895.1 Bacteroidaceae bacterium | reverse complement strand
CTCCGAATTTGCGTTCATTTGCGTGAATTTGCGGACAAAACCCGTTCCCGCGGGAACGGCGCGGCGGTGTCTTTTGACGCGCCTCTCTTGACAAGGTTTTCGCCGTGCTGTTTCCTTAGAGAAAACGTTTTTTGGAAGCTATGATCAAAAACATTCCCGGAATTTTCTCGACGGCAATCGGTATCGACTTGGGAACGGCGAACGTTCTCGTTTACGTCAAGGGGCGCGGCATCATCATGAACGAGCCGAGCTTTGTCGCCATCGACACGAAAACGCGCCGTCCGCTCGCGATCGGCGAGGACGCGAAGCGCATGGCGGACTTGGTTCCGGAGGGAATCGAAATTATTCGTCCGATGAAAAACGGCGTAATCGCAGACTTTGAAGTCAGCGAACACATGTTGCGCTATTTCATCCGCAAGGCGGGGCAACATTCGTTTTTGACGCATCTCACGGTGGTGATTGCGGTGCCGTTCGGCATCACGCCGGTGGAGGAACGCGCGGTGAAAGATTCCGCGTATCGCGCGGGAGCGCAACACGTGCAGACGATCCCGGAGCCGATTGCGTCGGCGCTCGGCGCGGGGCTTCCCGTGGGCGAATCGGAAACGTCCATGATCGTGGACATCGGCGGCGGCACGTCGGAAATCGCGGTGCTTTCTCTCGGCGGGATCGTCGCGGCGAAGAGCATTCGCGTCGGCGGCGACGAATTTGACAAGAGCATCGTGAACTACGTGAAAAACGCTTACAGCCTTGTCATTGCCTCGAAAACGGCGGAGCAGGTCAAACTGCAAATCGGTTCCGCGTATCCGTTGGATCAGGAACTTTCTTTCGAAATTCGCGGGCGCGATGCCATTTCGGGCATGCCGCGTGCGCAGACGTTGAATTCGACGGAAGTGCGCGAAGCGCTCAAACACAATTTCAACGACATTCTCGAAGGTATTTCCAAAACGCTGGAAGTTTGCCCGCCGGAATCCGCCGGGCAGTTGCTCGATCGCGGCGCGGTGCTCGCCGGCGGCAGCGCCCAGATTCGCGGACTTGATCGCTTTTTGAGCGAAAAAACGGGCATTCCGTTCTTCGTCGCCGAAGATCCGTTGCGTTGCGTCGTCAACGGCACGGGAACGATCATCGAAAACGCGAACTGGAACGCGTTCCGTCGCTGAGTTTTTTTCTGAAGACGAACGCGCTCGGGGAAAATCGCCGAGGCGGCGTTCCCGCCGGCAACGAAAACCGTTCCCGCGCTCCCGACGATGACCCCGGAAACCCGAAATTTGCGCCCCTTCGTTTTCCTCTTCGCGGGAATGATCGCGTGGTGGTTCGTTCCCGCCGCCGTCCGCCGCGTGGTCTATGAAGCGGCGTATGAATTTGAGGCTCCGGCGTTCGTGCTTTCGTCCCGAATGAGTGATTTGGCGCGCTACTGGGAATTGCGTTCCCGCAATCGGGACGATCTGATTCGCGCCGGGCGCGATGCTTCCCGCCTCGCGGCGACGATGCAATACGAAATTGCCGCCGCGTCCGAACTTCGCAAAGAAAACGCGCGTCTCGAAACGTTGCTCGGCATGCCGTCGCGCCCGGAGTATCGCACCGTTCCCGCGCGCGTGGCGCAGCGGCGGCTCGGAATGTGGTGGCAACAGCTCGTGTTGCGGCGCGGAAAAAAGGACGGCATTCGCCCCGGGTGCCCGGTGGTGAACGCTTACGGCGTCGTCGGGCGCGTGCGCGATGTGTTTTCGGATACTTGCGTCGTCGAACTGATTTCGTCGCCGTCGTTTCGGATTTCCGCCATGCTCACCGGCGAGGAAAATCTCGCGGTAACGTATCAGGGCGCGGGCGCGACTCCGTTTTCCCGCGCAACGGGGCGCATCGGAGACATTCCCGCGGGAACGGTTTTTCCGGAAAACGGCGCGCGCACGGATGTCGTAACTTCCGGCTTGGGCGGAATTTTCCCGGCGGGTCTGCGAATCGGTTCGCTCGCGGGAACGCCCGCGCGTTCGGAAGACGGAGTTTTTCGCGAAGCCGTCGTCGAGCTTGCGCAGAATCTCGCGTCGATTGAGGAAGCATCGATTCTCGTTCCCGTGGCGCCGGACGTGCCGGGAACGCCCGTTCCCGCCGAAAATTGAGCCGGGCGGCGCGATGGAGCGAAGACGATGAAAAACTTTTTTCAAAAACTTTTTTCCGGCGGACTTCTTTATTGGGTGCCTGCGTGCGCGGTCGCCTACATTTGGATTTTTCTCGCGGGAACGCTTTCGGATGCGCTTGCGCCGCTGAATCTGACGATTTTCGCGCCGGGAATTCTCGTCGTCGTTCCCGCGTTGCTGATGCCGGCGGCGCGCGGATTTGCGTCGGCGTTGGCGGGCGGTTTTCTCTTTGATGTTTCGTTGCCGATCCCGTTTGAAAAGATGGAAACGACGACGCTCGGCGGCGCGTTGTCGGAAGTTTCGCTCTTCGGCGAAATGTCGGTGAATGTTCCTTCGACGACGGGTTTCGGCGTGATGTGGACGGCGATTTTCTTTTTTTCGCTGCGTTTTCTGCGAGCTTACGTGGACACGTCGTCGCCGCGGCATTGGCTCGGATGCGCGCTCGGCGTGAATTTTGCGATTTTTCTGCTGTGGGCATGTGCGATCGGGAGCGATCGGCTCGGTTCCGCCGCGTTCTGGTTCGGATTTTTCGCGGATGCGTTGGCGTCTTCGATTTTCATTGTGCTTGCGGGTTGGTGGTTTTTTGAAGCGATTATTTCGGCGTATCGCATTTGCGGAGCGGATCTCGTTTCTGCGCGGGAGGTGGAAGAAGAATGAGAGCGTTGCTGAACGAGGCTCGACAAAAAGGAATTCGCCCCGGGCGCGTTCTCGTGATTTGTGCGCTGATTTTTGCGGCGCTGTTTTACGTGCTCGCGGGATTGGCGGCGCGGCAGATTTTCAATCGCGATGAATTTTTGCGGCAATTCGACAGCCAAAGCTCGCGCTACATCACCGTTCCCGCGGCGCGCGGCGACATTTTGGATCGGCACGGGAAAGTGCTTGTTTCGAGCCGCCCGCGCTATTCCGTCGTCATCGATTTGGGCTCGTTGCGCGAGGAATTTTCGGTCGAGGCGCGCAAAGATATTCGCGCCGCCAAACAGGAACGGAAAAATTTTCCGGGAATGAAAATCGACGTTGCGGCGTTGCGCGCGGGAGCGATTACAAAGGTCGTTCAGCGGCATCTTGACCGCGTGAACGAGGCGATAGGGCGTTCCCGCGTGCTCGATCCCGTCGCCGTCGCGCGCTACCTCGGCGGGCGGCGCGTTTTGCCGTTCCCGCTGGCGGAAAAACTTACCGAAGCGGAAAAAGCGCGCTTCGTCGAAGCGTTCCCGACGGATGCGCCGGAGCAACTTTACGTCGATTCCGAACGCACGTATCCGCACGGTTCGCTCGCCGCGCATCTGCTCGGAAGACTCGAAAAAGACTCAGGCGATTCGCGGGAAGATTTGCCGGAAGAAAGCCGAAATATGCGCGTGACCGTGCGGGAAGGAAAACAGGGAAGTTTCGGGATCGAGCGCCGCTACGACGACACGATTCGCGGGCGCGACGGCTATCAGCTTTGGCAGGTGGACAACATGGGCTATCTCCACAAAAAGCTTGAGGAGCGCAAGCCGGAGAAAGGCGCACCGTTCGTTTCCTCAATCGATCTCGAACTTCAGAAAACCGCCGAAGAAGCGCTGGATTCGCGTTCCCGCGCCGGCGCCGTCATCGCGATGGATGTGCGCACGGGAGAGATTTTGGCGCTCGCATCGGCGCCGACTTTTGACCCGCGGGAAGGAATCGACGGTTTCAGCAACGAATATTACAGGCTTCTCGAAGAAAATCGTATGCTTTGGAATCGCGCGTTAATCGGGCGCTATCCTCCGGGCTCGACGTTTAAGCTCGTCACCGCCGTCGCGGCGATGCATTCGAAAACTTACAACGACTCCGAAGTCATCGCGAAAATTTCTCCGCACTCCGCAGCGGCGATGCGTCCTTCGGGACCGATCGGACCGAAAGAAAAATTCAATTGCGGAGCGTTTCTCACGGTGAATCGCCAGCGCAAGCCGGAACACGATCTCGTCGCGTTCGGCGAAGTCGATCTCGCCCGAATGATTCGCGTTTCTTCAAACGTTTACTGCTACAACGCCGCGCTCATTCTCGGCATCGAACCGATTGCCGCCGAGGCGCGGCGCTTCGGCTTCGGCGAACACGTTCCCGTGGAGCTCGACGAAGCGAAATCCGACGTGCTCGGAAAACTCGTCGTCGCCGATCCCGCGCACAAACTCGCGGACGGACGCGGGCGCTGGGTCGCCGGCGATACGACCAACGCCGCAATCGGGCAGGGCTTTCATCTGACGTCGCCGTTGCACATCGCTTGCATGACGGCATCGCTCGCGCGAAAAGAAACGCGCACGCGTCCGTCCGTCGTGCACGATCCCGCGCGTCTCGATTCCGCCGGGCGTTCCCGCGTCAATCACGGCGGCGAACCGCTCGGAATTTCCGACGAAGCTTACGGCGAAATTCTTCGCGGAATGACGGAATGCGTTGCTTACGGCACGGGGAAAAAAGCGCGGGTAAAAGGCTTGGAAATTGCGGCGAAATCCGGTTCCGCGCAGTGGAGCAAGGCGGAAAAAACAACGCTCGCGTGGTTCACGGCGTTCGCTCCCGCGCACGATCCGCGCATCGCCGTCACCGTCGTGCTCGAAGGGCTTCCCGGAGAAAATATCGGCGGCGGCGGCGCGGCGGCGCCGGTCGTTGCCGCCGTGCTTTCGCGTTGGAAAGAGCTTTATTCGGAAGAATCCGACGTTCCCGCGCACGATGAAGCGCTTTCGCTACCCGCGCTCGAACTCGAACAATACATTCCGAACGACTGAGTTTTTTTGCGTTTGGATTGAAAAACGAGGTATCGGGAGTATCATTTTTCAAACTTATTTTCTGTTTGTCATGAGTTACGCGCTTTCTCGTTTCAATACCGTGCGCCGCCCCACCCGCGAAGTCGTTGTCGGCGGCGTCGGAATCGGCGGCGACAATCCGATTCGCCTCCAATCGATGACGACGACGAATACGCTCGACGTTCCCGCGACCGTTGCGCAGTGCATTCGGCTTGCGGAAGCGGGCAGCGAACTCATCCGCATCACGGCGCCGACGGTGGAAGCGGCGCGCGCGTTGCGCGAAATTCATCGCGACTTTCGCGCGGCGGGATTTTCCCAGCCGCTTGTCGCCGACATTCATTTTTTGCCGGCGGCGGCGATGGAGGCGATCGAGCACGTCGAAAAAGTGCGCATCAATCCGGGAAATTACGCGGATCGCCGCGCTTCGTTCCCGCATGATTACACGGACGCCGAATATGCGGAAGCGCTGGAACGCATTGCGGAAGCGGTTTCTCCGCTCATTCGCCGCGCTAAGGAGCTCGGTCGCGTTTTGCGCATCGGCACGAATCACGGCTCGCTTTCCGACCGCACGCTGAACCGCTACGGCGACACGCCGGCGGGAATGGTCGCCGCGGCGATGGAGTTTGTGCGCATTTGCGAAACGGAAGGTTTTTACGATCTCGTGCTTTCGATGAAGTCCTCCAACACGAAAGTGATGATTGAGGCGTATCGGCTCGCCGTGAAAGAAATGCGCGACAACGGAATGAATTATCCGATTCATCTCGGCGTGACCGAGGCGGGCGAGGGCGAGGACGCGCGAATCAAATCCGCAATCGGGATCGGCTCGCTGTTGCTCGACGGCATCGGCGACACCATCCGCGTTTCTCTCACCGAAGACCCGGTGAACGAGCTTCCCGCGTGCCGCGAAATCACTTCGCGCATCGACAAAATCCGCACGACGCCGAGCGATGCGAATCCCGTTCCCGCGCCCGTGCGCGACACCGATGTCGCATCGTTTTCTTTCCGCTGGCGAAAAATCGTTCCCGTGGAACTCGGCTTGGGAAAAAAGATTTCCGTGGACGATCCGCCGCGCGTTTTCGTGTTCGTCGATGTTGAAAAACCGCTTGCCGAAATCGTGAAGGATCTTCGTGCGCTTCTCGCCGCAACGCGCGGAAAAACGCCCGTGGAGGGGCTTGTTTTGCCGATTGCGACGGAGAGCGATCTCGCCGCCGCCTGCGAATTGCAGACGATGTTTGAAGACGAAATTCCCGCCTTTGTTTTCGATCCCGTGAAGACGAGCGTTCCCGCGCTTTTCGCAAAACTTTCTCCGTCGAAAAAATCCGCCACCTACATTCAGCGGCGCTTCAATCCGGCGAACGCGGAAATCATTCCCGAATGGGTCGCGCTTTGCCGCGAAAAAGGAATCGGACTCGTCGTCGATACGACGGCGGGCGCGCGCTCGGCGGTCGTTCCCGCGCTCGCGGATTTTCCGCAGGACAAACTCATTTTCACATCGAGCCGAAAAACGCCCGATGCGCACCCGGTCGGCGTTTATCGCAAACTCGCGCAAATGCTCGCAAACGCCGAAATTTACGCGCCGATTTGGATACGCTCCACCGTGCGCAACACAATCGCGCCGCTCCCGAAATTCGGCGGCGACGGCGATGCGCGCGTCGAGGCGGCGCTGCTCGCCGGACCGTTGCTTTGCGACGGGATCGGCAACGTGCTCAGCGTCGAGCTTTCCGCTTCCGCTTTGCGCAACGTCGAGCTCGCTTACGACATTTTGCAGGCATCGCGCGCGCGTCAGACAAAGACGGAATACATCGCCTGTCCGAGTTGCGGGCGCACGCAATACGACATTCAGACGACGGTCAAAAAAATCAAAGAACGCACCGGGCATCTGCGCGGCGTGACCATCGGCGTGATGGGATGCATCGTGAACGGTCCCGGCGAAATGGCGGACGCGGATTTCGGCTACGTCGGCGGCGCTCCCGGAAAAATCAATCTCTACGTCCGAAAAGAATGCGTCGAACGCGGAATTCCGCAGGAAGAGGCGGTGGATCGCTTGGTCGCGCTCATCAAAAGCCGCGGAAAATGGATCGAGCCG
>CAVFCB010000092.1:0-7078 GCA_963620895.1 Bacteroidaceae bacterium | reverse complement strand
CTTACGCCGCCGGGCGGAATCTGATTTCGTCGATCGCCTACGCGAACGCGGACGGAGCTTTGATTGCGAAACGCGACTACGGCTACGATGCGCTCGACCGCGTAAATTCCCGCGTGCAGACGCGCGGGAACGGCGAATCGGAGGCGATGCGCACGGACGCGTTCGGCTACAATTCGCGTTCGGTGCATGCGTTGAGTAAAATTTTGACACTCCTTGCTTTCGCAAAAAATTTCGAATTGCTTCATGCGCAGACGGAAATTTACAAAGAGATTTTGTCGCGTGAGCCGTTTCTGACCGGCGTAAAATCGCAAAGCACCGCGGAGACCGTAGCGAAGGCGGTGCAGACGGCGGGAGCGAAAGATCCGGGCGTGCGCTTGTTTCGCGCGATCGAGCGGAAGGAGCGGGAACCCGCCGCGTACAAAGCGGAAGTTTCGCAATTGTGCTCGGAGTTTTTCCCTCCGGCGTTCCCGTTCATGGCGGAAATCTGCCATGAAGAACAACGTTTTGAGGATGCCGCTTATTTTCACTATCTCTTTCGGCGGAATCCGTTAAGCATGTTTGAGTTTCTGGAACAGGTGGTAGGGGTAAGACCGCCTTTCGGCGAAAAATTGCTGTACCCGCAGGTTTCGCGGTATTTTTCCGACCTTATGGATGCCGGTCTTTACGAGGAGGCACAGAAATTTTGCGGTTACGCGAAAGCACTATTCCGTTTCGCCAAATCGCGCGAGAGTTCGGAGTTGTGCGCCGGAATGGAATCGCAACTTGCGCAGAAAGGGAAACGGATTTCATTCAAAGATCTTCAGCCGTGGGTCGGAGGTTCGGGCAAAAAAAGCTATGTGAATGAGACGTTCGAGCGGAGACGCCTGCACGGATTGGCAGTGCTTGCCGCGATGCAGAACTTGAAGAAAGACTGAAGACGTTTCTTCATCCTGAGAGGAAGTCGGACGTCGGATAAATTGATTGTCCGGATGGGTGCGGACAATCGCCTTTGCTCGCCGATATCCATTAAAAAGTTTTCACAAATTGTAATTTCAAGCGACGGACGATGGCGTTTCCGAAATATAGCGCGCGGGAACGCGAAAAAAAAGGCTTGCGCGGGAACGAAGAAAGTGTATCGTCAGCAATTCCTGTTCGCCACTTTAGCTCAGTTGGTAGAGCATCTCATTCGTAATGAGAGGGTCGTTGGTTCAAGTCCGACAAGTGGCTCCATTCCGTTTCTTCGAAAAAGCGTCCGATTCTTCGGACGCTTTTTTTCGTTGCGGACGAAAAAAAGGCGCGTTCCCGTTGCGGGAACGCGCCTTTTTCACGCCGTTTCGAGCTTAGTGGCGGAAGTGGCGGTGTCCGGTGAAAATCATCGCCATGCCGCGTTCGTTTGCGGCGTCGATGACTTCTTGGTCGCGCACGGATCCGCCCGGCTGAATCGCCGCCGTCGCTCCCGCGTCCGCCGCCGCGAGCAAACCGTCCGCGAACGGGAAAAACGCATCGCTGGCGATGACCGAACCTTTGAGGGAAAGCCCCGCTTCGCCCGCTTTCCAAACGGCGATGCGCGAGGAATCGACGCGCGACATCTGCCCGGCGCCGATGCCGAGCGTGCGCTCGCAACCTGCGTACACGATTGCGTTGGATTTCACGTGTTTCACGACTTTCCAGCCGAAGAGCATCGCGCGCAGTTCTTCGTCGGTCGGCGCGCGTTTCGTCACGACCTTATACGTGCTCGGATCGATGGGTTTGAGGTCGCGTTCCTGCACGAGAACGCCGCCGATTGCGTAGCGCACGTCGTAAAGTTTGTCTGCCGAAATCGGTTTTGCCTGCACCATGAGGCGCAGATTTTTCTTTTTTGCAAAAATTTCGCGAGCTTCCGCCGAGAACGACGGTGCGATGATGACTTCGGAGAAAATGTGTGCGATGCGTTCGGCGAGTGCCTTGTCCACTTCGCGATTGGTGACGATGATTCCGCCGAAAGGCGCCTGCTTATCCGTCTCGAACGCCTGATCCCACGCTTCGGCAAGCGTTCCCGCCGTGGCGATCCCGCACGGATTCGTGTGTTTGAGAATGCCGACGGTCGGGCGATCGAATTCGGCGATGAGATTGGTCGCTCCCGTGATGTCGAGAATGTTGTTGAAGCTCAGCTCCTTGCCCTGAAGCTGATTGAAGAAGCTGTGGAAATCGCCGAAAAGCTTTGCGGCTTGGTGCGGATTTTCTCCGTAGCGAAGCTCCTGCGCCGTTTTCAGGTTCAAATTGAACTGCCGCGGGAACGCCGGCGCGGTCGCGGCGGTCGGCACCTGTTTTTCAAGATAATTCGCGATTGCGGCGTCATAGGCGGCGGTGCGGGAAAAGACTTTGAGCGCGAGCTCGCGGCGAAATTCCGGGAGCGCTGCGGGATCGCCGTCCATCGCCGCAAGCACGCGGGAATAATCCGCGGGATCGGTGACGACGAAGACGCTCTGGTGGTTTTTCGCGGCGGAACGCAGCATCGACGGACCGCCGATGTCGATGTTTTCGATTGCGTCTTCAAACGCGCAATTCGGTTTGGCGACGGTCGCTTCGAACGGATAAAGATTCACGACGACCATGTCGATCATCGGAATGTCGAGCTTCGCCGCCTGTTCCATGTGCGCGGGAAGGTCGCGGCGGCAGAGCAACCCGCCGTGCACGCGCGGATGGAGCGTTTTCACGCGCCCGTCCATAATTTCCGGAAATCCGGTGTGCTCGCTCACGTCGGTGACGGGCAGTCCGCCTTCGCGGAGCATTTTTGCGGTGCCGCCCGTAGAGAGCAGCTTGTAGCCGTGTTTTTCCACAAGGACTTTGGCAAAATCCAAAAGCCCGGTTTTGTCGCTGACGGACAAGAGCGCGATTTTCTGCATAGTGCCCGCGAGTAAAAACCTTTTCCCGCGGGAACGCAAAAGAAAGTTTTTTTACGCAAAAACGCCCGGAAGCATACCGCCTCCGAGCGTTTCGGACATTTCCGAATTTTCGGATTTTTTCTTAGAACACCGCCTGAAGCTGGACGCGGAACGCGTTCGCGTCCTCGGACTTCGCGCCGCCATCGAATTTCGTGTATTCGTAGCCCGCGGAAACCTTGATGTGCTTGTTCGCGTAGAAATTTGCGCCGACGTAGGCGCCCCACGCGGAATCGTGGTCGGACGTTCCTTTCGGCACGTTTTTCAGCAAATCGGGCTTCAATCCCTTGTTGTCGCCGGTATCGACGTAGGAAAGACGCACCACGGGTTCGAGATCATTTTCAAAACGATACGCGGCAGTCGCGTTCACGCCCCACGCGGCGTCTTTCACGCCGGCGTCCTTGTCGCCGTCCCCGTAAAGCACATCGACGATTCCCGTGAAGCCGTCCACCGTGAGTTTGGCGTAAGGCTCAACGCCCCAGACGGCGCCGTGCGGAGCTTTTTCCGCCACGTAGGCGCCGTTGCTGTCCTTCGAGTCGTTCCCGGGATTGTAAATTCCGTTGACGCCGAGTTCGAGCGCGATGCCGTCGTCCGCCTTAATCGTGTAGGCGAGCGTTCCCGTGAAGGCGACGCCGTGATTTTCGTCCGCGTAAAAATCTTCCTTATACTGGTTGACGACGCCGAGCGTGTATTTCAAGCCCTCGACTTTGCCGTCCCACCACACGCCGCCGTGGCGACCGGAAAGCTGACTGACGCCCGCCATTTTGCCGAACCAGCTCGACGCGATCGACTGCTCGATGCAGAGCGCCGTTTTCGAAGACGTGTATTCTTCCATGACGAACGCGGTTTTCTGGTAGCCGGCGGTCAATTTCCCGATATCGGTTTTGTAGGAAATAATCGCCTTGTCCACGAACGCGTTGTTCAGCTTGTCGTTTTTGTTGTTCCCGTCGATTTCAAAACCGACTTCCGCCGACCAGTTGTCGTCGATTGCGCCTTTTGCGGAAATTGCCGCACGGCGAATCGCGAAGCCGGAGTAAGCGTCGCCGGAATTGGTTTTGGAATCCGCGTAGATGTATTGCGCCTGCGCGTACCCGGAAACCGTGATTTTCGCCTTCTTGGCGTCGAAGGTGACGCCGGCGGCTTCTTTGCTGCTTCCGGAAGAAGCGGAAGAAACTTCGGATTGAGCGTTAAGCGCGAACGGAGCAAGAAGCGCCGCCGCAGTGATGAGTGTGAGTTTTTCGATTTTCATAATCTGATTTTCAATTGAATGTCCGCACAGTCTAAGCCGCTCCGGTTAGGAAATTATGCGGTGAAAATTAGATTATTGTTAAAAATCGTGATGCACTGATTTGCCTGCGGCGAAAAAGTTAAAAGAACGGAAATTTTCTTCAAGCGCCGAGCTTTCGCCCTTTCCAACTCAAAGCCTGATGATGCACCGCGCGCATCGCGCCGTCGCGTTCCCGCACGTAAACTTCGACAACGTCGAGCCGCATCGGCATTCGCACGCCGAGCTCGTGCAGAAACTCGTTTGCCGCGCGGCGCAACGCGTGTTTTTTTCGCGCGTCCACGGCGAAAACCGCGCCGTGCGCATCGTTCTCCGAGCGCGTTTTCACTTCGACGATTGCGAGCGTTCCCGCGTCGAGCGCGACGATGTCGATTTCGTCGCGACCCGCACGGTAATTGCGGCAGAGGATTTTCATGCCGCGTTCTTTTTTCAAAAAATCTGCGGCGAATTTTTCACCGGCGTCGCCGCGTTCCCGCCGCCACGTTTTTTTCTCTGCGCCGCTTCGTTCTCCGCGACGAAAAATCGCGTCGAAAAACTTTTTCAAAAAAATCATCCGCGCACCTCCGCGGGAACGGCGCGTTCGAGCGCGAACGCGCGGGAACCTTTGACCATCACGTTCCCGCGAAATTCTGCGATGCGCGCGCGCAGCGCCTCGATGTCCGCAAACACCTGCACGCGCGCCGGCGGGAACCCGCGCGCGATTGCGCCCTCGCCGATGAGCGGCGCGTTCCCGCCGAAGAGCGCAAGCGCATCCGTCGAAGCGTCGAGCGGAAGCGCTTCGCCGACTTCGCGGTGCAGGCGAGCGGACTCCGCGCCGAGCTCGCCCATGCCGCCGAGCACGAAAAGCCGAGGCGTTCCCGCGCTTGCGGGAAAACGTTTTGCGAACGCGCGCGCGGAGTCGAGCATCGACGCGGGCGAAGCGTTGTAGCAATCGACAAAAATTTTCCCGGCGCCGTCCGCGCGTTCCCGCACTTCGCCGCGATTTGCCGAAGGCTTCCGTGCGTCAAGCGCCGCCTGAATTTTTTCGTCGGAAACAAAATCCGAAACGGCGGCGACGGCGAGCGCCGCGTTTTCGGCAAGCCCGCGCGAAATGTTTTTTGCGAAAAATTTCCGCGTTCCCGTCGTGATTTCAAAACCGTCCGCAGTTTCGCGCAACGCCGTAGGCACGGGAACGCGAACGCCGTTTTCGACGAATGATTCTTTCGCGGAATCCGGCACCAAAATCGTCGCATTGCGCAACTCGCGAAAACTTTCGTAGCGCAGCAATTCCGCATAAAAAAACGCTTTCCCGCCGGACGCGCAATGCCGCGGCAACTCCGATTTTTCCCGCGCAATCGCGTTCATTGAGCCGAGCCCTTCGAGATGCACCGGTTTCACGTTGGTGACGACTGCGATGTCCGGACAAATCATTTCCGCAGAAATTCCGAGCTCGCCGGGAACGCTCATGCCGGCTTCGACGACGGCGAAGCGATGAATTTCCGGATCAAATTTCAGCAACGTGAGCGGCACGCCGAGCGTGTTGTTCAGATTTTTTTCCGTCGAAAGCGTCGGCGCTTCCTGCGACAAAATCAGCGCGAGCAAATCTTTCGTCGAAGTTTTTCCGACGCTTCCCGTCACTGCGAAAATCACGGGAACGCGCGCACTTTCGCCGCGGGAACGGATCGCGCGGGAATACGCCGCCGCGAGTTTTTGCAACGCCGCGACCGTGTCGGGAACGACGAGTTGCGGCAACGCGACTTCCGGCACGAAGCGCGAAACGAGCGCGCCCGCCGCGCCGCGTTCCCGCGCCGTTTCGAGAAAATCGTGCCCGTCGCGGTTTTCCGTTTTTATCGCGACGAAAATTTCGCCCGGCAAAATTTTTCGCGTATCGATTGCCGCTCCCGCGATTTTTCCGGGAACGTTCCCGCCGCGCCACGCCGCGCCGAGCGTCTCCGCAACAAATTTTCCGGTCAGAAGCATTTCCATCGCCGAAGAGTTTAGATTTGCCGAGCCTTTTCCCTCAACGGAAAAATCGAATTGGAAACGCGTGCGCTTCGTGGTTTCTTTTTTTTCTTATGCGAACACCTTCGAGCGAAAAACCGTTCAACGCGATCCCGGAAGGATTTACGCGCTACCGCTGCATCGTCGCCTACGACGGCACGGATTTTCACGGCTGGCAAAGTCAGCGTTGCGGACTCGCGATTCAGGACATTCTCGAAAAACGCCTCGCGCACATCACGCGCGAAGAAATTCGCATTCACGGGAGCGGGCGCACGGACTCCGGCGTTCACGCGCGCGGGCAATGCTTCCATTTCGATTCGCGCTGGAACTACCCGGCGGAAACGCTGTTGCGCGCGCTGCATTCGGGCTTGCCCGCGGGAATCACCGTGTTGCGTGCGACAAAGGCGAAAAACGGATTTCACGCGCGTTTTTCCGTCAAAGGAAAACGCTACAGCTACCATATTCGCGAAGGTTTTCCGACGCCGTTCGAGGCGCGCTACTGCTGGGGAATCGGCGAACGCACGCTCGACGTTCCCGCGATGGCGCGCGCGGGAACGCTCCTGCTCGGAACGCACGATTTTTCCGCATTCGGCGCGAACCACGCTTCCGCCGATCGCGAAAATCCCGTCAAGGAACTGCGGCGGCTCGACGTCGTGCGCCGAGGCAAGGAAATCATCGTGACCACGGAGGCAAGCGGTTATCTCTACAAAATGGTGCGGCGACTCGTCGGCGGACTTTACGCCGTCGGCATCGGGAAAATGACGCCGGAAGAACTGCTCGCCTACCGCGAAGCCCGAATCTGCGACGCCCGCGTCTCCACCGCCGCCGCCCGCGGGCTCTTTATGGAAAAGGTTTTTTATTGATTTCGCCGAAAGCGAAAAAAAAAACGTTCCCGCGAGGATATCCTCACGGG
>CAVFCB010000091.1:0-7134 GCA_963620895.1 Bacteroidaceae bacterium | reverse complement strand
TGCGGATCAGCTCGGAGGCACTCGGACGCGGATTGCGACCGTAGGCAATTACGCTACGCCAGCCGGCGGCAAGCGCGGTTTGCCCGATTTCTTCGGCAATCCGCCCGGTGGAGCCGGAATTTACCACCGTGTTTATCTGCAGGAGTGTTTTAGGCATATTTTATGAGTTTCCGAGAAAAAGAGCCGAGGCATATTGAATCATGCTCGCGATTTTCTCAAACACGCTGCGTTCCCGCAAGCACAGGTTCGCGGGGCGGGGGAAAGGCGTGCGGGACGGAATCAACGTTTTGAGGCGGGCGCCGCGATGTAGCGCTGTTTGTTGCTCGTCGGCTTTTCGGGAATGGTGCGCAGCAGAAGCCCGCGCTCCAGCAGCGGATGAAGAATTTTTCTCCGGGCTTTCGTATTGTAGAAAATTCCGATATGCCGGAAAATTTCCCGCGCACTTCGAGGCGTCTCGCAATATCGGAGAATGCGCAGACTTTTTTCGTCTTCGTCCCCGTCTTCGTCCCCGTCTTCGTCCCCGGCTTCGTCCCCGTCTGCATTTGCAACCGTTTCGTCACTTTTGACTTGCGGCACACACTCTTCTTCCGGAGGAATCGGAATGCGTGCGCGAAAAAGCTCTTCGTCGAAAAACGCTATCTCTCCATTGCCGGAAAGGCTCGCTTTCGGGAACAGGAAAAGGCGTGCTCGCCTCACGACTTCCGCCGCGTTCCCGCAGCGTGGCGAAAGTAATCGCGCTCTTCAATGTTTCAGTTCTCGGAGGCGCCGGAGCGGGAGCAAGGGCAAAGATACGCTTCGACTTGCAAACGCTCTATCGATTCCGGATTTTGTGCGGCGATGTTCCTTCTCAGTGTGTTGTAGAAATCCGCTATGCACATGCGATTTACAGCGGCGAAAAAGTTCGCATCGTCGTCGTTCCTAAAGATTATTCCGTTTTCTTCGTTGCGCACGATTTCCTCTGCGCAACCGACGCTGTCGCTAACGAGCACGGGAACGCCGTTATTCAATGCTTCTTCAACGACCATTCCCCACGGCTCCGATTTTGACGGGAGTACGAAAACATCGTTCGCCTGATAAAATTTCGGCAACTCTGCGTTCGCGACTGCTCCGTGAAAAACAACGTTTTTACCGGCTATTGCTTTTAGTTCAGCCTCTTGCGGTCCGAAACCGACAATATTTAACGTCAGTTCGGGCAACTTTGAAAAAGCACGGATTAAAAATATCAGATTTTTCTCCGGTGAAAGTCGCCCGACATAGAGGAAGTTTTTCACGCGTTCCCGCGCCTCAAACGGCGGTTGCGGAACGCGACGGTAGAGCCCGACGCCGCCGGTTTTGACGACTGTCTTTTTCCTTTTTCGAAAAAGAGCACATATCATACTAATTACCCCCCCCCCCATATGCTCTAACCTGCGCGGTCTCTATCGCTTCCGGGAGGTTTTGAGATATTGTTTTCCTCAAATTGTTGTAAAACTTCGGTTCGCAGATTCGTTCGGCGTTTTCGATGAAATCTTGTTCGTCGTCGGTTTTGAAAATCAACCCGACATTTTTCCCGACAATCAATTCTTCTGCACAGCCGACGCTGTCGCTAACGAGCACGGGAACGCCGTTATTCAGCGCTTCTTCAACGACCATTCCCCAAACTTCAGATTTTGACGGGAGCACGAAAACATCGTTCGCCTGATAAAATTTCGGCAACTCCGCGTTCGCCACGGCGCCGTGGAAAACAACGTTCGTTCCCGCGAGCGATTTCAAATATTCCTCCTGCGGTCCGAAACCGACGATGTTCAGCGTCAGCTCCGGCAATTTCGCGAAAGCGCGAATCAGGAATTCCGGATTTTTTTCCGGAGAAAGTCGCCCGACGTAGAGGAAACTTTTCACGCGTTCCCGCGCCTCAAACGGCGGTTGCGGCACGCGACGATAAAGCCCGACGCCGCCCGTCTTTTTAACGTTCCCGCGAAAGCCGAGTCTCTCCATGAGTTTTACGTTCGATGCGCCGGAGCAGTAAGCCTTGGAAATTCGCGAAAGAAAAATTCGTTTTAACCACGCCTTCGGACCGACCGTCACGGACTCCAAATAACTCGACTCCACGACGACTGCATTCTTCTCGCGCGGCGAGCAAAATGCCGCTGCCCAAAACGACAACTCGTCCCACCCGCCTATAACCAATTCCTTGTAATCAAGCGTGCGGAGAAGCTTGATACATTCCCGCGCCTGTTGTTTTTGCGTTCCCGCAGGAAGCGTGCGCCATTCAAAATTTCGCGGCTCCGCGTAAAAATCCTTGTTGCGATCCGGATTCCCTTCCCGCAGAAAAACCACAAAAATTCTCGCGCGTTCCGCAATTCGATTGTAGAGCCGAATTTTGTAAAACGCAGGAATGTTCGTAAGGAAAATAAGGTCGTAAGAATTAGGCATTAAAAATTCACGTCTTTGTATTTGTTGCATAACGCTTCGACAAGCCCGAGAGAATCGAGATCGTTTTCTGCTAATGTTCGCAAATCCTGAATCGGCGTTGCGGGAACGCCCATTACACGGGTAAGTTCCGGCACGTCCTGTAAAACAAGAGATTGCCCTACGACATGCGCCATTCTGTGGATGGTTACGCCGGGGAGGAGAATGCTGCCTGTTGAGACAACGGCGCCGCGCTCAATACGAATATCCTTGGTAATGCATTCTTTTTCTATACAGTCTCCGTTGGGAGAAAACCGATGGCTACCGGTGGTTACAACACAGCGACTGCCGACTTTTGAATGCGCTTCCATTGTAAATGTTGAGCCTCCGCCAATCTGTAACACGGTATAATGCCCGAGATAGCATTTGTCTCCGATTTCCAAATTACCGGTTCCAATGACTTTCAAATAGGAGGAAATTTCGACGTCTTTCCCAACTTTTGCTCCCGCCCACCGTAACAGTCGAGCTTTAAGCGTATGCATCCGCATCACGGGAATAAGCGGAAAAATTAATCTTAGGATCTGGAGTTTTTTACTGTTCATTGTATGCTAACGTTTAATTTTTTATGGGCGATTGGGAATCTGTCTGATTTCATTGGTGTTTTGAAAAAAAATATGTCCTGAACAACGGGCTGTTTTTTTCATAGATGAAAATAAGCCAAAGCGGAGTTTGAACTGCGAGAGATGTGAAGCCGCTAGATGTAAAAATTTTTACAAGCGGAATCAGAAAGAGGAAACTCCACCACATTTTTGGCGCCTTTATACGAATTGCCTTCCAAGTAGAAAACGCACCGAGGAGCATCAGAAAAGGAATAATCCAACCAAGGAAGAACCCGAACATCATAAAACCGTCAATCAGCATTCGGTGCGGATCTCCCAAACGATCTAATTGAAATCCGAAAAGCGGATTGCGAAGGCATTCGTCCCAGTAGTCAGACCAAAGTGTTTCACGTCCGCTGACGTCTCCGCTTTCAAGTGTCATTCGAATGCGGTGTGCCATGGTTGTACTGACTGATTCAATGAGGCTAAGAAGTTGCTCTCGAAAAATAAACACAGGGCAAAGAGTAAGACCTCCGACGAAAATTGCGAAAATAAAATTTTGTTGCGTGTCGCAAGCCAGGCACAAACAAGAATTAAAAAAGCAAGGGTCGGAGAGCGGCTACCGGCTTTGAGCATGACAAAAATTCCGACAAACATTATCTTGAAGCTCGACCTCACCCGTTCCACAAATTTGCGCAGAAGAACAGATCATAACATTCTTCCCTGCTTTAACCCCCCCGCCCAACGATACAAAAACGACTTAAATCTCAAAAATCCGGTCTCGGGGAGAAACATGCAAAGTTTATGCACAAAAAATAATCTTTTAGTATTCATATTTCTTACTTTTCCAATTTCAGCATTTCATCTTTCCAGCGTGTAGGAGAGAATTTTTCTAAAAGTTTTTTCCCTTGGTTTGCATAACGAATAAGTTCTTTCTCTGGCATCTTTAAAACGTTTTCAAGGCTTTCCATAAATGTTGCTTTTTCAAGAGGAACATAGATGTAGTCTATTCCTTCAAGCTGTGGATACCTCATTGTCGAAATGACAACTTTGTTATAAAGGAGATATTCAATCATTTTGGACGGGAAATTTTCATGGTTTTCCAAAAGCGCCGGGTCTCTCGTATTCAGACAAATACCGGCAGTAGAAAGGGCTTCTACGTATTCATTGTAGGGTAAAAATCCCAAATCGCGAATATTCGAATACGTTGAAACATACGACAACAAAACTTCTCTGTCAGGGACAAATCCGCTTACAGTCAGTTTGCAATTCGGATGTTCTGAAAACCAAGAAAGAATGCGAGGGAAAGCGCGTTTTGGAGTCAAGAATCCAGACATAAAAAAATCCCGTGCCAGCGCACTTTCCTCTCGAATATTTTTTTCCGGGACAACTCCAGGAATACACACCGTTTTGAGGCTTTTAAAACGATCAGAATGAGCAAGAACAATCCTCGCATTCGCACGGCGTATCAAATATTGAGAAACACGTGACAGCAAAGACACCCCCCGCGGTGGCGTAAAATCGGCAACTATAACATTTCTTTTTATATTTCCTTTTAATCCGAGTAGCCAATAAAGGAAAAGAAAATTCCACCCCAGGTTATAAAACCAAACACTGCTTCCTTTACGAATCTTTTTAAAAACTCTCCAGTTTTCTGCTATGGCAGAAAAGAGCTTGAGGGGAGCGCACTGGTGATTTCGTGCGACACAGATAAATTCAATAAGAGGTTTATTAAATTTAGACAAATCTTCGCGGAGATTAGTGGGCGGGAGAGAAAAAACGCAGTCAAATACTCCGCCGTCGATTAAATGCCTGCAAAACGTGTTCGCGGCTTGTGTTCCAGGATACTTATAAACAAGCTCTTCGGGGATTATCGGACAGATAAAAATACGGTACGGGTTTGTGGTAGTCATAATTAAATCAAAATTGAAGACGTGGGGATCGAAGAGGTGTAGGATCTGAGGGAGGAGCGAAATAATTTCGGACATTATAAACACCTGCGATAAAGTACAGGCAAGGGAGAGCGGTTATTCCGACTCCGTTCGGAGAAACAAGGGAGGTTAAAAGATATCCGCCCAAAAACAATAATGTGGTGAAGTCAAAAAACGTCCGCCGGTGCTTTGCATCATACATTTTCTTTAGGATAAAAAGAACGGGGAGGAGAACATAAAATCCTTGTATAATCCCGGTATTATTTATCTGGCAAAGGAACGTGTTTTCGTAGTGTGCGCCGGATTCGCCCATGTCTGAGCCTCCCCCGCCTCCTGTATAGGCGAAATGGTTGCCCCAAAGCAAAACTTTCGGATTGCCCAAAACTTCTTGACAGCCTTGTTTCCATGTTTCCGTTCGCGAATCTTCAGAGATATTTTCAGCAGTAAATCGCTCTGTGATTTCGTCTTGTGAGTTTCCTACTAGAAAATCTTTTCCGGAAATAGCAATCATAGGAACAAGAAAAAAAAGACAGGGTACCAGGAGCAATTTCCGCCCTTTTGCAAAAAAAACATAAACAGGAAGCCCGAATAAGTATACGCCAAGGACAAGAAAAAAAATTTGACGACTTCCGGTAAACCACGATCCGGCGATAAACAAAAGCCCCATGCCCAAGGCGAACATTTGTTTAAAAATATTCTTTTCTCTTGAAACAATATAAAGAGACAGCGCACAGGTGAGTCCACCAAAGACACCAACGGATGTTAATAATTGTGCGAAAAAGGAATAACGAATCAAATCTTCAATGTTTACACCGTAGGACAATACGCCTCCTTTGAGGAAGTTGAAAAAGCCCCCCGTAATACCGTCAAGAAGGAGCCCGGCGCCGAAAAAACCGCCCAAACAAACAATTTTCCAGTAGAGAGACATTGGTTTTTTTTGTTTAAGCGCGTACATTGTCGGCAAAACAAAAAACGGAATCGCGAAAGTGAGTAGCCAGAACGAATACAGGATACGTGTAAGCCCGATTCCGGAAGTCGCGTAAGTCAAATTGGCACGAAGAAAAAACCAAAACAGACACGCTAAAACGAGAAACAAAAAAGAATTCCCGGATTTCCCTAAATATTTTTTAGGGAAACGTAACAAAATAAAATATAGCCCGATCGCCAGCAGCTGACGCCACGGAGGAAATACTCCTCGAACGAAAAAGGACACCAAACCATCACAAAGATAGGCAACAAATACAAAATAAAAATAACAAATGGAAAATGTCCATTGGGTGGAGAGGACGGCTCCCGTAATTCTATTTTGCGGGAACGCTGAGCTAGTCATTTGCATAGAATACCTTTCTTTAATTTTTTTAGAAATATGGTTTTTGTTCTGCTTGCCCACATAAGAACATCTCCTATCCAACGAGGGACTTGATAAACAATTCGAAAGCGCCAATCCCAATGTGCGCGTGATGTTTCCGCAAGGATTCGATTAAAATCATTTTTGCAAGCTTTAATTCCTCTGTACGGCAAAAGATTGAAAAGCCTAAACCGATCTAAGAAACGCTTTACATTCTCATCTTTTTGCGCGATGTCGTCGTATTCGTCCAAAAACGAAACCCAGTGACGATTGAGGGCCGGGCGTTTCCCGCGCGGTTTGTTTTCGACCGGCGCGTCTAGGCGATAAACAGCTAATGCTTCATTGAGATACGGCGTTTTTTTGTTTTGGCAAAGACTGAACCATAGCTTGTAGTCTTCATAAACGACAAGATTTTCATCAAATCCGCCTACGTCCCAAAAGCTTTGTTTTTTTATTATGACGCTTCCCGTCCAAACAGGGAAATAATCGGTTTTAGCTGCGTAATTAATCAGATCTAAACAAACTTCTTTCCCCAAGGGGACATCGACAAAAAACGAAGGGGGGGCAAGTTTGGCTTCGCGTGAAAACGTCATCCAACAACAACAACAACAAGCCTGCGGGTATTTTTGGGCAAGAGATGCCATCTTTTCCAAGAATTCCGGTTTCCACCAATCGTCGGAATCCAGGAACGCAATATAATCGGCGCGAGCATTTTTTACGCCGAGATTGCGCGCGGAGGAGACGCCGCCGTTTTCTTTGTGAAAAACGCGGATGCGCGGGTCGCGCGCGGCGTAGTCGTCGCAGATCGCGCCGGAATTGTCCGGCGAGCCGTCGTCCACGAGGAGCAACTCGAAGTCCGGGTACGTCT
>CAVFCB010000090.1:0-7264 GCA_963620895.1 Bacteroidaceae bacterium | reverse complement strand
TTTCGAACGAAAAGCCGCGGGAACGAATTGCGTTTGCGAGTGCGGCGAGATCGAGCTTTGCGCCCGGCGCGACGGAATTTTCGGCGAACCAGCCTGCGCGCATTTCCAGCGCGAATTTCACGTTCCCGCTGCGGGAAACGGTGGTTTCGAGGTCTTCCGCAAACATTTCCCGCGTTTCGAGCAAATTTCCGTCCGCATCAAAAAATCCGATCGAAAGGTTCACCGGAACGCCGCGCATCCAAAACGCGCGCCGATTTGCGTCCGCATACGCGAAAAGCATTCCCGCGTTCCCGCGAAGCCCGCGACAGCCCGTCAGCCCGCGTTGCCGCTCCAAATCCGTCAGCGCAAGCCGCAACGAAAGCGTTTTTTCGTCGAGCTTTATCGGGAACTCCGAAAAAAAATCCGCGGCGGCTTGCGTTTCCGCGAGGGAAGCGTTCCCGTCGGTTTTTTCGCATGCGGGAACGAGCAGCGCGACCGCACACGCGGCGGCGGCGAGGCAAAAAAGCGTTCCCGCGCGGGCTTTTCTCCGACTCTGCGGACGCGAATTCATTTTTCGGCGGGAGCGGGCGGAAGCATGCGCGCGCGTGCGCCGGGCTTCGGGAACTGCAACATGACGGTCGTGCCCTTGCCGGGTTCGCTGTCGATGCCGACCTGTCCGCCGTGTTCGCGCATAATGCGCATGACGATCATCATGCCGAGCCCGTGTCCGTTGTTTTTCGTGGTGAAAAACGGTTCGTAGATTTTCGAAATGTCGTCGCGCGAAATTCCGCAACCCGTATCTTTCACGCGGAGATAGACGAATTCGTCGTCGCTGTCCGCCTCGATGGAAATGCTGCCGCCTTCCTGCATTGCTTCCATCGCGTTTTTCGTCACGTTGAAAATGAGTTGTTTGAGCAGGGAAGCGTCGCCGAGCACAACGGGAAGCTCCTTGCAACGTTGCGTCATCGAGCAGCGAATGTTGCGATTTTCAAGCTCGATTTTCTGCACGCCGAGCACGTCGATGACGATTTCGAAAAGATTGGTCTGCACGAGCGACGGTTTCTGCGGGCGAATTGCGCCGAGAAAATTTTTGAGAATTTCGTCGAGGCGGGAAATTTCTTCGAGGCAGATATTTACGGAATTTTCGAGCGTTCCCGCGCTTTTTTCGGGAATTTCGAGCTTGTCGAGCCGGCGGCGTATCAGCTCCAGATGAATTTTCATGGAGTTGAGCGGATTTCCGATTTCGTGAGCCACGCTCGCGGCGAGCGTGAAAATCGAGTTCACGCGCTCGCTCTCGATCATTTCCTCGGTCGATTGCCGATCCGCCGTGATGTCGCGCAAAATGACGACGAATCGCGTCGGCATCCGCAAATCCGAATCCTGCAGGGAAAGCCGACTGATTTGCAGGCGCAGCCAGCGATGTTCGGGATAAAAAATTTCCGCATCGCGCGCGATGTTCGGCGCGAGCTCGTCCCCGCCGCGAAGAAAATTCAGCGGGCGTCCGAGATCCGGCACAAGTTTCCACAGCACCGCGGAACCGGTTTCGTTCGGACGCAAACCGATCATGCGCATGCCCGCGCGATTCGCGTATTCGACCGTTCCCGCATCGTCGATCACGATAACGCCTTCGTCGATCGTGTCCGAAAGCATTTCGAACAACCCGCGTTCCCGCGCGAGCCTCTGCACAAGAATCGCAAGATTCGTCGAATCGAGATCCTCCAGACGTCCGAGCACTCGTTCCAACGACGAGACGCGCCGCCCGCCGGAATTCTTTTTCTTGTCCGCCATAACAGCGGCAGACTTTCGCGCAAAGACGGCGGGAACGCAAAAGTTTTTTTTCCGCTTGCGGGCGGGAACGCGAAAAGTCATGATTTCGCGCTCAAACGTCGAGTTCCGCGGGGTGTGAGCCTCGCGAAGCCGGAGTTGCGGCGGGAAACCGCCGTGAGACGGCGCCTCAGACTTTCGGGTCCGGGACGCGGCGTTCCCCTCCGGGAACGTCTCTCAGCTCTGAAAACAAAACAACGATTATGTACGACAAATCCGAAATCATCAGCAATTACAAACTCAGCGAAAAGGACACGGGTTCCTCCGAAGTCCAGATCGCTCTTCTTTCCGCGCGCATCGCTCACCTTACCGAGCACCTGCGCACGCACAAGAAGGACTTCCACAGCCGCCACGGGCTGATCGCCATGACGAATCGCCGCCGCAAGCTTCTGAACTATCTGAAAAAGAATAAGCTCGAAGCCTACGAAGCGATTATTCAGAAGCTCGGCCTGCGCCGATAGTCGAGAAAGGCGTTCCCGCGAACCGAAAAAATTCGCGGGAACGCTTTTTTGCCGACGGCGAACATCGGCGATATTCGTTCCCGCCCGTTCGCCTTTCGATTTTTTTTCAAAAAAAAGAAAAATAACCCCGTTCCCGCAATCCCGCGGGAACACAAAGAAGAAGTAAAAAAGATATGCAACAAGAATACAGCGTGAAAGTCGAAGAATTCGGCATCACAATCAGCACGGGCTCCATCGCCCGCCAAGCCAACGGCGCCGTCACGGTCGCTTGCGGAGGCACGGAAGTGCTCGTTACCGCGACCGCCGCAAACGAACTGCGCTCCCCCGACCAGGATTTCTTCCCGCTCACGGTCGATTATCGCGAAAAATTCGCCGCCGCCGGGCGCTTCCCGGGCGGATACTTCAAACGCGAAGGTCGCCCCACGGAAAAGGAAATTCTCACTTCCCGCCTTTGCGACCGCCCGCTTCGTCCGCTCTTCCCGAAAGGATTTCTCAACGAAGTGCAGGTGATCGGTTTGCTCCTCGCAACGGATAAAGTCACCGATCCGGACGTGCTCATGGTCAACGGCGCTTCCGCCGCTTTGCTTTGCTCCGACATCCCGTGGAACGGCCCGATCGGCGCCGTCCGCATCGGCGAAGTCAACGGCGAATTCGTCGTCAATCCGACTCACGAACAGATGCTCGACACGACGCTCGATCTTCTCTACGTCGGGAACGAGCAGGACATGATGATGATCGAGGGTTCCGCCGATCAGATGCCGGACGACCGCTTTGTCGAAGCGCTCGAATTCGCTCACGCCGCGATTCAGAAAATCATCGCCGCGCAACGCGAACTCGCCGCCAAGGTCGCCAAGCCCAAAAAGGCGTTCCCGCTCGTCATTTGCGACGAAAAAGTTTTTGAAATCTGCAAACGCGTTGCGAACACGGACGAAAAACTCGCGAAAGCGGTTTATCTTCCGGGCAAACTCGACCGCAACGCCGCCGTCGATGCCGTCAAGGCGGAAGCCAAGGAAGCCGTTCTCGCCGAGCTCGGCGAAGACGTCGATCCGCGCCACGTCAACATCGCGTTTGAAGAACTTCAGGAAAAAGTTTATCGCGAAGGCATTTTGAACAAGGGCGTTCGCGCGGACGGACGCGCGCTCGATCAGTTGCGCCCGATTTCGTGCAAGACGGACGTTCTGCCCAGCGTTCACGGCTCGGCGCTTTTCCAGCGCGGCGAAACGCAGGCGCTCGTCATCGCGACGCTCGGCACGTCGAAAGACGCGCAGGAACTCGACGGACTTTCCGGCGGCCCGAAATCCAAATCGTTCATTCTGCACTACAACTTCCCGCCGTTCTCGGTCGGTGAATGCGGAAAATTCGGTTCGCCCGGTCGCCGCGAAATCGGTCACGGCGCGCTCGCGGAACGTTCGCTCGTTCCCGTGCTTCCGAGCGAAGAAGACTTCCCGTATGCGATTCGCATTTCCTCCGAAATTATGGAATCGAACGGTTCGACCTCGATGGCGTCCGTCTGCGGCGGCACGCTCGCGCTCATGGATGCCGGCGTTCCGATTTCCGCTCCCGTCGCGGGCATTTCCTGCGGTCTCGTGACGCTCCCGGACGAAACCGGAAAAATCGTCAAGCACGTCATTCTCACCGACATCATCGGCTCGGAAGACCACTTCGGCGATATGGACTTCAAAATCTGCGGCACGCACGCGGGCATCACCGGCTTCCAGCTGGACCTCAAGATTCACGGCTTGCCGATCGATATCGCGAAAGAAGCGATTCGCCAAAACCGCGAAGCGCGCGAAAAAATCCTCGCGCTCATCACGGAAGCGAAACCGGCTCCGTCCGCAACGATTAAGCCGACCGCGCCGCGCATTCACACCGTGATGATCAATCCGGACAAGATCGGCGCGCTCATCGGTCCGGGCGGCAAAAACATTCGCCGCATCTGCGAACTCTCCGGTGCGCAAATCGACATCAACGAGGACAATTCCGGCCGCGTGGACATTTTCGCGACGAGCGAAGAATCCATGCAGCTCGCGATCAACGAAGTCAACCTCTCCACGGCACAAATCGAAAACGGAAAAACCTACAAGGGCATCGTTCGCTCGATCAAGGAATTCGGTTGCTTCGTCGAATGCCTGCCGGGACAGGAAGGACTCGTTCACGTTTCCGAGCTCGCGGATTTCCGCGTGAACAAAGTCGAAGACGTCGTGAAACTCGGCGATGAAATCATCGTCAAGTGCGTCGGCGTGGACGAAAAAGGTCGCGTCCGTCTTTCCCGCCGCGCCGCAATCGCGGAAAAGGAAGGGCGTCCGTATGAACCCAAAGCGGCGGAACCGCGCGGAGGCGATCGTCCCCGCCGCGACCGCGGACCGCGTCGTGATCGCAACGACCGTCCCCGCCGCGAACGTCGCGAGGGCGACGCTCCCGCCGCCGAATAATTCCATTCGGCGATTCTGAAAAAAAGCGTTCCCGCAACCGCGGGAACGCTTTTTTTTCGCCGGAGATTTCGTGTCCGCGCGTTTGATTTTTTCCCCCGCAGACGAAAACGATTTTCCCGCGGGAAAAAAGGCTTAGAGCTCTTCCTGCAACAGCTTGCCCGCCATCGTCTTCGTGCCGAGAATCCAGATGAGATCGTCGGGCTGAATGAACATATTGATGTCGGGCTGAACGATGGGAAATTTGTTGCGCTGAAGTCCGAGAATGATGCAGTCGTAATCTTCTCTGATGCGGCTGCTTTTTATGGGACTGCCGGCAAAGGGCGAATCCCGCTCGACTTTGAGCGCGTAGGAATAAAGATCGCCCTCGTCGCCTTGCTCGCTGTCGATAAATTCGCGCAAAGTGGGCAATTTGCCGTGCGCATGTATTCCGAGTCCGATACGCAAACCGCGAAGCGCTCCCGCTTCGCCGATGGCGTAAATGCGGTCCTGCTTGGCAATGACCGTGCCGCCGTTGGGGACGTTGATGTGTTTCTTCCCGCGCACGAGCTTTACGACGTTCACGCCGTAAAGTCTGCCCCAGCCGAGCTCGCGCAGAGATTTTCCCTCAACGCCGTTCTCCGGGCACTCAAATTCCATCACGTGCAGCTTTTCGTCGAGCCATTCCGTCGCGGCGTTGCTGTCGTCGAATTTTTCGAGATTGCGTTCGTTGAAATTGGCAAGAAAACGCGCTTCGACCGAGAGATACGCCGAAGCGAACGCTCCCGAGCGATACAGCAGAATCACCGCCACGGCAATGACCGGCAACAACCACGCGCCGCTCACTCCCGCGACCGCCTGCATCGGCACGAAGGCGATGAACACGATGATGATAAGGCGGCAGGCGTTGAGCGCCATCAGCGGAAGTCGGTTGCGCTTCGATTTCATCCACAACGCAACGTATTGCGGGCTTTTCGTGTCCAACATCGGGCGAATGAAAAGCGCCAAACCCAAATACACCGCGACAAGGGAAAGCACTTGGCTCATCCACGCTTCCGGCAAATA
Organism: Bacteroidaceae bacterium; assembly: GCA_963620895.1. GTDB lineage: Bacteria > Verrucomicrobiota > Verrucomicrobiia > Opitutales > UBA953 > Spyradosoma. The sequence continues at coordinate 1,527 of CAVFCB010000090.1, read as the reverse complement.
CTTGCTCGCCAAGGGATAAACGAGGTGCGTGTCGATGATCACGATTCCCAACATTATCGCGCCGTAAAAAGCCGTAGTTTTTATGTATCGGCGCGTGAACGTCGCCCAGTCGTTCCCGCGACCTCCCGTTCCCGCGCCCGCCGCGTCCTCGGTGTATCTGTCGAGCTTTTCCACGAGTTTTTTCGGCAAAATGCCTTCCACCACCGCGCATATTTTATCCGAATAACGGATGCACGTCGGCGTGGTGAGCGTAGTGATGACGGAAACGGAAACGATTATGGGATAAATACAGTCTTCGATCACGTCCAGCGACTCGCCCAACGCCGCGATGATAAACGCAAATTCGCCGATCTGCGCCAACGAACACCCGCAATGGATCGCGTTTTTAAGACTTTGCCCCGACAAAAGCACGCCCAGCGACGAGAAAAATAATTTTCCCACAAGCATGACGAGCGTAATTATCAGAATGGGAACGATGTATTCCTCAACCACCGCCAAATCGAGCATCATTCCCACCGACAGGAAAAATACCGCACCGAACAAATCTTTTACGCCGGAAGTCAGATGCTCCACCCGTTCGGCGTGTATCGTTCCCGCGAGAAGCGATCCCGCAAGAAACGCTCCCAACGCCGACGAAAATCCCAGCTCGTCCGCCAAAAGCACCATGCCGAAACATATTCCCAACGATACGATGAGCAACGTCTCATTGCTCATGAACGTGACGGATTTTTTCAGCAATGTCGGCAACAGATAAATGCCGAGAATCAGCCACACCATGAGATACAGCACCAACAGACCGAGATTGACCGCAAGATCGACTCCGGAAACGTCCTGTTTGACGGAAACCGTGGCGAGGATAATCATCATGAAAATCCCCGCAATGTCTTCAATCACAAGCGTGCCGAACACAAGCTGCGCAAAACTTTTTTTCGCCACGCCCAATTCGTCAAACGCTTTGATGATGATGGTCGTCGAGCTCATGGACAGCATCCCGCCGAGAAATACGCTGTCCATCACGCTCCAACCGAGAAACTGTCCCGTCACATAGCCCAACAGCAACATCCCGCCCACTTCCGTGAACGCGGTGATGACTCCCGTGCCGCCGACTTTCGCAAGCTTGTGAAGATTAAATTCCAGCCCCAGCGAAAACATCAGCACAATAATGCCGATCTCGCTCCACGTTTTGATGGACACTTCATCCGATACCGTGAAAAACCACGGCATATACGGACCGATCAGAAAGCCCGCAAGGATGTAGCCCAGCACAAGCGGTTGCTTGAGCTTTTTGAAAATAATGGTGACGACGCCCGCCGTGAGCAGCATCAGCGCCAAGTCAGATATAAGATCCGGTGAATGCACAGTCGATTATACTGCGGCGCAGAAAAAATCTTTTCAAGCACGAGTCGCAATTTTTTAACTTTTAACTTACGGGAACGAGTTAACCACGAATGAACACGAAGAAACACGAAATCGGTGGACTGGTGGACTGGTTCACTGGTTGACTGGTGAAGTCCGGATTTTTGCCGC
>CAVFCB010000089.1:0-7283 GCA_963620895.1 Bacteroidaceae bacterium | reverse complement strand
CTTTGCGTTCCTTTGCGCACTTTGTGGTTTTTTGAAAGAAACCACGGATGGACACGGAGGAACACGGATTTTTTTGAACGGGAAACGGGGACGTGGAAAAAATTTAAATCAATTCGTCGTAAGAGCGGACGACGGGGACGCCGGCGGCGAGCATGCGTTCCCGCGACTGGTGGGCGCGTTCTCCGTGGTCGATGAGCACGCATTGCACGCCCATTGCGCGAGCGGTTTCGACGTCGTGCAGCGTGTCGCCCACGTAAAGCACGAATTCTGCGGGAAGCCCGAGTTTTTTCAAATGTCCGGGCGCGCGGTAAGATTTGTCGTGGGCGAAAATATCGTCGTTCCCGCTGAGGCTGACGAAGTATTTTTCCAGATCGTGTTCGGCGATGATGGTGGCGAGGCGGTCGTGGCGGTAGGCGGAGAGCACGGACTGCGTGATCCCGTGCGCGTGCACGGCGTGGATGAAGCGCCGCGCGCCTTTTTGCAACGTGCATTCGAGGCGATTGGCTTCGTAGTGATCCATGAATTCGCGGCTCATCGCTTCGAACGCCGAGCGCGAAGTATCGAAGCCGAGCGCGCGGTAAACGTCGATTACGGGAAAATTGAAAATGCGGCGGTAAGTTTCGGCGTCAATCGGCGGTTTGCCGATTTTTGCGAGCAGGAGGTCGAGCGACTCCATGCACAGCCAAAGGTCGTCGAGCAACGTGCCGTTCCAGTCCCAAACGACGTGGCGAAAATCGCGAATCGAAATTTTCATGGCGTTCCCGCGGCGTCGGCGCTTCAGCGCGTTCCGCCGATTGCTTTTGCGACGGCGTCGAGATCGCGTCCGTATTCGACGATCCGCTGTCCGTTTTTCTTAAAAACGCGAAAATCGGGAATCCCGCGCACGCCCTGTTCCCGAATGTAGAGATTTGCGCCCTCGGAATTGTGTTTCGCGGCGAAAAACGGCATTCCGTGATCCTTCATGTATTTGAGAACGGCTGCCTGATTGTTGTCGAGCCCGATGAGCACGATTCCGAGTTTGTTCGAATTTTTTTTGTAAAAATCAACCAGCGCGGGCGTGAATTGCCGGCACGGACCGCACCACGAAGCGGAAGCGTAAATGCCGATGAAGTTCTTTTTTTTCAGCTCGGCGAGGGAAACCGGGTTGCCGTCGGCATCGAGCAATCCCTCGGCGAAAATTTTGTTCCAGTTCGCTTTTTCGGCGCTTGCGGTGACGGATTCCGCGATTTCGGGCGCGGGAACGTTTTCGGCGAAAAGCGGCGTTCCCGCGAGGAAAAGGGCGAGGGGAATGAGGTATTTTTTCATGGCGGAAATTTTCGCGGGAACGGCGCATACTGTCAAATTTTATTCTTGCGCGGACAATTTCAAAATTGCGCGTACGGTGCGATTGCCGCAAGATGATGCGAGGTGTGATGAGTATTTTCGGCGACATCCTTTTTTTTGCGGCGAATGCGAGCGGGAACGTTCCCGCGCCCGAAGCGTTCCCGCACTGGGCGTGGGCGGTTTTCGGCGTTTTCGTTGCGGCGATGCTCGCGTTGGATCTCGGCGTTTTTCACAAGGACGACAAGCCGGTTCCGTTTCGTGAAGCGGCGGTGTGGAGCGTGATTTGGCTCGCGCTTGCGGGAGCGGCGTTCGGCGTGATTTGGGCGTGGCACGGGCAGGAAAAGGCGCAGCTTTTTTCGGCGGGATATTTGTTGGAGCTTGCGTTGAGCGTGGACAATCTGTTCGTGTTCATCCTGATTTTTTCGTTTTTCAAAGTTCCGGAAAAATTTCAGCATCGCGTGCTTTTCTGGGGCATTATCGGGGCGGTCGTTTTTCGTGCGTTGTTTATTTTCGGCGGCGTTGCGCTGATCGAAAAATTTGAATGGATGCTTTGGCTCTTCGGCGCGTTTCTGATTTTTACGGGCGTAAAACTTTTTTTCCCGCAGAAAGAGGAAAAGGACATTTCCGGGAACGTCGTCGTGCGCATCGCGACGAAGCTCTGTCGGTTTTCGTCGGAGCTCAACGGGCACGATTTCTTTTTCCGCAAAAACGGAATGCTCTTCGCGAGTCCGCTCTTTCTCGCGTTGCTCGTGATTGAGCTTTCCGACGTGCTTTTCGCGGTGGACAGCGTTCCCGCCGTGCTCGGCGTTTTGCCGAAGACGGGCATTTCCGCCGAGGAAAAAATGTTTCTCGCGTTCACGTCGAATATTTTCGCGATTCTCGGTCTGCGCTCGTTTTTCTTTGCGCTTTCGGGCTTTATGAAAATGTTGCGTTTTCTGCATTTCGGCTTGGGCGTGGCGCTTGTTTTCATCGGCGTAAAACTCGTCGGCGCCGAGCTTCCCGGCGAATGGGAATTTCATTTCACGATCGGGCAGTCGCTTTCCGTGCTCGGCGGCGTTTTCGGCGTGTCGATTCTGCTTTCTTTGATTTTTCCGAAAAAACACAAAAAAAGTCAGGAGGATTTCGATGCCGAGGCGCGAAAAGAGCCGCTCCCGGACAACGTTCCCGAAGTCCCGGACGCCGTTCCCGCGGAAAATCCGCTCGAAGACGAAGGTCCCGGCACGCGCTCGTGGATCGGCGTCGATCTCGACGGCACGCTCGCGCGCTACGACGGTTGGCGCGGGCTTGAACACGTCGGCGCGCCCGTTCCCGTCATGCTCGCGCGCGTGCGCCATTGGCTCGCCGAGGGCTACACCGTCAAAATTTTTACCGCGCGCGCCGGCGAGGGCGACGCCGGGATTCTTCCCGTCAAAAAATGGCTCGCCGAAAACGGTTTGCCCGATCTCGAAGTGACGAATCGCAAGGATTTCGCCATGATCGAATTTTGGGACGACCGCGCCGTGCAAGTCGTCGCCAACACCGGGAAACCGTTCCTTTCGCCGTCGATTTTCGGTCGCCCCGCGGCGCCGATTTTGCCCGACGAATCTTCCGGCGACACGTTTTATCTGCTGAAAAGAAGCCGAGGGGAAAGCGAACGGGAACGCCCGAAAGAGGAATGATTTCGCGGGAACGGCGAACCGGCGGATTGGTAAATTCAAAAAAAATTTGCGTTTCGTCGGCGAACTCGAAAAATGGAGGGAATTATGGATGAGAAGAAGTATCGCGAATCCGTCGAAACGCTCGCCGAGCGGGAAGGGCGCTTCGCGGCGGAAGCGTATTTTTTTGTTTCCGCCTCGCTCGGCGAAACTGCGCGCCGGCTCGGGCGTTCCCGCGAAAAAGATCTGCGGCGGCGGCATGTTTCCGGGCGGGAGCTCGCCGAAGGCGCGGCGGAATTCGCGCGCGAGCAGTTCGGTTCGCTCGCCTATTTCGTATTTCGCGAATGGGGCGTGAGGACGACGCGGGACATCGGCGACATCGTGTTCGGGCTCATCGAAATCGGGCTTTTTTCAAAAACGGAGGAAGATTCGCGTCGCGATTTCGACAATGTTTTTGACCTGCGGGAACGCTTGGAAGCGCCGGCGGCGACTCATTCGCGGGAACGCGGATTTTTTTGAGCTTCCCCCGTTTCGGGGAAGCGGATATAACCTACGGAACACGTTTAGCACCTTTAATTTTCCTGAAAACAGCACATTGACGAAAGACCATGACAACGTCCCCAGAACAACAAATGATTAAGGAACAACAGAACGCCGCGTGGAGCGGGTTCGTTCCCGGCGATTGGACGAAGCGCGTGAACACGCGAGACTTCATTCAGAAAAATTACACGCCCTACGAGGGCGACGACCGCTTTCTCTGCGGCGTTTCCGCCAAGACCGCGCACCTTTGGGAAAAACTCTCCGCATTGCTGAAAAAAGAAACGGAAAAAGGCGTGCTCGATGCGGACGACACCGTTGTTTCTTCGATTACGTCTCACGCTCCGGGCTATATCGACAAAGAGCTGGAAGTCATCGTCGGGCTTCAGACGGATGCGCCGCTCAAGCGCGCGCTGATGCCCTACGGCGGTCTGCGCATGGCGAAACAGGCGCTCGAAAGCTACGGTTTCACGCTGAATCCGGAAACGGAAGAAATTTTCAAAAAACACCGGAAAACGCACAACGAAGGCGTGTTTGACGTTTATTCGAGCGATATCCGCAAGGCGCGCTCGGCGCACATCATTACCGGGCTTCCCGATGCGTACGGACGCGGCCGCATCATCGGCGATTACCGGCGAGTCGCGCTCTACGGGATCGATTTCCTCGTCGCCGAACGCCAACGGGAACACGACGAATATCATCCGGACACGCTCGTGGAGGACGTTATTCGCTTGCGAGAAGAAATGGCGGAGCAGATTCGCGCGCTCGGACAGCTGAAAGCGATGGGCGAAAGCTACGGTTGCGAGCTGGGTCGCCCGGCGCGGAATTCCCGCGAGGCGGTGCAGTGGACGTATCTCGGCTACCTCGCGGCAGTCAAAGAACAAAACGGCGCGGCGATGTCGCTCGGGCGCGTTTCCACGTTCCTCGACATTTATTTCGAACGGGATCTGCGCGCGGGAACGATTACGGAAGAACAGGTGCAGGAAATCATCGACCAGTTCGTGATGAAACTCCGCATCGTCCGCTTCATTCGGACGCCGGAATACAATTCGCTTTTCTCCGGCGACCCGACTTGGGTGACGGAATCCGTCGGCGGCATGGGCGAAGACGGTCGGACGCTCGTGACGAAAAGTTCGTTCCGCATGCTGCACACGCTTTACAATCTCGGACCCGCTCCCGAGCCGAATCTTACGGTGCTTTGGTCGAAGAATTTGCCCGAAAATTTCAAAAAATTCTGTTCCCGCGTTTCCGTCGAAACCTCGTCCATTCAATACGAGAACGACGATCTCATGCGCCCGCATTGGGGCGATGATTACGGGATCGCCTGCTGCGTTTCCGCGATGCGGATCGGCAAGCAGATGCAGTTTTTCGGCGCACGCGCGAATCTCGCAAAAGCGCTCCTTTACGCGCTCAACGGCGGGCGCGACGAAGTTTCCGGGAAACAGGTCGCTCCCGAATCTCCGATTTACGACAAGGACGTGCTCGACTACGACGAAGTCATGGCGCGCTTCGACAAAATGCAGGATTGGCTCGCGAAAACTTACGTCAACGCGCTCAACTGCATTCACTACATGCACGACAAATATTGCTACGAGCGCATCGAAATGGCGTTGCACGACGTCGAAATCCTGCGCACGATGGCTTGCGGGATCGCCGGGCTTTCCGTTGCCGCGGACTCGCTTTCCGCAATCAAATACGCGACCGTGCGCCCGATTCGCAATGAAGACGGGCTCATCGTGGATTTCAAGACGGAGGGCGAATTCCCCTGCTTCGGGAACAACGATCCTCGCGTGGACGACATCGCCGTCGCGCTCGTTTCCCGTTTTATGGAAAAAATCCGCAAATGCCCGACGTATCGCGGCGCGCTCCCGACGCAGTCCGTGCTCACGATTACGTCGAACGTCGTTTACGGGAAAAAAACCGGGAACACGCCGGACGGTCGCCGCGCCGGCGCACCGTTCGCTCCGGGCGCAAATCCGATGCACGGGCGCGACAAAAAGGGCGCCGTCGCATCCATGATGTCCGTCGCAAAATTGCCTTACGACGATTCTCTCGACGGAATTTCCTACACGTTTTCCATGGTGCCCGGCGCTTTGGGAAAAGATCTCGCGGAACGCGAAACCAAGCTCGCAAGCTTGCTTGACGGGTATTTCGCCGCGAATCCGAACAAGGGCGCACACCACATCAACGTCAACATCTTCAACCGCGAAACGCTTCTCGACGCGATGGATCATCCCGAAAAATATCCGCAGCTCACCGTGCGCGTTTCCGGCTACGCCGTGAACTTCATCAAGCTGACGCGCGAGCAGCAGCTCGAAGTCGTTTCCCGCACGTTCCACGACCGGACGTAGTCGCCGCGTTCCCGCGAGGGCGCGTTCCCGCAGCGATTTTGACTGCGCGGACGCACCTTGCGGGAGCACTCGCGTCTCGTTTTTCCCGTATCGCTCGCGTCTGCATTCACTCCCATGAACTATCAAATTTTTCTGAAAAAAATCGCGGTGGCATTTTTCGGTTTCTGCGCTTTCGTTTCGGCGTTCGCCGCAGAACCCGTTCCCGTGAGCCTTTCCGGAAACGCGTATGTGACGGAGGCGGACGGCGTCGAGATTTCAAATGAAGTCGGCGTAAAAAACTGGAAAAACCGCAACGCGGTCGTCAGCGTTTTTTTCTCTTTCTCGGAAGCGCAGAAAAAAGTGACGCTTGCCCTGCGCGCGCGCGGGAACGCGGAATTTGAAGTCTCCGTCGGGAAAGAAAAATTTCGCGCAAAAGTGAATTCGAAAGATTTTACGGACGTTCCCGTCGGAACGACGAAGTTTTCCGCCGGGTATCAGCGCGTGGATATTCGCGTGGTTTCAAAAAAAGCTCGCAGCGAAAAAGGGTTCGGGGAAATTTCCGACGTGTTGCTCTCCGGCGTTGTCGGCGAAGTCGGTTGCGTGCGCGATTTCGATCCGTATTGGGGGCGGCGCGGGCCGTCCGTCCACCTTTCCTACGAGATGCCGAAAGGAAAAGACGCGGAATATTTTTACAACGAAGTTTTTGTGCCGGAGGGCGAAGATCCGCTCGGCACGTATTGCATGGCGTGCGGATTTGCCGAGGGATATTTCGGAATTCAGGTCAATTTCCCCAATGAGCGCCGCGTGCTTTTTTCCGTTTGGAGCCCGTTCGACACGCAGAATCCGAACGATATTCCCGATGCCGAAAGAGTCGTGCTGACGGCGAAAGGCGAGGGCGTGACCGTGGGCGAATTCGGGAACGAGGGTGCCGGCGGACAAAGCTTTTTGCGCTATCCGTGGCGCGCGGGAACGACGTATGCGTTTCTCCTGCAGGTGCGTCCGACCGGCGACGGCGCCACCGACTACTCCGCGTATTTCTTCACGCCGGAGGAAAAAAAGTGGCGCTTCATCGCAAGCTTCCGTCGCCCGAAAACAAATACGTGGGTGCAGCGTCCGCACTCCTTTCTCGAAAATTTCTACCCGGAACAGGGCTGGAAGCAACGTCGTGCGCAATTCTCAAATCAGTGGGTACGCGATGCGCGCGGGAACTGGCATGAATTGACGAAATCTTTGTTTTCCTGCGACGAAACCGGCAACAAAAAAGTGCGGCTCGATTACGCCGGCGGCGTGAGCGCCGACAAAAAATATTTCTTCCTCAAAAATTGCGGATTCTTCAACGAGACAACCGCGGCGGGAACGATTTTCGCGCGAAAAGCACAGAAAAAACCGCCGAAAATCGATTTCGCGGAACTGGAAACTCTCCGCAAAAACGCGCAACGCTAATCGCTTCGCGGGAACG
>CAVFCB010000088.1:0-7328 GCA_963620895.1 Bacteroidaceae bacterium | reverse complement strand
CGAAACCGAGCCAAAGTTTGTCGCCCTGAATCAGAGGGAAAATTTCCTTGTAGGTGATGGCGTTCTGATGACCGACAATGACGAACTTCTTCCCGTGTTCGACGAGCAACGCGACATATTCGCGGAAGAGCGAAAACGGCGGGTTCGTGACAACGATGTCCGCTTTTTTCAGCAGTTCGACGCATTCGTCCGACCGAAAATCTCCGTTCCCGCTCAGTTTCGTCAGCACGTTCTTGCGGGAACGCAACAACATTTCAACGTCCGCGAGATCGACGGCGCCGTTCCCGTCAAAATCCGCAACTTCCCGAATCGTGATTTTGTGCGGACGGCGATCCAAAAGGCGCAACTCCGTGCCGACAATCGGCGAGCCCTCATAGCAAGTCGCGACCAACTCTTTCAGCCCGAGCGCGTTGAAGTTGAGCGCAAAGTAGCGAAAAAAATTGCTCTCATACGGGTCGTCGCAATTGCACAGCACTCGTTTCCCGCGAAAGTGTTCGCGATAGTTGCGTAGCTCGTTTTCGATGTCGGCGAGTTGAGTGTAAAACTCATCCTTTTTGGCGCGTCGCGCCTGCGCGAGATTCGAATTTTGTGTGCGGGAACGAGTGTTTTTTGAGTCGGGCATTAAGGAAAGATTTATTTCGGGGAGGTTTAACTATGCGCAATGTTTGAAAAATTGAATTTTTCACTCTGCGCATAGTCAAGTCTTGAATTTGGCGCGATATGAACGCGCAAGGATAACTTTGCGCAATGTCAAAAAGCACGAACACATCGGAGCGCTTCAACATTTCCGTGCCGAGGGAAATTCTCGAATACTATCGTTCCTGCCAGAACATGAAGAATTTTACGGCGTTCGCACGCATCGCAATCATCGAAAAACTGAATCGCGACTTCGATTTCAAAATCGATATTAGCAACGGCGATTTTCTTCAAGGCAAGCGCACGGATTTGATGAACCCGAAAAAACGAGCGAAAAAGCTTCCTGCACTACAGCGCCAAGCCGCAAACGCTCGCGCGAAAAAAACGCGCAAGGCGCGCGCTTAAAGATTTTGCGCTCCCCCGCGGGAACGTTTTTCTTCTGCGCGTTGTCGGGAAAAGGCGGGAAGCCGGCGACCCGCTTTCCGTTTGCCACCGGGAAGTTTCGCTTTCAGAATAGCGCTTCATGATTTTTTGCATCTTTTTTGCGCTCGTTGTCGTTGCGTGGTGCATCGCCGGAATTTACCTCAAACTTTTCTCGGCGTATCGCCGGGAATACACGTGGCGATATGCGTTTTTCCGTCCGTTCTGCGCAGTTGCGTGTCTGTTTCTTTATCGCAGAAAAACGCTCGGCGCCGACCGCGTTCCCGCGAGCGGCGGTTGCATCGTTATCTCGAATCACGCGTCGTACATGGACGTCGTGTGCATGGGACTGGCGTGCCCGCGACCGGTGCGTTATGTGTCGTGGGCGGGTTTCGAAAACCATTTTCTCAGCCGATTGCTCATGCGCGCGATGCGCACGATTCCGATTGCGCCGGACAAGGCGAAGGACGGCATGAAAACGGCGATCGAAGCGTTGCGCGCCGGCGAGCTCGTCTGCATTTTTCCCGAAGGCTGCATGACGCGCAACGGCAGTCTGCAACCGTTTCTCGGCGGCTTCAGAGTTGTCGCGCGCAGTGCGGACGTTCCCGTTGTTCCCGCCTGTATCGACGGGCTGTGGGGCTCCGTTTTCAGTTTTCGCGGAAAAACGTTTTTCGGAAAACGCCCGCGCATTTCGCGCACGCCGGTGACGATTGAATTCGGCGAACCTTTCAAGATGGGCAACGCGCCGGGCGCGAAAAGCGTCCAAGAAGCGCGCGAAGCCGTGCTCGAACTCGGCACGAAACTTTTTTCCGAGCGGGAAGAACTGCGCGGGCATCTTGCGGGAATGCTCATCGATGCGTGCGCGGCGAAGCCGTTCGAAACGGCGGTCGTCGATCATTCGCTCGCGCGAAAAAAAATGTCGCGCGGCGCGTTGCTGGCGGTCGCGCGGCGTCTTTCGCTGAAATTCCGCGCGGAGTTGCGGGAACGCCGCGTGGGCATCGTGCTTCCGCCGGGCATCGCGGGAATGCTCGCAAATTACGCGTGCATGCTCGCGGGAAAAATTCCCGTCAATCTGAATTTTACGCTCGGACGCGCGCAGCTCGAATCCTGCTGTGCAAAAGCGGAAATCGAAACCGTCATCACCGTCGGTGCGATGAAAAAACAGCTCACGGATCGCTTCCCGGATTTTCCGTGGCCGGAAAAGCAAATCGATTTGCTCGACGAATTAAAGGCGCTCCCGCGTTCGCGCATTCTGCTTTCGCTCGCGCAAATCGTGTTGTTCCCGAGCTTCGCGCTCAAAAAACTTTGGGGCGTTCCCGCGCTCGGAGGCGATGACGAAGCCGGCATCCTTTTTACGAGCGGAAGCTCCGGAATGCCGAAAGCGGCAATCGTCTCGCACAAAAACGTCATCGCAAACTGTATCCAAATCGACGATGCGGACGTGCTCCCGCCGCACACGCGCCTGCTGTGCAATCTGCCGATTTTTCACTGCTTCGGATACACGACGTTGCTCTGGTTTGCGCCCACGCGCAACGTGCTCGCCGTCACAACGCCGTCGCCGCTTGATTTTGCACGCAACGTTCAGGCGATTCGCGAAGAGCGCGCGACCGTCATGCTCAGCACGCCGACATTTCTCCGCACCTACTTGAAAAAAGCGCAACCCGCGTATCTCGACTCCGTCCGACTCGTCATCGCGGGAGCGGAAAAAACGCCGGAAGGCTTCGCCGAGGCGTGGGAGAAAAAATTTCCGAACAGCCTTTACCTTGAAGGCTACGGCATGACCGAGGCGTCGCCCGTCGTCGCCGTGAACAAGCCCGACGTCGAAGACGATTCCGCCGGCGAGCGCCACATCGGGCGCAAGGCGGGATCGGTCGGAATTCTTTTTCCGGGAATGAACGCGGAAGTCCGCGACCTCGAAACCGGCGCGCCGCTGCCTTTCGGCGCAAGCGGAATGCTCTATCTCAAAGGCGCAAATATTTTCAGAGGATATCTCGACGAAACGGGAACGCCCGTTCCCGCGACGGATTCCGCCGGCTGGTACAAGACCGGCGACGTCGTTTCCATGGACGAACGCGGCTTCATCACGATTCGCGGACGGCTTTCGCGATTTTCAAAAATCGGCGGCGAAATGGTGCCGCACGGAAGCGTGGAAGAAGCGATCATGAAAATTCTCTGCCTCGACGGAGAAACGTTGCAAATCGCCGTCACCGGGCGTCCCGATCCCGCCAAAGGCGAATCGCTCGTGCTCGTGACGACGCTTCCCGGACTCGATCTTTCCGCGATCGGAAAAAAACTCTCCGAAGCGGGCTTCCCGAATCTTTGGATTCCGCGCGAAATGAAAATCACGGACGAAATTCCCGCGCTCGGCACGGGAAAACTCGACATTCGCGCGCTCGCCGAACTCGTAAGGAAATAATAAAATTTCCCGCATTTTTCCCATGTTGCAATTTCTTAAAATCCGAAATCTCGCACTGATGGACGCCGTCGAACTCGAATTCGAGAACGGCTTCAACGTTGTCACGGGCGAAACGGGAGCGGGGAAAAGCGTGTTGCTCGGAGCGCTCGCGATTCTCGCGGGAAACCGCGTTGCGAAAACCGTTATCCGAAAAGGCGCGGACGCGTGCGAAATCGAAGCCGTCGTCGCGCTCGCCGATCCCGCGCGCGTGAACGCCGCGCTCGACGCGCTCGCGCTCCCGCGATGCGAAGACGGATTGCTGATTCTGCGCCGCGCAATTCACGTTTCGAAGCCCGGTCGCATCAGCGTGAACGGCTCGCTCGCCACGCTCGCGCAACTCGCCGAACTCGGCGAAACATGGATCGATTTTCACGGACCGGGCGAACCGCAAAAACTGTTTCACGAACACCACCAACTCGAAATTCTCGACCTTTTCGCCGGGAACGCCGCCGCGCGCGCGGATTTCGCCGCGCGTTTCCGCGAATGGAAAAAAGCGCTCGCCGAAATTGAAGAAATTCGCTCGCAGGAAAAAATGTCGCCCGACGAAATCGCGTTCGCACAGTCGCAACTCGACGCGATGAATCGCCTCGATCTCTCCGACGAAGCCGTTGCGCAGCTCGAAGGCGATTTCGCAAAAATTTCCCACGCGCAGGAACTCGAATCGTTGCTCGGCGGGATCGATTCCGCGCTCGGCGACGACGGGCTCGCCGCCGCGTTCCCGCAAATTCTTCGGCTCTCCGGAGAAATTTCCGAAATCGTTCCCGCCGCGGGAACGCTCGCCCAACGCGCAAATTCGCTCGCGATCGAAGCGGAAGATTTGCGCGCGGAATACGCGGCGTTGCGCGGCGAAATCGACGTCGATCCCGAAACCGCCGCCGAAATTTCCGAACGCATGAACGCGTGGCTCGAACTGCGCCGCAAATACGGTCCCGATGCCGCAAGCGTCCGCGCCAAACGCGACGCGCTCGCCCTGCGCATCGAGCGCCAGAGCGATGTCGCGGGAACGCTCGACCGCGCACTCGCCGCCGCCGCCGAACTCGAAAAAAATCTGCGTTCCCGCGCGGGAACGCTTCATGCCGCTCGCCTTGCCGCCGCAAAAAAACTCGCGACGGGAACGCGGAAAATTCTCATCGAACTCGGTTTCAAAAAAGCGGATTTCGCAATCCGGCTCACGGAAACGCCGACGCTTTCGGAAACGGGCGCGACCGCGTGCTCGTTCCTCTTTTCTCCGAACGCCGGGCAAGATTTGCTCCCGCTCAACAAAATCGCCTCCGCCGGCGAAACCGCACGCGTCATGCTCGCGCTCAAAGCAATGCTCGCAGACGTGGACGCGACGCCCGTGCTCGTGTTTGACGAAGCGGACGCAAACGTCGGCGGCGAAATCGCCGTGCACGTTGCGCGCAAGCTCGCGGACGTCGCGCGCACGCATCAGGTTTTCTGCATCACGCACCTGCCGCAAGTCGCCGCGCTCGGCGATCACCATTTCCGTGTGACGAAGACGCAGACGGATTCCGCGACGACGATCGCAATCGAACGCCTCGACGACGATGCGCGTTCCCGCGAAGACGAACTCGCCAGAATGCTCGGCGATCGCAATTCTCCCTCCGCGCGCGCTCACGCTCGCGAGCTTCTCGCCAAACACTGACCGCGCGCTCCCCTTTTTTCATCTCTCAAGAATTTACGTTAATGGAAAATTTGAACCTTCTCATAACTCTCTGTCTGCTCGGCATCTGCGTTTTCTTTTTCGTCATTAACAAACCGCGCATGGACATCGTCGCGCTGTTCGCGATGCTCGCGCTTCCTTTGCTCGGCATTCTCGATATCAAGGAAACTTTTTCCGGGTTCAGCGACACGAGCGTGATTCTGATCGGGCTTATGTTCGTGGTCGGCGAAGGGCTCGTGTGCACCGGCATCTCGAACGACGTCGGTGCGTGGATTCTGAAAAAAGCCGGCGGGAACGAAACGCGGCTCATCATTTTCATGATGGTCGCAGTCGCGCTTATCGGTTCGGTGATGAGCTCGACCGGGATCGTCGCGCTGTTCATTCCCATCGTGCTCGGCATCTGCTCAAAAATCGGAACTTCTCCCGCGCGGCTGATGATGCCGCTCGGCTTCGCCGGTCTGATCAGCGGCATGATGTCGCTCGTCGCGACGCCGCCCAACATGGTGATGAACGCGAGTCTGATCCGCGGCGGGCACAAGGGATTTTCGTTTTTCGATTTTTCGCCCATCGGGCTCATCGTGCTCGTCGCAGGCGTAATTTACATGCTCTACGCTCGGCGTTTTCTCGGGAACAATGAAAAACCCGACACCCGCGGGAACGCGCGAAAGACGACATTTTCCGAACTCGCGAAACGCTACGAATTGACGTGGCGCGACGCCGTGCTCGTGCTCACGCCGCAGTCGCCTTTCTGCGGGAAAAAAATCAGCGAACTTCCGCTTCGCGCGGAACATCGCGCAAACATCGTCTGCATCGAGCGGCGGGAACGGCTCAACCGCCGACTCATCGATCCCACCGGCGACAGCGTGCTCCGCGCCGACGATGCGCTTCTGATTGATTTTGAGGACGACGACACGGATGCCGATGCGCTCGCCGCGCGCTACGCCTTGCAGGTTTTTCCCCTCGACGGAGGAAAATATTTTCAACGCGCCGAACGCGAATTCGGTTTGATTGAAGTCTCCGTCATGCCCGATTCTTCGCTCGTCGGGCAAACGCCGGCGACGTCGAATTTCCGTTCCCGCTACGGCATGAGCGTCATCGGAATTCTTCGCGGCGGCAAAACGATTTCCAAAAACGTTTTCGCGGAAAAATTTCACGAAGGCGATATGCTGCTGCTCACGGGACCGTGGAAAGCGGCGGACAATCTTCAGTTGCACCGCGACAGCTTTATCGTGCTGAACGTTCCCGTCGAATCGGAAAACAAAACCGCCGTTCCCGGACGCGCGCCCTATGCGCTCGCCGGGCTCGCCGTCATGATCATCCTGATGATTTTCGGCATCGTGCCGAACGTGCTCGCGGCGCTTATCGGTTGCCTGATTCTCATCAGCACCGGTTGCGTCGATATCGATCGCGCCTATCGTTGCATCAATTGGCCCACGCTGATTCTCATTATCGGAATGATGCCTTTCGCCACGGCACTTGAAAAAACCGGCGGCGTGGAAATCGCCGTTTCCGCAATGATGAACGTTTTCGGCGGCGGCAGTCCGTATCTCATTCTCGGCGCGCTCATGGGCTTCACGATGATCGTCGGACTTTTCATTTCGAACACGGTGACCGCGATTCTGCTCGCGCCGCTCGCCTTGAGCGTGGCGAAAAGCCTTTCGCTCTCGCCCTACCCGTTCGCAATGGGAATCGCAATCGCCGCGTCAACCGCGTTCATGACGCCGATTTCCTCGCCCGTGAACACGCTCGTGTTCGGTCCGGGACGCTACCGCTTCATCGATTTCGTGCGACTCGGCGTGCCGTTCTCCGTCATCGTGCTGATTATCGGAATCGTCTTCATCCCGCTGTTTTTCCCGTTCTGAAAAAGCGCTTGACGAACGCAACGGAAAAGGATTTCATTCGCTTTCGAATTTTTCCTTTGGGGGCGTAGCTCATCTGGTAGAGCGCGACATTCGCATTGTCGAGGTAGTGAGTTCGAGTCTCATCGTCTCCACCATTTCAATATTCAAATCGCCCGCAAAGCCGCTTCAATAAAGGCTTTGCGGGCTTTTTCGTGAAATTTTGGAAATCGCGGAAAACGCCAAAAACAGCCCGGAAACGCCTAATCCTTGCAAAAGATTTTGTAATTTTTTTGTAATGGTCAAAATTTTAATC
>CAVFCB010000087.1:6028-7356 GCA_963620895.1 Bacteroidaceae bacterium | reverse complement strand
GTGGAGAGGAGTTTGAAGGCGAAAGCGTTGAAGAGAGAAATAACGAGAATATGGTGCGAAAGATTGTCGATTCGTGGTTCGTTTTGCGGGAGCCGGAATTCGCTGCAAGGGAAAAAGATTTGCTGATTTCCCGTTACAACGTCCGCGCCGAAGAACGAAAAACCTTTTTTGGGAAGAAAAAGGTTTCCGTCTGGACAGAGGAAAAATACATGCCGCAAATGTTTGTCGAAGTTTCTCCGCTGGTACTTGGCGCGGAATGTGAAGAGCGGCTACGCAACGCAGATTTGGAAAAGGGCGAGTTCTTCACGATGAGCTCGCCGAAGCGGTTTCTTTGGGATTCTGATGTTACCGTCGGACGCGAAGGCAACATGGAGTGGGGAATGCTTTCTTGGGAAACGGAAGCGAAAGTGAAGCCGCTTGCGGGAACGATCTGTCGCTATACTTACGAAAACGGCAAAGACTGGGATATCGACCATCCGCCTTTTGCGGATAAGGTGGATCGCCCAACGGAAAACCCTCAACACCCGGGGTTCCCGCGGCGCGAGGCGATGGTTTGGGCGGCCCTGAGCATTCTTGAAAATGCATATCGCGAAATCACTTCGTTCAAATGGCGGGAACGCGACGTGCGCGGCATTACGCGGCGACTGAAAACGATTTCACTGACGTTCCCGTCCGGCTGGGTGGCTGACGAGCTCAAGGCTTATGTGCGAGCGTGGAATCGCGCGGCGGATATTTTTGCGTTGACGCATCTCGAAAATGCGAAAGCCTCACGCCCGGAAATCAAATTGGAGGTAGACGAGGCGGTTGCATCGCAGTTGCCGTTTGTTTATTCGGAAATTAGCCGCCTAAGTAGCGATTCGAGCGTGGCTTCGTGGATTCAGCTTTTCGGGAAAGGAGAGGCCGTTCGCGTTATGACGATTGACGTTGGCGGCGGGACGATGGATGTCTCTGTCGTCGAGTATCGGGATCGCTACGCCGGCGACTGTACAATTGCGGGAAATCACCTTGACTACAAACTGCTTTTCCGCGACTGCAACACCAACGCCGGAGACAATGCCGTGAAGTGCATCATTGAGCGATTGGTATTGCCCGGAATTTGGGATTGTTGCGATTCTTTGAACGGCGACGAAGAAAAGAAGGAGCAGTTTAAGGCATTTTGGGAAAAAGTTCCTGCACAAGCGGCGGATCGAGAAAAACGTTCGCGTATCACGAAGCTCGTGTTTCTTCCGATTTCCCGAAAATGGCTTGCGTGCCTATCTGAGCAGACGGATAAATACATTAAAAACGATGAAGGAGGTTGTCGGAGCATTGACGAATTGGAGGGCGCC
>CAVFCB010000087.1:859-6018 GCA_963620895.1 Bacteroidaceae bacterium | reverse complement strand
GGTGGGCGCCGAGGCAGAAGAGGCTCTCCAGGATTTGGAGGCTATGTTGAAAGAAACTTTCGGCGGGGACGACAACGAAGCAATTCTTGATCGTAGCAAGCCGTTTCCTGGGCTTGATAGAGATGTGATGAAGCAGTGCCTTGTTGACGCGTTGACACCGGGAATTGCGCCGATAGCAGATTTCGTTGCCGCATTGGATGTGGATATTGTAACGCTCAGCGGAAAAATTACAGAAATCCCGGAAGTGCAGAAGCTGGTTGTCGGGCGTCTACCGTTGCCGGAACAGCGTATCGTTTCTATGAAAAACTATCCGGCGGGCAATTGGTATCCGATGGCGAAAGGCGGGCGCATCGCGGATGCCAAGACTGTTACGGTTGTCGGCGCCGCGCTGTTGAGAGCATTTCGCAACAAGCTTATTGACGGATGGAGCATTCGTAGTCTCGCGGATGAGAAGCCGCTCCCGAATTATTGGGGCGTGATGCCTGCGAACAAGCGTATCAGCGGATTTCAAGGCAGAAAACACATTCTGAAACCGGAAGAAAATGATTCCGAGGCGTTTCGGATGCTTGTCGGTGGGCGTATCGGCCGCTTGGCGACACCGTCTCAGGATTCACGTCCCGAGCAAGTGTATGAGTTACGCTGGAAAAAAACAGAGCTTCGAAAAAAGAACGAAGAAAATACGCAGGTCGTTGTTGAGTTTTCCCGAACGATGAACGAGTACGGTGAAGGCTTGATGTTGAAATCGGTTCACGAAATCGAGAGCGGGAAAGATGTTAAGGACGAGGTGGAGCTGAAACTCTGCACTATGGAGCGGGAACGCTTCTGGGCAGACGAAGGCATCTTCAGCATCTGTTTCAAGGATAAACAATAGTGGGGGAACGTTTTGATGAGTACAGGAAATAGTGATTCAGGGAACACGGCGCCCGTGTCCTCGCAGCCCGTGCAACAGAAAAACTCCGGCACCAATGCCGCGAACGGACAGGAGAATAATGCTTCCATTTTGCAGCTGGGAACGAAGGTGTCATTCGAGGAATCGCATGATTCGGATGGGCTGCCGGAATGGGTGAACTGGAGCATCGCCGGGCTGATCGTCTTGATAGTCGTGGTGTTAGTGGCTTGGATAGTCTTGAAGTTCAGGAAACACAAGGCAACGAAGCCAAAAAAGCGAGCGATAGAGACGAATCAATCGGAAGTCCGACATTCGAAGTCAATCGTCGTGTCGAGTGTTCCTGAGGAAAAGAAAGATCGCGATAGCGAAGATTTGAAAAGAGAGAAAGAGCTGAACGCAACGAAGGTTGAGCTTCAAAAAAAGAATGAAGAGATTCGGCGGCTTCAAAGTGAGCTTAGACGAGAGCGAGACGAATATTCGGCTACGCTCGACCGGAAAGAGCGAGAGGTGGAATCGAGGGTTAATGCGAAACTTCAAGACATCAACGGGAAATGCCAAAAACTTCAAATCGCTCTCGACGGCAAGGAGCGCGAGTGCTCTGCAAGGCTTGTGGATACAGAAAAGCGTTCCCGAGCCGAAATTGAAAATCTTGCGCGGGTGCATGCAGAAAAAATTCATACGCTTAATACGCAGATTGACGCTGAGCGTTCTGCGCATAAAAACGAAATTGCCGCAAAGGAGGAGGAGTGCGCTTCTCGTCTTTCCGAAGCGAATGCGAGACACGAGTTTGAACTCGCGGATGTTCAAGCGCGTTCTCGTGCCGAAATTGAAAATCTTGAACGGAAACACGCAGAAGAAATTCGTGTGCTTAACGCGCAGATTGATACCGAGCGCTCTGCTCATAAAAACGAAATTGCAGCGAAGGAAAAGGAATGTGCATCTCGCCTTTCAGACGCGTGGGCGAAACACGAATCTGCGATCGAGGAAAAGAATCGCGAAATCGCGGGTATTCGTGCGCGTTCCCGCGAGGAAATCGCACGCCTCGAAAAAGCGTGTGCCGGGCTACTTTCGCGATTCTTCCCCGACATTTCCGGCGGGAACGAGGAACTGGCGGAGTATAGTCGAAAGTGGGTTTCTGAGATGCGGGATGCGGAGGATATTCCCGATTCCGTTATGGGAATGCTTTCTCAGCTGTTTTGTTGGGAAACCGCCGTACACAAAGGAAAATTGACGGCGCAATACGATTCGCTCGCGGAGTTCAGTCGAAATTTCTTTGAGTGGTGCAAAGCACAGAGCATGTCTGCCGAAGATTCGCGTGCGTTGGCGGCTCGATTTGCGGATGCGTTCAACGCATCCGTTCTGACAAGTCCGCTGATCCCCGAAGACAAGCGTGTCTGTGTCTTCGTGCCGGAAATCGGCGTCGCCTACGATGCTAAGCGCATGGTGCCGAGCAGTTCTGCCGGGTCCAAGGTCGGAACCACGGTTCAAATCGAAACGTGGGGAATCATTACGGCTGGCAAAAAGCCTGAAATGAAGAAGCGCGCTAATGTTGTTCTGAAATAATTAGAGGAAAATCGATACATGAAACAGAAAACTTATACATTGGAGTCCGTTAAATCCTGCGGAATTCGAATCGAGTTCTTATCCAAGCACCTGTTCTACCTTGATCAGGTGAGTGGACTTCCGTTTTGGAAAGACGATGACGCGAAACGCATTATCGCCGGTACGTTTAAGCGCTTCATGGCGACTATCGTTCCCGAAGACGAAACGCACGCGCTGGCGCAACTTAAGATCGGGAACAGGGAGGTGCTTTCCCGCAGTTATCCGTATTCCACACATTGGAAAAAGTTGCCGCAAGAAGAACTGGATGCGTTCGATGCTTGTAGAAAAGAGCTTGAAGAACGGGGAGCATCGCCGGATGCGAGCGAGCGCATGCGGACGCTTGCCGAACGTTTTCCGGTTGCTGATTTTCGAAAAGATCCGGAACTTTTTCGAGTGTATGAACTTGATGGTGAGTGGCATCTTGCCGTGATTTGGGGTATTTCCGAAACGGCGGAAGAAGGACTCATTCCCGTGCGTGGCTTCCCGCCGTTCCCTGTGTATGACAAGAGTGGGAAAAGCGCGAAGTGGCTTGTCATTCTACTTGTGATACTACTGGCGTTGCTGTCACTGTTGTGTTGGTATAAATACGGACGCACAACGCTGGTAGCATCGGATCCTGCCCTTTGTATTGCGGAATGTCGCGAAAACGGCTTGCGCATTGAACGCGATAAAGAACGCCTACTCCCGGACGGCAATTACGAAGTTCCGGTGCGTTTTATAGCAGGAGATGCCGCGCGTAATCCTCGGGCGTTTTGCGATCAAACGGAAATCCCACTTGGGGATGGCGGCACAACGGAAAAATTTCTCATACTTGGAGCCGGAGACCATTCGTTATCTCTACGAGAAGCGGTTTTCGTGCCTCCGCCAACGGAAGTCGTGCTGAATTTCACTCTGAAGGAAGCGCCGGCAGGTGAGCTCCCGAAGTTCGCTGTTGTTTTTGACGAAATTACAGCAGACGAAGAAACCGGCAAATACAACGTTCCCGTCAAGTTTAGCGGCATTGGCGCGGATTTTTCGAAAGTGCAGTTACGAGTCGATGGGAAGCCTGTTCCCGTGGAAAGTCTTGACGGACAGATGCTGCCCCCGCTGCCTGCGGGTATGCATGATGTCACACTTGAACGCGGAAATTTCAAAGATGAAACCAAAATCACATTGCCGGGATTCCCGAAAATTTCGATCAACTTCGAGGAGCCGAAGTATTGCGGTCGAGAAAACAAATACGATGTTGACATCGCATTTGATGGACTCGGGAGTAGCTCAGCGAAGGCAGATATTGTTTCGGTGGGAGCGGCGCAAAAGCAAGTCGCTGTGAATTATCCCGGTGCGTTTGGGCAGGCAAAGCTGAGGTTGGATGACGAACCAGTTGATCTTGTTGACAATGACCAAGGGCATTCATTCAAGAATTTGCTTCCGGGGCGACATTGCGTATCGCTGTCTGTGCGCAGAGGTACGGCAACAGCAACGATAGATCTTCCCGTTGTGCCGGAAATCCCTCCTGTGGTTAATGTTGAGACGATTGTCGCTGACGAAAAAACCGGGATCTATAATGTCCCGCTCAAATTCAGCGAACTCGGAGATAATTTGTCTGAGGTGAGATTGCAGGTGGACGGGAAGCCTGTTCCCGTGGAAAGTCTTGACGGACAGATGCTGTCGCAGCTGTCTGCGGGAACGCATGTCGTCGAGCTCGAGTGCGGGGAAATGAAGTCCGAGAAGGTTGAAATCACGTTGCCGAAATTTCCGAAAATTTCGGTCAAATTCGGCAAGTGGGAAGCACGCGAAACCGATACGAGCTATACTTACGATGTCGAGGTTATATTCGACGGACTTAAAGAAACGTGGGATGTCGCAAATTGTGTGAGAGGCGGTAATGATGTGCCGAAGGTTCCCGTGCGGTATCCCGGTGCGTTTGATCGGGCAAAGCTGATGTTGGATGGCAAACCAGTTGATTCTGTTGACAATGCCCAAGGGCATTCGTTCAAAAATTTGCTTCCGGGGAAACATTGTGTGAAATTGGTGTCGCGCGATGCGACTGCAGAGGACAAAATCGAACTTCCGGAAAAACCCACGCCTGTAGTCGTTGAAAAGGTCATTGAAAGAGAACCACTCCCAGGCCCGGTTTTGCCACCTGTGAAACTGGAAGGAGAACCCGTCAAAATGCCTTCCACGGAGCCTCCTGGTTCGGTAGATGAGAAAGGCGGGATGTCTTCTGAAGAAAGACCATCGAAGCCGACAGTCGAAGCCCCCGAGGGAACACCGCCCGGGCCCGTCACCACATCGACATCAGCGCTGTCGGCCGGACCCACTTCGGAAGATAAATCCAACACTAAATCCGGAGGAAAAGACGTGGCGGTCGAATCGAAATCTCCGGAAACAGGTGTGCCGAGTGCTTCTGAACAACGCACTGTTGAGTCGGTGGTGCATGACGCGACAGGGGGATCCGTGTCGCAAGAACCGAGCTCGGACAATTCGGGCGAAAAGTCATCGCCGAAAGATTTGGATCCAAAATCGGAAGAAAAAGAGCCGGAAATTAAAGCCGTTCGCGACGAAAACGGAACGATTCATATTTCGTGTCCGAAAGGAATCGGACCTTACAAAGGAATCAAAATCTTCAATCCGAAAGGAGAACTTCTTGGCGATTGGAATGGGCAGAATGGGGAGGGCAAGTATT
>CAVFCB010000087.1:0-849 GCA_963620895.1 Bacteroidaceae bacterium | reverse complement strand
TCCGTGGAGATGTCGCCCGAAACGAAGGAGATTTTCGTATGTCCTTTTGATGCGCAAGGAAAAGTCGGTCGCAAAATCCGCGTTCCCGTCACTGACAGCGAAACAACGCCGAGTCAATCGGGACAAGACTCCAAGCCACAGCCTTCTGACACCGGGAAAGGTGTGGCTAATCCTCAGCCAAAAGTAAAAACAACGAGGCCTACTCCAAGCGAGAATCCAGACCCGGATCCGGTTAAGACTACGGGCGGCTCTTCCAGTAGGTTCACGTACAACTACGAGCGGTTGTCTGATGCCGACTTTGGAAGGCTGTCTATTTCCCCGGATGATAAGACGCTCAAGCGTTTTGGCAGACCGGTTCGCGCAGAATATGACGGGAAGTCATGTGAAGTGAAGGACGGACGCGTGATAATTGATGACGTCGAAAAAACGACTAAATCTACTCGCGTAACATGCTGGTGCAAAAGTAGTACGGGGGAAGAGTCGGTTCACACTGTCGATTTTCGGGACGCGCTGAAATGAAATACTTGCCTGTACTCACGAGCATGTTTTTATTGTGTGGTTGCTTTTCACCATCGCTCCCTGAGCCGTGCGAATCTTATGTTCGCGAGGCTTATGAGCGAGCGAATGCGGGAGATGCCCAGGCACAATACGCGCTGGGAAGCTATCTGCAACGCGGAGATGGCGTTCCCGCGCCAGATGTCTCCGGCGCCGTTTACTGGTACGAAAAATCGATAGAGCAGGGGTGTGTTCCCGCGAGAAACAACTTGGCGAATATTTATCTTTACGGAGATGAAAATTTCAGAAACGAGGGGAAAGGAAGAGCTTTGTTGTCGGCAGGGGGCTTGGATG
>CAVFCB010000086.1:0-7487 GCA_963620895.1 Bacteroidaceae bacterium | reverse complement strand
CCGACGAAACGCTCGCCGCGCAGTGGGAAAAAACCGTCTTTACGCGCGGGAACGCACACGCTCTCCAACGCGATGTGCAAACCGCATTGGGGGAAAATTAAAGAAAAGTGAAATCAGTTTTTCGGCTTCGGCGAAAAAACTATTTTTCAACTTTCAACTTTCGGCGGAGCGGCGCATAATGCGGGAACGCAAGTTTAATTATCTCAATTCCCCCTAAAAAAAAGTTTTTATGAAGACGCTCATCAAAAATGCTCGCATTATTTCGCCCGGACTCGACGTCGAGGGCGGAGCCGTTCTCGTCGAGGACGGAAAATTCGTTCAGCTCTACAGCGCCGCCGAAGCGCTTCCCGCCGCGGACGAGACGATTGACGCCGCCGGGAAAATGCTCATGCCGGGCTTCATCGACGTGCATTCTCACGGCGCGGGCGGCGCGGACGCGTGCGACGGCACCGTCGAATCGCTCAACACCATCGCCGACAGCAAAATCAAGGAAGGCGTCACGAGCTGGCTCGCGACCACGCTCACGCTCGGCTACGATACGCTCGAAAAAGTGCAGTTCGCCGTTGCCGCATACAACAAGGCGCCGCGTTCCATCAAAATTCCGGGAACGCACCTCGAAGGTCCGTATGTCTGCGAAAAGCAGCTCGGCGCGCAAAATCCCGCGTTTCGCCGCGATCCGGATATCGAAGAGCTCAAAAAACTTCACGCAATTTCGCCGGTGCGCATCATCACGCTCGCGCCGGAGCTTCCGGGCGCATGCGATTTCATCGCAAAGGCGACCGCGCTCGGCGTGCGTTGTTCCGCCGGGCACAGCCTCGCGACTTACGCGGAATTTCTCGCCGCAAAGCGCGCCGGGCTCGCGCATCTCACGCATTTCTGCAATCAGATGTCCCCGCTCCACCATCGCAACATCGGACTCGTCGGCGCCGGTTTCCTCGATTCGACAATCAAGGTCGAGGCGATTTGCGATACCGTGCACCTTTGCCCGGATATGCTCAAACTCGCGTTCGCGAAAATCGGTTGCGAGCGCCTGATGATGATTACGGACTCGCTCGCGTGTTCGGGATTGCCGGACGGCCCGTCGCAGCTCGGCGGTCTGCCGATTATGGTGAAAAACGGCGAAGCGCGCCTCCTTTCCGGAAATCTCGCGGGATCGACGCTGAATTACTCGCTCGGCATTCGCAACATTCTGCGGATTACCGGATTGCCGCTCAGCGAAATCGTCAAGACGACGTCGTGGAATCAGGCGCAGTCGCTCGGACTTTCGGATCGCGGAAAAATCGCTCCGGGCTTCGCGGCGGACTTCGTCCTGCTCGGCGATGATTTCCTCGTCGCCAAAACGTTTGTGGACGGCGTCTGCAAGTTCACGCGCTGAGGACGTTTTTCCCGAAAAACGGCGGACGGAGTTGCCGTTCGCCGTTTTTTTTCGAATCGCGATGAAGAAAGTTTCGTTAATCATCGTCGGCGGCGGCGGTCGGGGCACGATTTACGCTCGATTGCTGACGGCGCTCGCGGGCAGGGCGGAAGTCGTCGCCGTGGCGGAACCGCGTGAGTTTTTTCGGGAACGCATCGCGAAAATGCACGGCGTTCCCGCGGAAAACGCGGTCGCGGATTGGCGGGAACTGGCGGCGCGTCCGAAATTTGCGGATGCGGTCATCATTGCGACGCAGGATCGCATGCATCTCGAACCGACGCTCGCGTTCGCGGAAAAACGCTATCACATCCTTTTGGAAAAACCGCTTGCGACGGATCTCCGCGGTTGTCGCGAATCCGTTGCCGCCGCCTTGCGCGCGGGCGTGATTCTTTCCGTGTGCCACGTGTTGCGCTACACGGAATTTACGCGAAAACTCAAATCCGTGCTCGACGCGGGAACGATCGGCGAGATCGTTTCCGTGCAACATTTGGAGCCGGTCGGGCACTGGCGATTCGCGCATTCGTTTGTTCGCGGAAATTGGCGGCGCGAGGCGGATTCTTCGCCCGTGCTTCTGCAAAAATCGACGCACGATCTCGACTGGATTCGCTACATCGTGGGCGTTCCCGTGCGGCGCGTTTCGTCATTCGGTTCGCTCATGTTTTTCAAAAAGGAAAATCGCCCGGCGGGCGCGGCGGCGCGTTGTCTCGATTGCGCACTCGCGGGAACGTGTCCTTACGATGCCCGGCGTTTTTATACGGAGCGGCTCGCCGCGGGAACGCTCGACGCCTACGTCGAAAGCGTCACGGGAACGCCGACCGAGGAAAGTCTGCTCGAGCAACTTCGCACCGGACCTTACGGGCGTTGCGTTTTCGCTTGCGACAACGATGTCGCCGACCACCAAGTCGTGAATCTCGAATTTGAAAACGGCGCGACCGCCGCGTTTACGCTCGCCGGATGTTCGCGCTACGGAGACCGGCGAATCACCGTGTTCGGTTCGCTCGGAGAAATTTACGGCGACGGCGAAAATCTTTTTCTCCACACCTACCTCACGGGAACGACGGAACGCCTCGAAATTCCCGCGCCGCGCACTGCGGATCATCACGGCGGCGGAGATTTCAACCTCATCGAAACTTTCGTCGATGCCGTGCGCACGGGCGACACGCGGGAACTCGTTTCCGGCGCGGAAATTTCTCTCGAAACGCACACGCTCGCGTTCGCCGCAGAAACCGCGCGCCGTGAAAATCGCGTCGTCGAAATGGCGGATTTCCGTCAGGCGTAATTCTGCAAAAAAATCGGCAGTGGCTCCGGCGCCCGCGAACGGCGCGGAGAACGATTAATCGTTCGCGCTTTTTTCTTCGCGGTGCGCGGCGAGCCACTTTTTGTATTCGATCGGGAGAACTTTGATGAAGCGGGAACGCTCGGTGTCCCATGCCGCGAGAATGCGTTCGGCGCAGGGACTCGCAGTGGCGGCAACGTGTTTTTCGAGCAGCTCGCGCACTTCGCGTTCGTCGTCTTCGGTTTCGAGCAGCGAAAGCTCGACCATTCCCATGTTGCAGAAGTAGTCGAAATCTCCGTCCGCGTCGTACACGTAAGCGATCCCGCCGCTCATGCCGGCGGCGAAATTGCGTCCCGTGCGTCCGAGCACGAGCACGCGCCCGCCCGTCATGTATTCGCAGGCGTGGTCGCCGACGCCCTCGACGACTGCGATTGCGCCGGAATTGCGCACGCAGAAGCGTTCGCCGACGCATCCGTTGATGAAGACTTCGCCGCTTGTCGCGCCGTAGAGCAAGGTGTTCCCGGCGATGATGTTGTTTTCGGGAACGAAATCTTCCCGCGAATCCGCCGCGGGAACGACGGCGATTTTTCCTCCGGAAAGTCCTTTGCCGAGATAGTCGTTCGCGTCGCCTTCGAGTCGGAAAGAAACGCCGTGCGCCAAAAACGCGCCGAAGCTCTGACCGGCGGAGCCGCGAAACGTGAAGCGCAGCGAATCTTCGGGCAAGCCGGCGTTCCCGTGCGCGAGCGCGATTTCGCCCGAGAGCATCGCGCCGACGGCGCGGTCGGTGTTGTGCACGTCGAAGACGCCTTCGGAAATTCCGTCGCGCAGGGCGGCGATGAGTTTTTTGTCGGGAACGTCTTCGAGTCCGTGATGTTGCGCAACGGTTTTGTGAAGCGCGTGTCCGGGCGTTCCCGCCGGGAAATACAGCAGACGCGAAAAGTCGAGCGTCGCCGCCTTGGGATTGTTTTTCGCGGGAACGAACGTGAGCAAATCCGCTCTGCCGACGATGTCGTCGAACTTTTCAACGCCCATTTCCGCGAGAATTTCCCGAATTTCCTCGGCGACGAAACGGAAGTAGTTGACGAGGGCTTCCGGGCTTCCGGAAAACTTTTTCCGCAGGTCGGGATTTTGCGTCGCGATCCCGACCGGGCAAGTGTTCATGTGGCAATTACGGCATTGAATACAGCCGAGAATGATGAGCAATGCCGTGGAAAATCCGAATTCTTCGGCGCCGAGCAATGCGGAGAGCACGACGTCGCGCCCGGTTTTGAGCTGACCGTCCGCCTGCAGCACGACTTTTTCGCGCAAGCGGTTGAGCACGAGCGTCTGGTGCGTTTCCGCGAGCCCGATTTCGAGCGGAAGCCCCGCCCATTTGACGGAAGAAATCGGCGCCGCTCCCGTGCCGCCTTCCGCGCCGGAAATCGTGATGCCGTCGGCGTGCGCTTTGGCGACGCCTGCGGCGACCGTGCCGACGCCGCTTTCGGAAACGAGCTTCACGGTGACGTTCGCGCGCGGGTTCACGTTTTTCAGATCAAAAATGAGCTGCGCCAAATCCTCGATCGAGTAAATATCGTGGTGCGGCGGCGGGGAAATGAGCGTGATTCCCGGCATGGCGTGGCGCGTGCGCGCAATGATGTCGTTGACTTTGAATCCGGGAAGTTGCCCGCCTTCGCCCGGCTTTGCGCCTTGCGCGACCTTGATCTGAATTTCGTCCGCGTTCACGAGGTATTCCGTCGTCACGCCGAAGCGTCCGCTGGCGACTTGCTTAATCGCGGAGCGCGCGGACGTGCCGTCGGGTCTCGGAAGAAAACGTGCGGGATCTTCGCCGCCTTCGCCGGAATTGCTGCGCCCGCCGATGCTGTTCATCGCAACGGCAATCGTCTCGTGCGCTTCCTTGGAAATGGAGCCGAACGACATCGCTCCGGAAACGAAGCGGCGCATGATCGATTCCGCGGGTTCGACGCGTTCGAGCGGAATCGCGTTCCCGCGACGATAGTCGAGAAAATCGCGCAGAAAAACTTTTTCCGGCTTTTCGTTGACGGCGCGGCGGAAATCGGCGTATTTCGCCGCATCGTTTTTGCGGGCGGCGGCGCGGAGCGCGCCCATCATCACGGGCGACCACGCGTGAAAATCTCCGCCTTTGCGGAAACGGTAAAAGCCCGGATTTTCGAGCGCGGGAACGGCGTTTTCCGTCGCTGCCGCTTCGGGCGCATCGCTCGCGGGAACGGCGAATGCCGCGCGGTGCGGCGCGAGCGTTTCTTCCGCGATTTCGGCGAGTCCGACGCCGCCGATTTTTGACACCGTGCCGGGGAAATATTTTTCGACAACGTCTTCGGCAACGCCGAACGCCTCGAACAGCCGGCTCGAGCGGTAAGAACGAATCGTCGCGATGCCCATTTTCGAAAGAATTTTCAGCAAACCCGTGGAAACGGCGTTGATGTAGTTCGTTTCCGCCGCGTGGAAATCCAGCGGCAGTTCCCGCGCGCGAACCATCGCGTCCAAAACCGCATACACGAGATACGGATTGACGGCGTTCGCGCCGTAGCCGAAGAGAAGGGCGAAATGCATCGTTTCGCGCGGCTCGGCGGATTCCACGACCAAGTCGATTTGGAAACGTTTGCGCGCGGCGATCAGGTGGCGATGCACGGCGGAAACGGCGAGCAACGACGGAATCGGCGCGTGCGCGGCGTCCGTGCCGCGATCGGAAAGCACGACGAACGAAGCGCCCGCGTCCACCGCCGCTTCCGCTTTGCGGCAAAGCTCGGCGAGCGCTCTCGCGAGCGCGTCTTCCTTCGATTCGCCCTCCGCGGGAACGTCGAAAAGCATCGGCACGGTCACGGCGCGGAAACCTTTGTAGGCGAGATGCGAAAGCAAATCGAGCGCGCGATTCGTCAGAATCGGTTTTTTGATTTTGACGACCTTGCAGTTTTCGGGAACGGGCGTGAGCACGTTTTTATGAAGCGACCCGATATAGCCCATGAGCGACATGACGAGCTCTTCGCGAATGGGATCGACGGGCGGATTCGTCACTTGGGCAAAGAGTTGGCGAAAATACGCGAAAAGGCGCTGCGGGCGCGGCGAAAACACGGCGGGAACGGCGTCGTTGCCCATCGAGCCGACGGGTTCCGCGCCTTTCGCCGCCATCGGCGCGACGAGTTCTTTCACGTCTTCTTCCGTGTAGCCGAAAGCTTTCAGCGAACGTTCGAGATTTTCGACCGAATACGCGACGCTGCGTCCGCTCGCGAGATCGGCGAGATTCGCGCGATTTTTCGCAAGCCAGTTCGCATACGGGAACGCGCGCGCAAGCTCTTCTTTCAGCTCGGCATCGCGGCGAATTTTTCCCTCGCGGGTATCGACAAGGAGCATTTTCCCCGGGCGCAGGCGTCCGCGTTCCCGCACTTTGGCCGCGGGAACGGGAAGTGTTCCCGTTTCGGAAGCGATGACGATCGAGCCGTCCGTCGTAATCACGTAGCGCGCGGGGCGCAGACCGTTGCGGTCGAGCATGCCGCCGGCGTAGCGTCCGTCGGAAAAAAGAATCGCGGCGGGACCGTCCCACGGTTCCATAAAAATCGAATGATATTCGTAAAACGCCTTCAAATCGGCGGAAATCGGGTTCGTGTCGTTCCACGATTCGGGAACGAGCATCGCGAGCGCGTGCGGAAGCGTTTTTCCCGATTGCGTGAAAAATTCCAGCGCGTTGTCGAGCGAGGCGGAGTCCGACATTCCGGGTTGGAGAATCGGCACGAGCTTCGAGACATCGCCGAGCGCTTCGCTTTCCAACAAGGATTCCCGCGCCGCCATCCACGAGCGGTTCCCGCGAATGGTGTTGATTTCGCCGTTGTGCGCGAGCATGCGGAACGGTTGCGCGAGTCGCCATTCCGGGAACGTGTTCGTCGAAAAACGCGAGTGCACCAGCGCGATGCCGCTCGTGAAATTCGGGTGGCGCAAATCCGCGTAATATTCCGGCAATTGCTCCGAAGTGAGCATTCCTTTGTAAATGACGGTCGAAGAAGAAAGCGAAACGCAATAGGCATCGTGCGCGAGCTCGTCCGCCGCCCACGCGCGTTCAATCGCTTTGCGCAACAGATAAAGGCGACGCTCGAAATCTTCCGGCGGCGTTCCCGCTTCGTCGTCGTTCGCGCGCTCGTCGGTCACGAAAATTTGCCGAATCGCCGGCTCCGCCGCGCGCGCGTCCGCGCCGAGGATTTCGGAGTTCACGGGAACGTCGCGCACGGCGAGCAACGCGCATCCGCCCGCGTTCGCGATTTCCTCGCGCACGATTTGCAGGGCGCGTTCCCGCGCTTCTTCGCTTTTCGGCAGAAAAAAAAGCCCCGTTCCGTATTTGCCGCGCTCGGGAACGGGGATGCCTTGAAGCAAAACAAATTCGTGAGGAATCTGCACCAGAATCCCCGCGCCGTCCCCCGTGCGGCTGTCCGCGCCTTCGCCTCCGCGATGAACAAGATTTTTTAGAATCAGAAGCGCGTTTTCGACGATGGCATGCGATTTCGCCCCGTGGATATTCGCGATGAGCCCGACGCCGCAAGCGTCGTGTTCAAATTCCGAAGAATAAAGCCCGATGTTTTTTTGCCGCATTTTTGGAAAAAATTGTAAAATTCTGAAAAGCGAAAAAATACACTTTTCGAGCCTTGCGCAACTTTTTTTTGCCGCAGATTTCACAGATGTGCACAGATGAAAAACGGAACCACGGATAAACACGGATAGACACGGATTTTTTTTAGGATTTTTTGCCGTAGGCAAAAACCGCACTTCACCAGTCAACCAGTTCTCCAGTCAACC
>CAVFCB010000085.1:0-7504 GCA_963620895.1 Bacteroidaceae bacterium | reverse complement strand
CTGCGCGAAGCGGCGGCTTGCGCTTTGCGGTTTTTTCGAGTAAAAAGCCCGCGTTATGAAGATATTTCGTGTTTTTGCCGTTCTCGCCGTCGCGGCGCTCGCTCTCGTTCCCGCGGCGACTTTTGCCGCAACGAAAATCGCCTGCATCGGCGATTCCATCACGTTCGGCTACCTGATTCCGCAACGCGAGGCGAACAATTATCCGAAATTTCTCGGAGAATTTCTCGGTCCGAATTTCGAAGTGCGCAATTTCGGAAATCCCGGAAAAACCTGCGGCGATTATCCCGGCGAAAAATCGCGCCGTCGCTGGCTCGGCGATCAGCCCGAACACACGAACGCCGTCGAATGGCAGGCGGACGCTTACATCTGCAATCTCGGCATCAACGACACCGGAAGATGGTGGGACGAAAAACTTTTCGTTCAAGGCTACGAAACGCTCATTTCCGCATGGGTCGGCGGGCGCAAAAACGTCGCGCTGATGATGTGGACGAAACTCGCGCCGGACTTCCGCGGACCCGACGGCAAGTCGGCGTTCCCGGGCAACGTTTTCGCGCCGGAATTTTCGTTCCCGAAAGCGGACAACGGTTCTTCGGCGAATCGCCCGACGGCGGAAAAACTGCTCACCAAAATCGCGAAAAAATTCAAGGCGCGGCAGATGGACGCGTATTCGCCGCTCGCCGCGCATCCCGAACTTTTTCTGCCGGACGGACTTCACCCGAACGCCGCCGGCGCGCGCCGAATTGCGGAATTCACGTTCGCGGAACTCGTTCGCGCGGATTTTCCGAAAATCAAAATTCCGCAGGGAAAACCGAAATGCGTTCCCGCGAAAGACGGGAAAAGCGTTGCGCTGAAAAACGCGGGAAGCGTCGCGATTCTGCTCGACGGCGCGAAACTCGTCGGAGCCGGGAACGCCGAATTTGTTTTTAAAAACGCGACGGTCGTTCCTCCGCAGGGAGAAATCGTCGTTGCGCTCGGCGGCGCAAAAGATCAGGCGGATCCCGCACGCCCGCTCGTTTCCGCGAAAATTTCCCGCGCCTCCGGAATTCGTTTCGTTCCCGCGAAAAACTGAGCGAAGCGCTTCGGCGCAGTGAGTGAAATTTCGCTCGCATCAATTCATCGGTTTTTTTCATGGGAAAAAACACTCCGGAATGCATCCGCCTGCGCGGCGTGCGCCAAAATAATTTGAAGGGCATCGACGTCGATGTTCCCGTCGGAAAACTCGTCGTCGTCACCGGATTGAGCGGCGCGGGAAAATCCTCGCTCGTGTTCGAGACGTTGCACGCCGAAGGGCAGCGACGCTACGTCGAAACATTTTCGCCTTACACGCGGCAGTTTCTCGAATTGTTGCCGGAAGCGGACGTCGATTCCGTCGAAAACGTGCGCCCGTCCGTTGCGATTCGGCAGGGCAATTCCGTAAAAACTTCGCGCTCGACCGTCGGCACGATGACCGAGCTTTGCGACCGCATGAAAATTTGGTTCGCGTATCGCGCCGAGCTCATCGATCCCGCGACGGGAACGCCGTTGCGCGCGTGGACGCCGGCGACGATTTGGGACGATGTCGCGAAGCGTTTTCCCGCGGGAACGCCGCTCGTCGTTGCGTTCCCGCTCGAACGTCCGGAGAAAATTTCGTGGGAGAAAATCGTTCCCGAATACGTTGCGCGCGGCTTCACGAAAGGATTGCGCGCGGGCGAGCTTTTCGCGCTCGAAGATTTTGCGAGCGCCGTTCCCGCATCGGAGCAGAAAATTTTCGTCGTCGCCGATCGCGTGCGCATCGTTCCCGAAGAGCGTCCGCGCTTTATCGAAGCGGCGGCTTCCGCGCTGAATCTCGGCGGCGGGCTCGTTTTTCTTTTCGGGAAAAAATCTTCCGCCGATTCGAATTCCGCTGCGGGAACGGGAACGTTTTCCGAACTTGGCGCCTACGCGGAAAAACTCGTTTCGCCTGCAACGCGTCGCCGTTTCCGTGCGCCTACGCCGGCGCTGTTTTCGTTTAATTCGCCGGTCGGCGCGTGCCCGCGTTGTCGCGGTTTCGGACGCGTCATCGAATCGGATTGGAAAAAAATTATTCCCGACGATTCGCGCACGCTTGCGCAAGGCGTGTTCGCGCCGTTTTCCGGCGAAGTTTACGGCGAATCTCAGCGCGATTTGCTCGCCGCTTGCCGTCGCCGAAAAATTCCGACGAACATTCCGTGGCGCGAGCTTCCTGCGGACGCGCGCGAATACGTGTTGGCGGGCGACGCGGATTGGAGCGAGAGCGATTGGACGCGCGGGTGGTACGGCGTGCGACGCTTTTTCGCGTGGCTCGAAAGCACGTCCTACAAAATGCACGTGCGCGTGTTTCTTTCGCGTTTTCGCGCTTACGTGAAATGCCCGGAATGCGGCGGCACGCGTTTCCGCGAAGAATCGCTTTGCTGGAAATGGCGCGGCTTCACGCTCCCGGAATTGTATTCAAAAACTGTTGACGAATTGCTCGCGCTTACGGCGGACTGCGTTCCCGCGCCCGCGAAAAAAACGACGTCCGCTTCGCCGCTCGCGCCCGAAGATTTCGCGTTCGCGGAAATGCGCACGCGGCTTTCGTATCTGCGCGAAGTCGGGCTCGGTTATCTCACGCTCGATCGGCAATCGCGCACGCTTTCCGGCGGCGAAACGCAACGCGTAAATCTCACCGCGTGCCTCGGCGCATCGCTCGCAAACACGCTTTTTATTCTCGACGAACCGAGCGTCGGACTGCATCCGCGCGACCTCGGAAAAATGACGGCGATTCTGCGCCGCCTCGTCGATTGCGGGAACACGGTCGTCGTCGTCGAACACGACGAATCCGTGATGCGCGCGGCGGATTGGCTCATCGAAATCGGTCCGCGTCCGGGCGCCGACGGCGGGCGGCTCGTTTATTCGGGCGTTCCCGCGGGAATTTTGTCCTGCGAAAATTCCGTCACGGGCGCGTGGCTCAGCGGGAAAAAACGCGCGAGCGTTCCCGCAACGGAATTTAATGCGCGCGGCGTTCCGCAAATTCGTCTCGGCGGAGTCAGCGTTCACAATCTGAAAAATTTTTCTGCGACGTTTCCGATGCGCGCGCTCGTCGGACTTTGCGGCGTTTCCGGTTCGGGAAAATCCACGCTCGTGAACAATGTGCTCGCGCGTTTCGCGAAAGCGGAAACCGGCGTTCCCGCCGAAGACGATGCCGCCGCGTTCCCGCCGTTCACGTTCGAAAGCGATGCGCCGCTCGACGAAGTCGTGCTCGTCGATCAGTCGCCGGTTTCGAAAACGCCGCGCTCGAATACGGCGCTTTACACCGGCGTTTGGGAGCTCGTCCGCAAACGCCTCGCGGGAACGCCGGAAGCGGCGGCGCTCGGTCTGAGCGCATCGCATTTTTCGTTCAACAGCGGCGACGGACGTTGCCCGCATTGCGGCGGCGCGGGCTGGGAAGCGGTCGAAATGCAGTTTCTTTCCGACGTGCACGTGCCTTGTCCCGTGTGCGAAGGCAAGCGCTTCACGAAAGAAGTTTTGGAATTTCGATTCAACGGAAAAAACGTTGCTGAAATTTTGGAAACGACGGTTTCCGATGCGAAAAAATTTTTCGCGGGAACGCGCGCAATCGTCGCAAAACTCGCATTGCTCGAAAGTCTCGGTCTTGGCTATCTCACGCTCGGACAGCCGCTCAACACGCTTTCCGGCGGCGAAGCGCAACGACTCAAACTCGTAAAATTTCTCGCCGGACTCGAAGACGAAAACGAAAAATCCGCCGCGGGAACGCCGCGCTCGGGCAAGCTCATTCTCCTCGACGAACCGACGACCGGACTGCATCGCGAGGACGTCGCGCTGCTCATCGGAATTTTGAAAAAACTCGTCGCCGCCGGGAACAGCGTCGTCGTCATCGAACATCAGACGGACGTGCTCGTCGCCTGCGATTGGTTGCTCGAACTCGGACCGGAAGCGGGCGCGGCGGGCGGCAAACTTGTCGCCGCGGGAACGCCGCGCGCGCTTGCTCGCGGGAACACCGCGACGGCGCCGTTTCTGCGCGACGCCTTGCGCGAAGCCGAACGCGGGAACACTCGCGGGAACGTTTTTTTGCGCGAGAAAAAATCCGCAAGCGTTCCCGCCGCACGCGAAAAATTTTCCGTTCCCGCGAAAATTTCCGCCGGAAAAATTTCTCTGCGCGGCGTGCGCGAACACAATCTCAAAAACGTTTCGTTGGACGTTCCGCACGGCGCGCTCACCGTGTTCACGGGCGTGAGCGGATCGGGAAAATCTTCGCTCGCGTTCGACGTGATTTTCGCCGAAGGACAACGCCGCTTCATGGAATGCATGAGCGCTTACGCGCGGCAATTCGTCGAGCAGATGCCGCGCCCCGATGCCGACGCGATCGACGGTTTGCCGCCGACCGTCGCCATAGAGCAACGCCTCACGCGCGGGAGCGCGAAATCGACCGTCGCGACCGTTACCGAAGTTGCGCAATATCTGCGTTTGCTCTTCGCGCGAATCGGCGTGATGCACAATCCCGCAACGGGAACGCCGCTCGTCGCGGGAACGCCGAAGCACATCGTCGAACGCGTTTCCGCCGCCGCGAAAAAAGCGAAGCGCGCGAAATCGCTGTTGCTCGCGGCGCCGCTTGTGCGCAATCGAAAAGGGCACCATCGACCGCTCGCCGAGTGGGCGCTCGAACACGGCTACGAAACTTTGCGCGCGGACGGCAAACTCGTTTCGACGCACGGTTTTGAGCCGCTCGATCGTTATCGCGAACACGATGTCGAAGTCGTCGTCGCGGCGTTCCCGTCGCCGAATTTTGATGCGAAAAAATCCGTCGCCGAAGCGTTGCGTCTCGGCAAAGGCGTGTGCGTGCTTTCGGACGCGCGCGGGAACGCGATCGAATGGTTTTCGCGGGAACGCATCGATCCGCACACGGGCGAATCGTTCCCGGAGCTTGATCCGAAAAGTTTTTCATGGAATTCGCCGCGCGGTTGGTGCGAGGCTTGCCACGGGCACGGGCGCGTTGTCGAAGGCTGGGGCGCGGAAGAAGGTGCGCTGAACGACAACGCGCTCGCCGACAAGGTTTCAAAAAAAATCTGCCCCGTTTGCGGCGGTGCACGACTCAATCCGCTCGCTCGCGCGGTGCGGATTTTCGCCGATGCGAAATGCGGCGCGGGAACGTCGTTTTCGTTGCCGGAGCTGCTCGCGCTCCCGCCGGCAAAATTGCTCGCCGTGTTGGAAAATCTCACGCTGAACGCGCGAGAAAAAGCAATCGCCGCGCGCATCGTTCCCGAGGTGCGTTCCCGCCTGCGTTTTCTCGACGGCGTCGGGCTCGGTTATCTTTCGCTCGAACGCGCAAGCGACACGCTTTCCGGCGGCGAAGCGCAACGCATTCGCCTCGCGGCGCAACTCGGTTCCAATCTTTCCGGCGCGCTTTACGTGCTCGACGAACCCAGCATCGGACTGCATCCGCGCGACAACGCGCGACTCATCGAGTCTCTGAAAAATCTGCGCGATCGCGGGAACACCGTTCTCGTTGTCGAACACGACGAAGATACGATGCGCGCGGCGGACAACGTCGTCGATCTCGGTCCGGGATCGGGCGCGCAAGGCGGCGAAATTCTTTTTTCGGGAACGCCGAAAAAACTCGAACGCGCGCTTGCGAAAACGGTTTCGCTCACGGGAAAATTTTTGCGGGAAGGCATCGCGCATCCGATGCGCGGCGCGTGGCGCGACGTTCCCGCGCGCGGCGGCGATTTCATCGAGTTGCGCGGCGCTTGTTTGCGCAACCTGAAACACGTGAACGTGAAGTTCGCCGTTGCGCGGCTCAACGTTGTTTGCGGCGTAAGCGGCGCCGGAAAATCCACGCTCGTTTCCGATTTGCTCGCTCCCGCGCTCGCGTTCGCCGTCGCAAAAAAACTCGACGTGCTCACGGGAACGCGCGCCTTGCGGGAACGCCTCATCGACGATAATTCCGGCGTTCCCGCATTCGACGAATTGCGCGGCGGAAAGTTTTTCCGCAAACTCGTCGTCGTCGATCAGGAGCCGATAGGAAAAACTTCGCGCTCGACGCCTGCGACTTACATCGGCGCGTTCGATATCATTCGCCGCGTTTTCGCCGAGTTGCCCGAATCGCGCATGCGCGGATTTTCCGCCGGATTTTTTTCATTCAACACCAAGGGCGGGCGTTGCGAAACTTGCGCCGGCGCAGGACGCGTAAAACTCGAAATGAATTTTATGCCCGATGCGAGCATCGTTTGCGAAGATTGCGCGGGAACGCGCTATTCGCCCGCCGTTTCCGACGTGCGTTGGAACGGAAAAAACATCGCCGACGTGCTCGCAATGACTTTCGCCGAGGCGACGGAATTTTTCGCATTTCACAAAAAGTTGCAGGAAATTTGCGCGCTCATGGTCGAATGCGGGCTCGGTTATCTCACGCTCGGACAAAGCTCGCCGACGCTCTCCGGCGGCGAATCGCAGCGGCTAAAACTCGTGAGCGAGCTCGTCGGAGCGCTCCCGTCGTGGCGCGAACGCATGGAAAAAACGCCCGCGGGAACGCCGCGAAAAAATTGCTACATCCTTGAAGAACCGACAATCGGACTGCATCAGGCGGATTGCGAAAAATTGCTTCTGCTTCTCCATCGGCTCGCGGACGAAGGGCACACGGTCATCGTCGTCGAGCATCATCTCGACGTGCTCGCGGAGGCGGATCACATCGTCGAAATCGGTCCCGAAGGCGGGAACGCCGGCGGTCGCGTCCTTTTCCAAGGCGGCGTTCCCGCGCTCGCCGCGCTCCCGCCGGAAAAATCTCCCACCGCGCCGTTCCTGAACGCCTTGCTTTCGCGAGCCGGATGATTTTTTTTCGCTCGGAAGTTGCAGGAGGTTTTTTCTGCGTTCCCGTGAACGGAAATTTTAGGCGAACAGTTCGGAATGCGAGCCCACGCGGTAGAGAACCAGTTCCGTTCCCGTCCTTTCGAAAATGAGAAGCAAATCCGGTCGGACGTGGCACTCGGAAAGCGCGGAATATTTTCCGCTCAGCGCGTGTTCGCGATACTTCACGGGAAGCGCGGCGTGAGTGCACGCGAGCAGGATAACTTCCCGAATGCTTTGGAGCGCGCCGGTGTCGTTTCGGTAGCGTTTCAAATCTTTTTTGAAACGCGCGGTCGCCCGAGGAGTCATTGTTCGCGCTTATTTGAGGAGATCGTCAAACATTTCGTCCACGCTTTCGTAAGCGGTTCCTTTGTCGCGTCCGCTTTTGAAATCTTCGATGGCTTTTGCGGTGGTCGCGTTGGGCTTGCGGGTCATTCCGAAAACGAACTGCCGAACCAGTGCCGAGAGCGTTGTTCCGCGTTCCCGTGCGAATCTCTGGGCGGCGTGCTTTTGCGCGAGCGGAATCCTGAGGTTTAATGTGGAATTTTTCGCTTTAATCATGTGCGCATTATGTGCGCACAAACATCGTGAAGACAATAGAAAACAGCGACGGCGGGAACGCCGGAAAAATCTCCTGTCGCGCTGTTCGCGGTTCTTCAAAAAAAACGGT
>CAVFCB010000084.1:0-7526 GCA_963620895.1 Bacteroidaceae bacterium | reverse complement strand
ATAAACTTCGCGCTCCCAGCGCTTGTATTTTTTCAGGATGTTCATTTGGGTGGAGTGTGGATGGTGGATGGTGTCCGTGTGGTTCAGAATTTTAGCCCACGGACGGACAACCGAGAAGCACGGATTTTAAAAACATCTGTGAGAATCCGTGACATCTGCGGCAAAGAAAAAAGTCTTGGAAAAACGGCAAATTTCGCGGATTTTTCCTTGGAAAAACGGAATTTCCCCGAAAATTTCCCTTGGAAAAACGGGAAAATGAAGATATTTTCCCCTTAGAAAAACGGAAATCATGCTGAAACGAAAAATTGACGAACGGATTCGCCGCCACTTCGAGACGAGCGGGAACGCATTGCTCATCACGGGAGCGCGCCAAATCGGAAAAACCTACTCGATCAGAGAATTCGGGAAGAGTTTCCGCCATTTTGCGGAAATCAATTTCGCCGAAAATCCGGCTGCCGCCGAGGCGTTCAAGACGGCGAATTCGAGAGCGGATATTCTGTTGCGGCTCTCGGCGGCGACGTCCGTTCCTCTGGTCAAAGGCGAAACGCTCGTTTTTTTTGACGAAGTGCAACTCTGTCCGGAAATCGTTACCGCGATTAAGTTTTTGGTCGAAGAAGGCTCTTACCGCTACGTTTTGAGCGGCTCGCTCCTTGGGGTTGAGCTGCGGGATTTGCGTTCGGAACCGGTCGGCTACATGGACGTTTTCGAAATGTTCCCGCTCGATTTCGAGGAATTTGCGCGAAGTGCCGGCGTCTCCGAAACGGTTTGGTCGGCGCTGCGCAAAGCGTGGGAAGAACGCGTTCCCGCAGACGCCTTTGTCCATACGAAAATGATGGAGCTTTTTCGGCTCTACCTCGTGGTCGGCGGCATGCCGGCGGCGGTGGTCAGCTACCTTGAAACCTCCAATCTTCAGGAAGTCGCGGCGGTGCAACTGGCGATTCTCCGGCTTTACAAGCGCGATATCGCGCAATACGACCGCGCGAACAAACTTCGCATTGAAGAAATCTTCGAGCTGATTCCGCCGGAGCTGAACGCAAAAAACAAGCGGTTTATTCTGAAAAAGCTGAACGAAAACTCGAAATTTGTGCAACACGAGAGCGGTTTCCTTTGGCTGAAAAACGCGGGCGTTGCCCTGCCCGTCTATAACGTGGAAGAGCCGAAATCGCCGCTTCTGTTGGCGCGTTCCCGTAATCTTTTCAAACTTTTCCAAAACGATGTCGGACTGCTCGCCTGCCAATATGCGGAAGGCATTCAGCTGAAAATCATCAGCGGGAACGATGCCGTGAATTTCGGAGCCGTCTTTGAAAATGCGGTTGCGCAAGAGCTGAAAGCGCACGGATTCTCGCTCTACTACTACAACAGCAAGAAGCGCGGAGAAGTGGATTTTCTCATCGAACGCGGCGGGAACGTCTTGCCCATCGAAGTGAAATCCGGGAAAAATTACACGACGCATCGCGCACTCGCCAACATCATGGATTGCGCAGAATACGCGCTTCCCGAAGCGATCGTGCTTTGCGGCGAAAATCTGCGGCAAGACGGAAAAATCCTTTACGCGCCGATTTATATGGCGACGTTTATCGAGAAGGCAAACGCCGAACCCGAATGCTACAAAATCGATCTTTCGGGACTGCGCTGACCGCGCGGGAACGGTTTTAGCCCACGGATGTTTTGCCGCTGATGTCGCAGATGAACTTCTATTCATTCTAATTCCTAATTCATCTTCCGGTGAGCGTTATTCACTGTTTTTGAGGTAGCGCCTCAAAAAGCTTTTCCCAACGTTCGAGGATGCGGGCGCGCGAAAAGCGGGCGATGCCGTGTTGCGCCGCGCGCGCGAGGCGTTCCCGCCGGGCGTCGTCGCTCATGAGCGCGGCGAGCGTTTCCGCGTATTTGTCCAAATCA
This sequence comes from Bacteroidaceae bacterium, assembly GCA_963620895.1. Taxonomy (GTDB): domain Bacteria; phylum Verrucomicrobiota; class Verrucomicrobiia; order Opitutales; family UBA953; genus Spyradosoma. The sequence goes on along the minus strand of CAVFCB010000084.1, from coordinate 5,627 downwards.
AACGCGGGAACGAGCGCGCCGTTTTCGCCGTCGGCGATGATGTCGTGCACGGCGGCAAACGAATCAAACGCCACGGGAACGCATCCGAACGCGGCGGCTTCGACGAGCACGTTCGGAAAGCCTTCGTAGGCGCTCGTCATGCAGAAAATCGCCGCATCGCGGTAAAACGGCGCCGGTTTTTGAAAACCCTCGAACGCGACGCGCTCGAGTCCGAGCGTTCCCGCGAACGCCTTCACCGAATCGAAATCGAAGCCGCCGCCGACCATGCGCAACGACCATTCCGGGAAGCGCGATTGGAGTTTTTTCCAAATTTTCAGCAGCAGTTGCGGCTGTTTTACGCGAGTTTCCATGCGCCCGACAAAGAGCAGCTCGCGCTTTTTCGCGGAAAAATCAACGGGAACGCCTTCATACGCCGACGGATTCGGAATCGCGACGATGCGCGGCGATGCGCCTTTCGGGAAATGTTTCAGAAATCCGGGAACGAAATTTTCCGAGAGCAAACCCGTTGTCGCGCAAACTTCCGCGTTCGCGCGGTAGATTTTCGCCTGCCGGCGGGAACGCAGAAAACGCTTCACGCGAGTGAGAAGTCCGTTCCCGCGCAGGCGTTGCTCGTAAAAACACGGGTCGGTGCGAATCGCGGCAACGACGGGAACGCCGAGCTTTCCCGCTTGGCGCGCAAACGGAAAGCGCTTTCCGTCCGCCCAAAGGAAAAGCACGACGGAAATTTTCCGTTCCCGCAGAAGATTTTCGAAAAACGCCGCGTTTTCGGCGCAATCGAATTTTTTCGCATTCGGCAGGAAAAACTGTCGCTCGGCATCCGCAAATTCTTTCCACACGGGCTTGGCGGCGAGGAAAAACACCGCGTTCCCGCGCGACTCGAAATCGACGCACGCGGAAGCGCACCAGCGCTCCACCCCGCCCTTGTCCGGCGCGACCGCGTTGCAGAAGAACAGCAGAATGTTCCCGTCAAAGCTCATCGTTTCCGCGTGCGCGTGCAGTTTCGGGAAATTTTTCTCAAAGCCGCCCGTCGATGTCGGATTTCGGGAGAACGCCCTTGACGTCGAAGAGCACGGACGCAGGCTTGCGCAGCGCGGCGACGTCGAGCGAATCGAATGCCTTGTGCGCGACGGCGAGGATCACGGCGTCGAAGCGTTCCTGCGGGAGCGTGTTCGAAACTTCCACTCCGTATTCGCGCTTCGCGATCGCAGGATTCGCCCACGGATCGTAAATCGTGATGTCCAAATCGTATTCACGCAGCGTGCGCACGATATCGATCACGCGCGTGTTGCGCACGTCCGGGCAGTTTTCCTTGAACGTAAATCCGAGCACGAGGATTTTTGAGCCCACGACCTGAATTTTTTTCTGAATCATGAGCTTCACGACGCGCGTCGCCGTGTATTCGCCCATGCCGTCGTTCATGCGGCGTCCCGCCAAAATAATTTCGGGATTGTAGCCGTGCCGCTGGGCGCATTGCGCGAGATAATACGGATCCACGCCGATGCAGTGCCCGCCGACCAAGCCCGGTTTGAACGGAAGAAAGTTCCATTTCGTTCCCGCCGCCGCAAGCACGTCGTGCGTATCGATGCCGAGTTTCGTGAAAATTTTCGAAAGCTCGTTCACGAACGCGATGTTGATGTCGCGTTGCGAATTTTCGATGACTTTCGCCGCTTCCGCGACCTTGATCGACGGCGCCATGTGCGTTCCCGCCGTGATGACGGACGCATAAACGGCGTTCACGCGCTCGGCGATTTCCGGCGTCGAACCCGACGTCACTTTTTTGATTTTTTCCACCGTGTGCTGTTTGTCGCCGGGATTGATGCGCTCGGGCGAATAGCCGGCAAAGAAATCGACGTTGAATTTCAGTCCGGAAATTTTTTCGACCACGGGAACGCACTCGTCCTCCGTCACGCCGGGATAAACCGTCGATTCATAGACGACAATGTCGCCGCGCGAAATGACTTTGCCGACGGTTTCGCTCGCGCCCCACAGCGGCGTGAGATCGGGATTGTTGTTTTCATCGACGGGCGTGGGAACGGCGACGACGTAAAAGTTGCAGTCGCGAATGTCCTCGATGTCCGCCGTGCAGCGAAAACCGTTTGCGAGCGCGCTTTGCAGAAGCTCGTCGGAGACTTCGAGCGTCGCGTCGTGCCCGGCGTTGAGTGCATCCACGCGGGAACGGTTCATATCGAAACCGACGGTTTTGTATTTTGTGGAAAACAGACGTGCCAGCGGCAAGCCGACGTAGCCCAGCCCGATTACGCAGATTTTGATTTCGGAATTTTTCATGATATTTCCTCGCTTTGGGTTTTGTTTTTTCAAAGGTTTTCGCGATACCACTTCACGGCTTCGCGGAGTCCGTCGCGCACGGAAAATTTCGGCGCGTAGCCGAGCAGGCGCTTCGCCTTGTCGATGCTCGCGAGCGAATGCGGAATGTCGCCGAGGCGGTTCGGGCCGTGAATCACGGGAACGTCGGCAATCGCGGGATCGGATTCGCTCAAAAATTCTTTCAGCAGCGCGACGAGCGTGTTCAGCGTCGTGCGATCGCCGCACGCCGTGTTGTAAACCTGATTTTCCGCCGCGGGATCGCGCGTTTCCAACGCGAGCAGATTCATTTGCACGACGTTGTCAACGTAAGTGAAATCGCGGGAATACTCGCCGTCGCCGTTAATCGTCGGCGATTCGTGCGCCATAAGTTTTTTGACGAAAAGCGGAATCACCGCCGCATACGCGCCGTGCGGATCCTGCCGGCGACCGAACACGTTGAAGTAGCGCAACCCGATGCAGCTCATGCCGTAGGTTTTCGCGAAAACATCCGCGTAAAGTTCGTCCACGTATTTCGTCACCGCGTAAGGCGAAAGCGGGCGCCCGATCACGTCCTCCACCTTCGGGAGCGCTTTCGAATCGCCGTAAGTCGAGCTGCTCGCCGCATAGACGAAGCGGCGGACTTTTGCGTCGCGCGCCGCGATGATCATGTTCATGAAACCGCCGATGTTCACCTCGTTCGTCGTCGCGGGATCCTTGATCGAACGCGGCACGGAACCGAGCGCCGCTTCGTGCAGCACGGCTTCGCAACCCGCAATCGCTTTCGCGCAATCCTCCGGCTTGCGAATGTCGCCGACGACAAGCCGAAACGTCTGCGGGAACGCCGCCAGAAGCGGCAAAATGTTTTCCGGCTTGCCCGTCGCGAAGTTGTCGAGACACACCACTTCGTCTCCGCGCTTCAACAGCGCTTCGCACAAATTCGAGCCGATGAAGCCGGCTCCGCCCGTCACCAATATTTTGCTCATGATATTTTTTTGTGTTTTGAAAATTCAAATTGCGGGAACGCATCGCGCGTCCACGAAACGCGAAAACGGGAACCGTCTGCGCGGGAAAATTCCTGCGCGAACGTTCCCGCGGGAACGCCGTCGGCAGCGGAAAGCCGACGCTCGAAACGCGCGCCGGAGAGTTGCGCAAGCAAGGTTTTCAGCGCAAAAAACGCGGGCATCGGACGCGGATTTTCCGGGTCGGAATCGTCCACGAGTCCGAAGCCGCGATGCACGAGCCGCCACCAGTAAATCCGCGAAACGTGACCGCTTCCGAGCGCAAGCAAAACGTAGCGCATCAGGAATTTCGCGTAATCGTCTTCGGAAACGCTCGGCGGCGACGAAAACGGGCCGCCCGGTTCGCAGAAAAACGCGCCGCAGGGCGAAAACGTTCCCGCGCCGAGCAACGGCCAATTGACTTCCGACACGATGATTTTTTCCTCGGAAAAACCGAACGCGCGCGCAATCGCGCGGTGAATTGCGCACTTGCCGACGAGGTCGAATTTGCCCTGAAAATTTTCCGGCGCACCGCGGCGATCGACGTAAAGATGCTGCGAAAGCGCCGAAAACGTTCCCGCGGGAACGACCGACAAAATCCCCGGCAGATTGTGCAGATCAAAATCGATGCACGCCGGCCCCGTAAGGCGAATTTGCGGGAACGCACGCTTCGCCGCAATCGCCGGCGCAAGCAGTTTTTCATAATCGCGAAAATCCCAAACGCCCCATTTCGAGCGATTTATCGCGTGCCCGACTTCGTAAAAATCCGCAAACGCATGCGTTTCCGAAACGACGAAATTCACCATGCGCGCCCACGCTTCGGGCTCGCGCACCGCCGCGCGGGACTGCACGAGCGCAAACGCAACGGCGTTCCCGCGAGCGCGGAGTTCGCGCGCCCGCGCCGTCGCAAGCGTCCACTGCGTTTCGCCTTTGTGAAAATACACGCGCAACAAAATCGGCAGACGCGCGCCCGCCGCCGTTTCGAGTTCATCGAGAAAATGCAGTTGCGGCGCCCACGGCTGTTCCGCGCTCGCTTCAAGCGTCATGCCGAGCGTTCCCGCAAGCGCGACGGGCTCGGAAAACGAGCGCGCGGAAAGCTCGCGATACGCGCGGCGCACGGCGTTCCCGCGCCGCAACAACGCGCCGAGCGAGCGAAAAACGTTCGCAATCGGACGCAGTCGGCGAGAATTTTTCTTGTCGTGCGCGATGACAGCCTGCGCCGTTTTTTCGTCCCAAATCCAAATTCCGCGCCCTTCGTAGTAAGTCTCGGCACGCGCGGCGTCGGGCGAGAATTTTTTGCGAAGCGTCTCGATCGGATGCCGCAAAATTCGCGTGCGGCAATGGAAATCCCACGCACGCATGGCGCGTTTCATGCCTTCGCGAAATCCGCGCGGTTGCGGGTTCGTTCCCGCATACATTCGGCAGAAAAACCAGCGCAGCTCCGACGGAAGAAAAAGTCGCGCAAGGTCGCTCCCGCGTTGCGCCCACGTCAGCGTTCCCGCCGGGGAAATTCGCACGCGGTCAAGGTCGAGAAAAACGACTTCAAACTTCGCCGACGCGCCCGCTTCGAGCTTTTTCAGCCCGATGTTCTGATTGCCCAAATCGCGGTGAACAATCCCGCAATCGTGAAACGCGCGACACGCCTCGGCGACCGTGCTCAACAGCGCGGAAAGCTCCGTCGCGGGATCGGCGATGCCCTCGCCCGCAATCAGCCGATGCAACTCGCGCCGCAGATCCGTCAGGTCGGGAACAAACGCCGTGACAAGGCGGCTTTCGAGAATTTCCCCGCGCGGCGAAATCCGCTCCGCAAGCGCCACGGGCGGCGGCGTGCCGACTCCGCGTTCCCGCAAAATTTGCGCCGCGCAAAACGCCCGCTGAGCTTTCGTTCCCGTGCGCTTTTCAAAAAAACGCTTCGGCGCAGACTGTCGCAAAAACGTTTTCACCACCACACGCAACGGCGCAACGCCGTTCCCGCGCCGAATCTCCATCTCCTCGACACGCTCCCGCCCCGAGGAAATCACGCGCACAGGCGCGTAATTCGCGAAGTCGCAGACCTCCGACACGCCGCCGAATTCCGGTGCGACGCGCCATCGGATTTCGTCGGTAAAACGGAACTGTGTCGCTTTCTCGCGCATCGCTCGAAGCATACCGAATTCCCCGTTCTGGGAGCAAGCAGATTTACCCTCGTAAAAGCCCTCGCGGGAACGAGTTTTAGGAAGGCGGAAGGTGGACTGGAGAACTGGTTTACCGGTGGACTGGTGAAGTGCGGATTTTGCCTGCGGCAAAAATCACACTATTTCCGTCCGCGGAGCGGGCGAATATAGG
>CAVFCB010000083.1:0-7543 GCA_963620895.1 Bacteroidaceae bacterium | reverse complement strand
CTCGATCTCGCCGCACTCGCAAACGCAATTCGTTCCCGCGGCTTTTCGTTCGAAACCCCGCGCAAATAACCCTCCACCCTCCACCCTCAACCCTACACCAATTTTCGCCGTAGGCGAAAATGAATGACTGGAGGAATCGGTGGCTAGTGAAGTGTGATTTTCGTCTTTGGCAAAAATTGGAGGCAGAGACGTCCACGTCTGCGCATCGAAATCCCTTTTCAAAAAAAATTCGGCTGCAGAGCGGGTGCTCTTCTATTGCTTCCGGTAAAATGCCAGCGTTCGGCAGGGACTGAAAAGCAGGCATCAGCCGCAGACTTTGCCTTTCGGCGGAATGCGGACGCACCTACCTCCATGGACAGATGCACCGAAAACTATGCGCGGCATGACGGAGATTCCCACGAAGAATGAAGATTCTTTGAGAAAATCAGGAATTTGTAGCCCGAACTTATGAACCCGTATCGTTTTGAAAACAGGCGTTCAGTTGCTCAAGACAGCTTCTGTCCTGCAACTCTTCCCATGTAAAATGTTTAAAAGATTTGAATTCAAAGCCTGAATCAGACTCTACGAACCAGACGCCCTCCTTCGAAACGAGGCAGAGAGCCTTTGCTTGCAAGAGCAATGCGTAAGAACGAACTTGGCGAAAATCCTTTCGTAATTGATGTTCGGTGGGTATACTATATTTGGCTTCCCAAACATATTTCGCGATAGGATATTCTCCTTTGTTGTCTACCAAAAGAGCGTAATCAGGAAACGCCTTTTCGCTCCTTCCTATCTGAACTGGCAATTGACGAACCCAATCCTGACGGCCAAAGCCAAGTTTGATTAGCAACGGCTCTAACAGATTAACTTCAACATCGCGTTCAACTATCGTTTCGCGTTGCATCTCGTCTCCGGCTTTCAGATGAATGTCCGAAACGGAAAAATCTGACTCGGTCGTATGACGCTGGAGATACTTGACCGCAAAGATTGAGACGGCACAAACGAGGAAAATCACGCCTGCCAGGATTCCTTGCCTCTTAAACGAGACCACCTTTATTTCAGTCGCCATATCACAAACACTTTGCAAGCACGATGATGAGAACGATTCCGACTATCACCATGACAGCGAGCATTCCGTTATTGGTATTCCGAGAAACCTTGACTTCTGTTTGCCCCCAGTTCCCTGTTTTATGCATAGACGAAATATGATAATCATTTTTGCCCTGTTCAAGACGGTTAGCAGTGTTAATCGTGATGTCAATACCGGTAGAACTTGCTTGCAAATCCAGTTTCTTCTGAGCGACGTCCTTGGCTATCTCAATCTTTGCTTCCTGCACCTTTTCACGCAAAGTCTGTTTCACCTCTTCGGGCAAACCTTGGAGCGAGAAATCCCCCATGAGATCAAGGCTCGTTTCTGTTTCCTTTTTCATGATTTCGTTCATTTTTGTTATCCTTATTTTTTAGTCGCGAGTAAAAGAATGATTATGAGCACGATTACTGCCAAACATCCGACAGCTTTGCCGAGAAAATCGTTTAGTTTCTCTCTCGCCGCCATACGTGCCCTCTCTTTGGCATCAAAAATTGTCACGTGAACGTTGTGTCCTGCCAATGAGAAGCTATACCTCATTTCGGAATTGCGCTGATGGCTAACTGTTCCGTTCTTTAAATCCCTCCACTTTGAACCCAATGCGTCAACCTCTGAAATTGCGGTAGCTACGCTTGATTTTAGCTCTTCTTTGCGCTTGTTTTCCATGAGTTGGCAAAATTTCGTAATGTCGTCGCCCATTAGCCACTCAATCTCAGAGAAATCGTATCGCTCCTTATAATTGACAGCGCTGACAACACAATCTCCGATTTCTTTAATTCGGGCTTTCACCCGATTCTCGCCAAAACGTACCCATTCATCAAAAGAGAATGACAAGGAATCGCTTAATGCGCGACTTTTGTGGAGTCCATGAGAGTATTTCCAGTTCTCGAATTCATCATTGCCTATTTTTGATTCATTATAGTCTATTATTTCCTCAAACAATTCAAACCGCTCTTTGGGTGACATGACTGTCGGTATCAATTCTAAGAGACGCTTTTGGGTCTGACCGCTCGGAGATGTTTTAAAAAAATATTGATCGCCAATACGAGCACTGCGATAAGTCCTCACCAAGTATTGATAGGCGCTTTCGCCATAGACTTGCTGATATTTCGTAAGAAACTTTTGATCGTCCTCACCAGAAAGAGTCTTGAAGCGACTCTTCAGCTTGTCATAAACACGGGGTGGAACACTTAATCTTCGCATCGCGCTCTTTTCCTCACCAATTGACCGTTGCAACTCTTTTCAGTTTTCAGTCCTGCCAGCCAATTCCAATGCAACACCTGTTGCACAATGCAGTTCTGGCAGGGGGCTTGTAATTGAGCGATAGTATACCAGATTTCGAATGGGGCTGTAAAGCAAACTTCAACCCTCCACCAATTTTCCACCCTCCACCCTACACCATTTTTCCACCCTCCACCAATTTTCGCCATCGGCGAAAATCAAAAATTGCGTTCCCGAAACGGCGGGGATATTTTCGCGCTTTCATTTTTTTCAGAAACAAAAAAGCCATGTCGATCAGACTTTACGATACGTTGTCCCGTTCAATGCGCACGCTCGCGCCGAGCTCGCCCGAAAAGGAATTCGGCATGTATTGCTGCGGGCCGACCGTTTACGGTCCCGCGCACATCGGCAATTTCCGCACGTTTTTGTTGCAGGATGTTCTGCGGCGCGCGCTCGAAACGGACGGCCTCCGCGTCCGCCACGTTCGCAATATCACCGATGTGGACGACAAAACGATTCGCCGCTCACAGCAGGAAGGCAAAACGCTTGCCGATTTCACCGCCGCGTGGACAAAAAAATTTCACGACGACTGCGCCGCGCTCAACATGCTCCCGCCGCAGGTCGAACCGAGCGCCGTTGCGCACATTCCGCTTCAAATCGCGATGATTGAAAAGCTCGTCGCCCGCGGGAACGCCTACGTTGCGCCCGACGGCAGCGTTTATTTCAAAGTTTCGAGCGATCCCGAATACGGAAAGCTCGCGCACCTCGACCGCGATGCGCTCCGCACGCAGGAAACGAATTCCGCGGGAACGGCGAACCTTGCCGACGAATACGCGCGCGACGATGTCGCCGACTTTGCGCTGTGGAAAGCGCGGAAACCGGAGGACGGACCGAATTTTTGGCAAAGCCCGTGGGGCGAAGGTCGTCCCGGCTGGCACATCGAGTGTTCCGCGATGAGCACGCACTACCTCGGCGAAACTTTCGATCTGCACGGCGGAGGCGTCGATCTTTGCTTCCCGCACCACGAAAACGAAATCGCGCAGGCGGAATGTTCGTGCGGGCATCACGGCACATTCGCCCGGCACTGGTTTCACTCCGCGCACCTGATGGTGGACGGCGCGAAAATGTCGAAATCGCTCGGCAATCTTTACACGCTCGCCGATCTCGAAAGCAAAGGTTTTTCGCCCGCCGCCGTGCGCTACGCGCTCATTTCCGGGCATTACCGCTCGCAACTCAATTTCACGCTGAAATCGCTTGAAGACGCGACCGCCGCGCTCGAAAAAATCGAAAAAGGCGCGCGTCGGCTTCTGGAAAAATCCGGGATCACGCCCGAAGAATTTTCGCAGGACATTGCCGTTCACGAAAAGAATACGGCGTGGGGCGCGTTTGAACCTGCGTGGCTTGCGCTCTGCGACGATCTGAACATTCCCGGAGCGCTCGGAAAAATCTTTTCCGCGCTCGGCGAACTCAATCGGACGGAGCTCTCGCGCGCGGAAGCGGGAACGCAACTTTGCGGACTCGCAAAAATTCTCTTCGCGCTCGGACTGAAACTTTTTTCCGAAAAAAAATCCGTCGACGTTCCCGCGGACGTCGCCGCGCTCGGCGAAAAACGCTGGGCGGCGAAGCTCGCGAAAAATTGGGCGGAAGCGGATCAACTGCGCGATGCGCTCGCCGCGCTCGGTTGGAAATCGCTCGACCGCAAGGACGGCTACGAGCTCGTGCGCAACTGAAACGTTCTCAGAACGCCGACACGGAAAAATCGTTTTCGTGCACGAGCCAGTATTCCGCTTCGCTGATGAGATGTTCGACGTTCGGCACGGGAACGTCGAGCGTTTCGAGCGGCGAACGCAACACGGCGGACGCGCATAGCTTGTCGTCGTAACGAAGACTTTCAAACCAATCTTCGCGCACGGGCAAACCGCATTCCCGCGCAAACATCCACAGTGCCTTGAAATACGTGGCGTCGCGGCGTTTCTTTTCCGAAAAAGCGAGAATCGCGTTTCGGCAAACGGAAAAAACGGCGGCGCGCGCGTCCGGCGGGAACGCGTTGCGCGCGAGCAACGTCGCGAAACGGCTCGCGTAAACAAGGCTCTCGTAGTTCCCGGAAATTCCCGTGTGGCGCGCAATCAGCGCGTATTCCTTTGCGAAGCGCGGACCTTCCGTTCCCGCCTTTCGGCGATCGAGCGAAATTTCCGCTTCGTCGAAAAGATCGGGCACGACCGTTCCCGTCTTTTTCGTCGATTGGCGAATGAGGCACGACGCCGCGCCCTCCTCGACGGAAAGCGTCGTTATCAGCCAAAATTTTTCGCCATGCACGGCGCGTCCGAGAATGAACGCTCTCATCGCGGTGCGTCCCCGAATTCCGATTCTTCTTCCGCCGGGCGCCAAGAGACGAGCTCCGCCTGCTGGTATTTTCGACCGTTATAATTGTTCCACGACAGGCGCACCGCCAAATCGACGTGCGCTCCCGCCGCGGGAACGCCTTCCGAAAGATGCCACGCGACAACGCCGAGGCGCGAAAGATTCGGCAACAGCATCTGAAACCGAAAATTGTCTCCGCCGAAAACGATGATTTCGCGCGGCATGACCAAATTGCGCAAACCGAAAACGGGTTCGGGATTGCCTTCGCCGAACGGCGCGAGTTGGAAAATCTGATCGAAAAGTTCCGACGTGATGTCTTCGGGTTTCAGCCACGCGGCGATGTCCAGCTCGTGTTTGTCCGTAGCGGAAACCGTTCCCGCGGACGCGAGCGCGCGCCCGACGGCGGCGTCGAAAAACTCGCGAAATTCGGGAACTTTTTCCGCCTCAATCGAAATTCCCACCGCCATCGGATGCCCGCCCCACGATTCGAGATTGTCGCCGTAAGGACGAAGCACATCGATAAGATTCACGCCGGGAACGCCGCGCCCGGAGCCTTTTGCGAGCCGCCCTTCCGTGCCGAGCACGATGCACGGGCGATTAAAATGCCGCGCGAGCTTGCCCGCCACGATGCCGACGACGCCCGGATGCCAATCGCCGTAGGCGAGCAACGCGTGGCGGTGCGACGATTCCGCGCTCACCTGCGCAAGCGCTTCGTCGAAAATTCCGCGCTCAATTTCCTGCCGGTCGCGATTCATGTCGGAAAGCTCTTTCGCCAACTCGGCGCAGCGTTTTTCGTTTTCGCAAAGGAACATTTCCACGGGAAGCGAAGCGTCCGCGAGGCGTCCGCTGGCGTTGATTCTCGGACAAATTCTGTGCGAAACATCCACGGGAGAAATGTCGGCGGTGTCGGCGATCCCGCTCGCGGAAATGAGCGCACGCAAGCCTTTGCTTCGCGTGTTTTTCATTTGCCGAAGCCCGAACCAGACCATCGTGCGATTTTCGCCGACGAGCGGAGAAATGTCCGTAATCGTTCCGAGCGCGACGAGGTCGAGATACTCGCGCAAAATAATGTCAAAAGAACGGGCGTCGCGGCGGGAACGCATAATTTTCAACACGCCGTGAAGCACCTTGAACATCAGCCCCGCCGTGCACATCGGCGAATAATCCGGAGCCGAAGAAAACGAGGAATTCGGATTCACCAACACGGCATCGGGACGCGCCGCCGTCTTGCTTCGGTGGTGATCGACGATGATGACTTCCACCCCGCGGGAACGCAGCTCTTCAACCTGCTCAACCGCATTTGTCCCGCAATCCAAAACGAAAAAAAGCGACGGGCGTTCCCGCGCAAGCGCACGCGCCACGATCGCCGAGCTCAACCCGTAGCCTTCCTCCTTGCGCCGAGGCACGAAATAATGCGGACGCAAGCCGAAATGCCGCAGAAAACTCACGAGCAACGTCACCGCCGTCACGCCGTCCACATCGTAGTCGCCGACCACGGAAATGCGTTCCCGCGCGTCAATCGCTTTCACGATGCGCGCCGCCGCCGTTTCCAGATTCGGAATCAGAAACGGATCCGTGACATGCGAAATTTTCGGAAAAAGAAAACGCTCCGCCGATTCGGGATCGCGATAGCCCATTTTCACCAGAAGCGACGCAATCGGCGGCAACAGCTCAAGCCCGTCCCGCAAGGCGAGCGCGGCATGCGCATCCGTTTCTGTGTGAACCCATTTCATCGTCGAAAAGGAATTGCGGATACTACCACCCGAAAAGCGCCTGACGCAAGCGCGGGAACGCGAAAAAAATGCTTGCCTCGCATCGGTTCAACCCGGAAAATTGGAATTATTCCAACATTAAGGAAAAAACAAACGAAAGATAAAATTATGGCAAAATACGTATGCACGATTTGCGGTTATGTTCACGAAGGCGATCAGCCTCCGGCGCAGTGCCCGCAATGCAAAGCTCCGGCTTCCAAGTTTCAGGAAGTCGTTCAAACCGCCGGCAAGAAAACGTGGGCGGACGAACATCGCGTCGGCGTCGCGCAAGGCGTTGACAAGGAAATCATCGACGGGCTCAACATGAACTTCATGGGCGAATGCACGGAAGTGGGCATGTATCTCGCGATGAGCCGACAGGCGGATCGCGAAGGCTACCCGGAAGTCGCCGAAGCCTACAAGCGCATCGCTTTTGAAGAAGCCGAACACGCGGCGAAGTTTGCCGAACTGCTCGGCGACGTCGTCAAGCCCTGCACGAAAACGAATCTGCAAATGCGCGTGGACGCCGAACAGGGCGCCTGCGAAGGCAAGCTCCAACTCGCCAAGCGCGCCAAAGAGCTCGGTCTCGACGCCGTTCACGACACGGTTCACGAAATGTGCAAAGACGAAGCGCGCCACGGCGCGGCTTTTGAAGGTTTGCTCAACCGCTACTTCGGAAAATAATTTTTCGAAATCGATTCTCGGGAACGCGTTCCGTTCCCGGGAATCTTTCTCCTGCTTCCCCTTTCCCCTTTTAACAAAAACTTTCAATTCGATGAAAGAAACTCCGGACATCGACCGCGCGCTCATCGAGCACGGAATTCGCCCCTCACGGCAACGGCGCGCCATCTACGAATTCATCGCCCGAAACAAAACCCATCCGACCGCGGAAGACGTGTATCGCGGGCTTTACAAAAAAATAAAAACGCTCTCGCGCACGACCGTGTATAACACCTTGCGGCTTTTCTGCGAAAAAGGGCTCGCGCAAATGGTGACGCTCGAAGAAATCGAGATGCGCTTTGATTCGACCACGCAACCGCACGGACATTTCAAATGCTCCGTCTGCGGAAAAATTTTCGATTTTCCCTGCGAAGAATCTTTCGATTCCGCGAGAAAAAATCTGCCGGAAGGCTTCGTCCTCAAC
>CAVFCB010000082.1:0-7547 GCA_963620895.1 Bacteroidaceae bacterium | reverse complement strand
ATCTGTGAAATCTGCGGCAAAAGAAAGAACGGTGGACTGGTTAACTGGAGAACTGGTTAACCGGTGAAGTGCGGTTTTTGCCTACGGCAAAATTCTCTAAAAAATCCGTGCTCCTCTGTGTCCATCCGTGGTCCCGTTTTCCGTTTTTTCCACCTTACACACTCCACCATTCACCAAAAAAAAGCGTTCCCGCGATTGCTCACGGGAACGCTTTTTGCGGTTTCGCTTGTGCGAAACGCCTTACGCTTCGACCGGCGTGATCGAGACTTTGCGATGCGCCTTGTCCCAGACGACCGTGCCGTCTTTGAGAGCGAACAGCGTGTAGTCGCGCCCCATTCCGACGTTGTGCCCGGCGTGCATTTTCGTGCCGCACTGGCGAATCAGAATGTTGCCGGCTTTGGCAAATTGCCCGCCGTAAAGTTTGACGCCGCGGCGCTGCGCATTCGAATCGCGCCCGTTGGAAGAAGTTCCTCCGCCTTTATGATGTGCCATTGTTTGTCCTTCTGTTAAATCAAAAACCGCTTACGCGTTGATGGATTCGATCTTGATGACCGAAAGCTCCTGACGGTGACCGCGCGTGCGGCGATACCCTTTGCGGCGTTTCATCTTGAAGATGACGATTTTTTTGCCGCGCTTGTTTTCGAGAATTTTCGCCGTGACGCTCGCGCCCGGAATCGTCGGCGTGCCGATTTTAGCGGAATCGCCTTCGCCTGCGAAGATGACTTGGTCGATGGTGACGGTGTCCCCCGCTTTGGTTTCGGGATAGCGGTTGACGAAAAGAACATCGCCTTCCTTGACGGTGAATTGGCGGCCTTGCGTGATGATTGTCGCTTTCATGTTGCTGAAAAAATGTGAATTTCCAAAGGAACAACTTTCTTTGACGCTTGGCAAGCGTTTTTTTAAAAATTTGCTTGAAAACCGTTCCCGCGGCGGTTTCCCGATTTTTTGCGGGAACGTTGTTTTTATGTTTGATCCGTTTCCGAATCGTTCTCGTCCTCGGCGGGAACGTCGAAATCGTCTTCCTCCGGGATTTCTTTTGTCGTGTCGGCGGGAACGGACGATTTTTTGTTTTGTTTAAGATTTTTCAGCGCGTGCTCGGTTTCCTGCGCCTCGAACGAGCGTTTTGCGGTTTCTTTGGGAATGGCGATATCGCCGTCGGTGAGTTCGGCAAGCGAGCAAAAAATCTTTTGCGGCATCATTTCCGTGGTAAAGAAATAAAAGCGCTGTCCGTGTTCGCGGGCGCTGTTGAGCCAGCGTTCCCGCACGGTTTCTTCGTTGGAGAGCGAGCCGTCGGTGTAATCCTGAAAATCCGCGAAAACGAAAATCGCATCGTAGCCGCCGTCGGTGACAACGGTGTCGAGCCAAGTGCCGAGATTGACGGAGTGGTCGCCTCCTTTTAGAAATTCGTTCAGAAGCGCGGTTCCGTAGCTGCTGAGAGCGAGCCGCCAAGTCTCTTCGGTGCTGTAGCCGAAATTGTTTTTTTTCGCGTTTTTCTTTTGTTGCGCCGCGATTTTTCTTGCTGCGGCGCGGGCATCGGACGCTTTTTTTTCGACGGAAAATTTTTTCAGAAGGCGCGTGCGTTCCCGTTGCCATGATTTCGACGCGGGAAGCGCTTCGTCGGGAAGCTGATGCATTCCGCAACCGAAAAATTCATAGACATCGGCGGTCGGAAATTTTTTCAAAATTTCTTTGCGAACGACGGGAATGACTTCCGTCATCGACCCGGAATTGTCCATATAGACGGCAAGTTTTTCGGCGGTGACGTTGGTGCCGAGAATTTTCTGCGTTGTTTTAGCTTTCCCGACGAAATTGCGTCCTGCGCCGATTCCGATTCCCGTTCCCGCGCCGATGCCGCCGCCGAGTCCGCCGCCCGTTCCGGAGGAAAGGTTGCCGAATTCGAGCGCGTTGCTTGCGGGAGCGAGCGTGAACAGTGCGGTGCGCGGGAGTTCGGGCATTTCCGGCAACGCGATTGCGGATTTTGCGGACTTGGAAACGATTTTGTGTTCCCGTTTTGCGGTGTTGAATTTCCCGGCGCTGCGGCGACTTGCCTGCACGTCGGCGTAGGACGGGCGATCGCCGTCGCGCCCGCCGCCGCGTCCGGTTGCGAAAAATTCCGGCGGTTCTTCCTTTGTTTCGACGTAGGTTGAAACAACGTAGAAAAGCGCGCAAACGATGAGCACGAAGTGAAAAATCAGCGAAACGGAAAGCCCGCCGGCGCCGATTTTTTGCAGAAATCTTGCGACGGGCGTCGTGGCGAACGAAGGCGCGAAGTGCGCGTAATTTTTGCGCGGGAGCGGGATCGCCGGGCGCTTGGCGGGCGCGGGCGTTCCCGCAGTTTTTTTGACGACGGTCGCGCTTGCGGGAACGCGGGCGTTGTTCGTGCGCGGCGGTGTCGTCGGCGTTTCGGAAATCGGCGGCGCGTAAAATTGCATTGTCGCCGCCATGCGATTTGCGAGCGTGCGGAGTTCGATTTCGCGTTCCCGCAGCTCGCGTTCCCGTCGGCGGTTCTCGCGAAATTTTCGAAATTGCGCCGCGTGCAGACGCGCCAACGAACGCAACTCCTCATCGCTGAGGAGCGCGTCTTTCGGCTCGGGAACGTGTGCGTCGGACATCGGCGGGGAAAAGGGGAACGGGCGAAAATTACGAACTGCGCGCACGGCTTTTTCAAGCGAGATTTCTGCGCGGGAACGGTTTTCGAAATTTCGGCGGCGGCGTTCGCAAAAGCGTTTTTCGTTGCCAAAGGCACGTTCCCGCGGGCAAAATCGGCGGTGCTATGGCAAACAAAGACGATAAGACAAACGGAAACGTTCCCGGAAAATTCTACGTGGACACGCAGTGCATCGATTGCGATCTCTGCCGTTCCGCCGCCCCCGATTTCTTCGGGCGCAACGACGACGACGGCGTTTCGATCGTGATTAAACAGCCGACGACGGACGACGAAGTCGCGCAGTGCGAAGAAGCGAAAGCCGGTTGCCCGGTCGATGCGATCGGCGACGACGGCGAGTGAGTTTTTCTCCGTTTTCGTTTTCACGAAAATAACGGATAACCGGTAGCTGATAACGGATAACCGGCTTTGTCGGCTATCAGCTCTCAGTTATCGGTTATCCGTTAAAAATTGCGTAGAATCGCAAAAAAATCCCCTTTTTTTCAATGAGCACTTCCCAATCCTCCGACAACGGACGCTACGCCGCACGCGGCGTTTCCTCTTCAAAAAACGAAGTTCACGCCGTCGTGGACAAATTGGATCCCGGACTTTTTCCGGGCGCGTTCTGCAAGCTGACGGAGGATTTTCTCACGGGAAATCCGGCGCTGTGCAACGTTACGCATTCCGACGGTTCGGGAACGAAATCTCTGCTCGCCTACATGTATTGGCGCGAGACGGGCGACGCTTCCGTGTTTCGCGGGATCGCGCAGGACAGCATCGTGATGAACATCGACGATTTGCTGTGCGTCGGCGTGACGGGCAACGTCATTCTTTCTTCCACGATTAACCGCAACGCGAAAAACATTCCCGGCGAAGTGCTGGCGAACCTTATTCAGGGAACGGAAGATTTTCTCGAAATGTTGCGCGGCTACGGCGTGGGCGTGCGTTCCGGCGGCGGAGAAACGGCGGACGTCGGCGATTTGACGCCGACCTGCACGGTGGATTCCTGCGCGACGGCGGTGTTGCCGCGTTCCCGCGTGATCGATGCTTCGCGGATTCGTCCGGGGCTGAGCATCGTCGCGCTCGCGTCTTCCGGAAAATGCGCTTACGAACCCGTCGAAAATTCGGGGATCGCGTCGAACGGGCTGACGAGCGCCCGCCACGAGTTGCTTTCCGGCTACTACGCGGAAAAATATCCGGAAACGTTTGACCGCAACACGCCGCGCGATCTCGTTTACTGCGGTCCGCACAAAATGTCCGATCCGCTCGAAGGTTCCGCGCTCACGGTGGGACAGGCGTTGCTTTCGCCCACGCGCACGTATGCGCCGTTTGTGTTGCGTTTGCTCGAAAACGTTCCCGTCGAGCGCGTTTACGGGCTGATTCATTGTTCGGGCGGCGCGATGACGAAATGCGTCCGCTTCGGCAAAAACGTGCATTTCGTGAAAGACAATCTGTTGCCCGTGCCGCCGGTGTTTCGGGAAATTCAAAAAGTCAGCCGCACGGACGATGCCGAAATGCACCGCGTGTATAACATGGGTCAACGCCTCGAAATTTACGTCGAAGAGCGCGACGTTCCCGCCGTGCGCCAAATCGCCGATTCGCTCGCAATCGAGTCCCGCGTCATCGGGCACACCGAGGATTCCCGCCGCTCCGACGGCGGAAATCACATCACGCTGACGACGGCTTCCGGCGCGACGGTCGAGTATTGAGCGCGAAATTTTTCGCAAACTGCGGGAACGGGCGACGGCGGAAAGTTCGTCGCCCGTTCCCGTGTTTTAGGGCAGAATTTTCTTGCCGTTTTCAACGGGAAACGGTTTCCTTTCCACAAGAATGCGGCGGGGCAAGCGTTCCCGTTGCGCTCGTATCGGAATTATCCCCCACTCCCATTTTTTTATGAAAAATCGTTTGCCTCTTTCGCTCCTTTTGGCGTGTGCATTCGTTCCCGCAGTCGCTCCCGCGGCAACTTCGCTTACGGAAACGATCACGCCGACGACCGTGTACTCCGACAAGCTCGTGAGCAAGCAGTGGCAATGGTTCCCCGCGAAAAACGGCGTGAACATCGCGCCGCTGTGGGAAGACGGCATCACGGGAGCGGGCGTCGTTATCGGCATCATCGACGCGTGGGTGGAGCCGAATCACGAAGATTTGAACGTTTCGCCCTACTACGGCACGAGCGCGCCTTACAGCGAAACCGGCTTGAGCCGAGATTTCGTGGGAACGGAAACGATTCCCGCGGACGGTTCGCAGATTTACACTTCGGACTCGCACGGCACGTTTGTCGCGGGAATGGCGGCGGCAATCGGCGGGAACGAAAAAGGTGTCGTCGGCGCCGCTCCCGGCGCGACCATCGCCGGGCTGCATGTCGGCACCGGCACGAGCATAAACAGCGCTTACGCCACGAGCGCCGCGTATTGGGCTTCGGGCGTTTCCGAAGACGGAAAGTGGACCGGGGACGCGCAGATTTCCGTGAAAAACTGTTCGTTCGGGAACGGTTTCCAAGCGAACACGGACACCGTGCAGGCGTTGCTCACGGCGGTTGAGCGAACGACCAAAAACAACGTGGTTTACGTGTTCTCCGCCGGTAATTCTCGGTCAACGGTGAGCGGCACTATGCCGAGCAGCACGGGTTGGAGCAACTACGGGAATTCCACTTCGATCATCAACGTCGCGGCGACGAATACCGCCGGCACGTATGCCGATTTTTCCAATTACGGTTCCAATATTTTCATTTCCGCGCCGGGGTCGGCAGTCGTTTCCACCGACCGCACGGGAACGCTCGGCTACAACACGAAAACTTCGTTGTCCACCGACACGGACTCCGACTCCGATGCGAGCGCGTCCATCAAGGACAACGATTACGCGGTTGCCAGCGGCACCTCGTTTGCATCGCCGCTGGTCGCGGGCGTAATCGCGCTCGGCAAGCAGAATTGCTCCGTGATGGACACACGGTGGGCGAAACACGCGCTCGCCTATTCCTCCGGCCACGGCACGGCGCCGAATATCGACTGCATTTACGATTCCGAAAAGAAAACCTACGTTCAGAAAAGCGGCTACACGGTAACTACGACGGACGAGGACGGCAACAAGACGACCACTACGGTGAATTCCACCGGCGATTGGCAAAAAAACAACGGCGGCTACTGGTTTAACAACAACTACGGGTTCGGCTTGGTCGATCCCGTCGGCTTCGTCGAAAAAGTTCGCGATATCGCTTACACGACCGTCGAGACAACGGCGAAAATTTCTTCCGGAATCTCGCTGGCGACATCGGAGGTCGATTCGACCGAAAGCGAGCGCTCCGCGACTTACACGTTCAAAACTACGCAGGAAACATCGTCAACTTCCGGCGAATCAAGCACCACGAACCTGCTGACGCAGAAATTGGAGACGGTTTCCGTCACGATTGATTTGACGAACGAAGTCGGTTCCGACACCGATTTTACGGACACGCTGAAAATTACGCTCATCGCGCCGGACGGCACGGAAAGCGTGCTCGTTCAGCCGGGGCAACAGCCCGACGGGAACATGGCGAAGCTTGACAATTTGGGCACGACTTGGACGTTCGAGACCAACGCGTTTTGGGGCTCGAATTATTCGTCGAATTCCGGCAATTGGCAGGTGAAACTCGAATACGCGGGAACGATCGGGAAGACGGATCTGCTCTCCGTTTCCTCCGTCGATTTTACGATGGGTTCTTTCGTGGACGAATCTTCGTCCGGGTGGGTGAGTTCCGAAGTCAACGCTCACGCGCTCGCGCTGGACGACAAAGATTCCGTGTTCACGGTTTCCGGGAGCGGAAAATTCCTCGTGGAAGACACCGTGCTCATCAACAACGGCACGTTCGTCGTTCAGAGCGGCGGCACCGTCGGATTTTACTCGGCAACGGCGCCGAGCGGGAAGACCGGCGCGCTTTTCGTCCAGAACGGCGGCGAATCGACATTTTCCGGAGATGCGGAATTTGCGCGCGGATTTTACCTCAACGGCGGCACGGTCAACGTCAACGGCGATTCGGTTGACGCGGGAACGGTCGGCGTTGTCGTCAACGGCGGCGCGTTGTCCGTCGCTCCCGCGACCGCGACCGCGACCACCGCGGGCGCATCGTTCGGCGTCACGCTCAACGGCGGAAGTTTCACGCTCAACAACGGCGTTTCTTTCGGCGGCGAAATCACGCAAAAGGGCGGAACGTTCACGGCGACGAGCGGCACGACCGGGAACACGCTGGTGATGACCGGCGGCACGGCTTCGCTTGAAAAGGCAACGTTCACGGGCGCGATCAAGGTCGGTTCCAAGGTGGAAACGACGGACGCCGAAACGGGCGAAGTCACGAGCACTACGCTTTACGGCGGCACGCTGACTGCGTCGGGCAAAAAAGTCCTTGCGGAAAAAGGCATTTCGATTGCGGGCGCGGGCGCGGTGTATATTTCCGCGGGAACGGTTTTGGACACGGGAACGTCGAATTATACCGGCGCCGTTTCCTACGCGGGCGTGTCTCTCGCGGACAGCGGCTATTTCGAAATGGGCTCAAAAGCTGAGCTCTTCGGCGCATTGGGCGTCAGCGGCGGGAACGCGTATTTGAAAGGCGACAACTCCATTTACGGCGCAACGATTACGGGCGGCACTTTCTCCGCAACGGGAACGCTCACGACCGGCGACATCTCCGTCAGCAACGGAGGAACTTTCCGATCCGTCGGGACGCTCACCGTCAAAAAGAATTCCAATTTGACCTACTCATCGACCGGACCGCAAATGACCGTTTCCGACGGCGCGATTCTTCATTTTGAGGCGCGTTCCCGCAGCGACAGCGACAAGCTCGTGATCGGGGACGGACAAAAGCTCGTTTTCGGGAACGAAACCGGCAGCGAGAGCACGGTCACTTTCGTGTATCGGTTCGGCGATGTTCTTC
>CAVFCB010000081.1:0-7647 GCA_963620895.1 Bacteroidaceae bacterium | reverse complement strand
AACTCGACGGCGCACTCGCGGACCTGTTGCGTTACGCAACAGGAACACCCCTCACGCCATCCCCTGATGCCACGTTCCCGACCGCTTGCGGTCGGCTCCCCCGCACTCCGGGATTGCACACTCCTTCGGTGTCGTCTTAAATGAGGCATATCCTTCAAAAAACAACACCCCTTCGGTGTCGTTCTTACGTGAGGCATCGCGGAACGCAAAAAAAATCCTGCGAAAGACGCAGGATTTCAAATGGCTGCCCAGGTAGGGATCGAACCTACGACCAATTGATTAACAGTCAACTGCTCTTCCGCTGAGCTACTGGGCAATCAAAAAGGTGAGACGGATTAAGAATTTTTTTCACCGAGGTGTCAAATCGTTTTTAAGAAAATTTTCGGAGAGAATTTGCGCGGCGGTCGCGACGCATTCCCGGCAGGGCACGCGCCCGGCGCGTTTCAGGTCTGCGCAGCGGCGGGAACCGAGTTTTTTCTCGAAATCGGCGGCGAGGTTTTCGGCGGCATTTCCGGCGAGGCGCATGGCGCAGTAAAGTGCGCCGCAGAGCCCGTCGGGCGCGCGTCCGCCCCCGCAGTTTGCCATTTCGCCGACGAGGTCGTCGCGGTCGAATCCGTGAGCGATTGCCTGAGCGCAGTTCAGGTTGAGCGGCGGTTGTCTGAAACTGCGAAGTGCTTTTTCTTTCTGCATGATATTTGAGAAAACAAAAAAATGTTCAGTTGCCGAGCGCGATGCGAATGAGCGTTTCGACGGAGGCTTCGGCGCCGGCTTTTCCGACGGCGGCGCGAACGGCTTTGTCGGCGTCGGCGAGTTTGAAACCGAGCGACATCAGCGCGGCGACGGCGTCGGACTGTGCGCTCGCGGCGTCGGAGTTCGCGGGAACGTCGTTCGGCGCGGCGCCTTTTTTATCTGCGGCGGCGGAGGAAGCGTTCCCGCCGACGGAAACTTTGTCGCGCAGTTCGACGACGAGGCGTTCTGCGGTTTTTTTCCCGATTCCCGGGCATTGCGAGAGCAGGGCGACATCGCCGTTGCGAATTGCATTGCGCAAAACCGGAAGCGAGAGCCGCGAGAAAATTTTGAGTGCGATTCCGGGGCCGATCCCGCTGACTTTTTCGACGAGCAGTTTGAAAAAATCCCGTTCTTCGGCGCTGTGAAATCCGTAGAGCGACTGCCCGTCTTCGCGGAATGCGTGAAGCGTGAAAAGGCGGACGTTTTCGCCGAGTCGCGGAAGTTTTTCGGCGGTGGAAACGGGAATGTTCACTTCGTAGCCGACGCCCGCGCATTCGATGACGACGCGGAAAATCGCGGCTTCGATCAGTTTTCCGGAGAGCGAAACGATCATGGCGGCGGGAACGATCAGGGCAACGATGCGGCGAGCGCGTCGATTTTTTTCGCGTTTTCGAGCAAGTCGGCGATGGGATCCCAACGCCCGTCGAGCAACGCTTTGCGAACGGTTTCGGGGAGCGTGACGGGAACGCTTTCGTTCCCGAAACGCACTTGCAGATTTTCGACATCCACGGAAATTTCCTCATCGGGATGCGCGGCGATTTGCGCTTCGAGCTTGGCGAGATTTTCGCGTGTCGCGGAAACGCAGGCGATGCCGAGCGTGGTGGCGTTGCCGAAAAAGATTTCGGCGAAACTGCCCGCGACGATTGCGCGAATCCCGCGTCGCCACAGCGCTTGCGGCGCGTGTTCGCGGGAACTGCCGCAACCGAAATTCATGCCCGTCACGAGAATTTTCGCGTTCGGGCGCGCGTTGAGCGGATGCGGTTTGTCCGAGCCGTCCGCGTTTTTGCGTTCGTCGTAAAAAGCGAATTCGCCCAAGCCGTCGAAAGTGATGCTTTTGAGAAAACGCGCGGGAATGATGCGGTCGGTGTCGATGTCGTCGCCCGCGACGAACGCGGGAACGCCGGAAACGGACGTGATTTTTTCGAGAGCCATTTTTTTGAAAAAATTGAAGAGTTTTGAAATTTCGGAAAAGGGGCGGCGGAGTTTTTTTGCGTTCCCGCGTTATTTTTCGGGACCGCCGAGAGCGCGTCTCAGCGATTCGGATTCAAAATATTTTTCGTTGCCGATGCGCATGACTTGCGCGGCGAGCTCGCTGACGGCTTCTTCCGCGCGGTCGAATTCCTCTGCGGGAACGGGATCGAGTTTTTCGAGCGATTCGGCGAGCGCGGAGAATTTTTCCGCGGCGGCGTCGGCGGTTTGTTTGTCGCGGACGGACGACAGCGTTTCCGTCATTGCATCGACGGTTTCGATACGCGTCTGCGGAGTTTCGGGAGCGCAGGCGGCGCAAGCGAAAATCGCGGCGAGCGAAAGAATTTTGAAGAAAACGGAATTTTTTTTCATGGCGTTGTGATTTTATTCGGGTTTCGTCCAAAGCGAGCAGGAAAGCGGCGGGAGCACGAGCATTCCGGAGGAAAATCCGAAATCGGATTCTGCGGGAACGCCGTTGAAATCGAAGTTTTCCGTGTTTGCGATGAGGCGGAAACCGTTGAAGCGGCTTTCGGGAACTTGGACGCAGGTCGGTTCGGTTCGCGGGTTCAGCGTGAGAATGTATTGCAGGCGACCTTGCGTGAAATCGTCGTTATACACGACGACGGCGGCGGTATTCGTCTGGTCCGGATAGAAGCGGAAAAATCCCTTGGGAACGTTTGTCCGCTGGCGGAAAAGCCGTCCCTGCGGCGAGAGCCGGAAGCGAATCCAATTGCGGACGAATTTGTGCGTTCCCGCGAATTTTTTGAGGCGCGAGTAGTCGAGCGCGTTTTCTTCGCCGTCGAGATAGGTATTGTTTTTCCCGTGTTTCGTGCGGAGAAAATCCTGACCTTCTGCGAGCATCGGCGTGCCGAGCGAAGAAAGCAGAAACGCGAACATGAGATGCGTGCGGCGGCGATCCCGCTCGGTCGGCGAAGCGGCGTTGC
Source organism: Bacteroidaceae bacterium (assembly GCA_963620895.1). Taxonomy (GTDB): domain Bacteria; phylum Verrucomicrobiota; class Verrucomicrobiia; order Opitutales; family UBA953; genus Spyradosoma. The sequence goes on along the minus strand of CAVFCB010000081.1, from coordinate 4,726 downwards.
TGTTCCCGCATTCGGTGATTTTGTCGAGCCAGCAACGGTCGTCGTGCGATTCCGTGTAGTTGACGGTTTGCGCCGGGAACGACGCGAAATATTCCGGCGAGCCGGAAAGGAAATAGCGGAAGCCGTCGAGATTTACGCAGTTGTGAACGAATTTTGCGGCGTAATCGCGGAAGCCGTCGTTCCAAGAGGAAAACGAGGAGCGGCGCAGTTCGCTTGCGATGTGCCCGCGGAAGCTCCACGGCTCGGCGATGAGAATGCAGTCGGGATGGCGTGCGCGCACGGCGGCTTCGATGGTGCGCAGGGCGGGAGCGCCGATGAGCTCGGCGAGGTCGAAGCGAAAACCGTCCACGCCGTAGCGTTCGATCATCCAGAGAAGGCTATCGACGATGAGGCGTTTGCTCATCGGGCGGTCGGCGCGAAAGTCGTTCCCGCAACCGCTCCAATTCGTGAAATTGCCGTGAAAATCGAGATCGAAGTAATAATTTTTATCGATGCGGAAAAGGTGGTTGGGCTCGCCGACGTGGTTGTAAACGACGTCGAGAATCACGGCGAAACCTTCTTCGTGAAGCGCGCTTACGAGGTCGCGAAATTCTTCGAGTTGCGAGGCTTCGGCGGGAGCGCTTGCGTAGGCGGAGGCGGGCGAGAACCAGTTGGTCGTCATGTAGCCCCAGTGATAATCCTCGGATTTTTCGGAATCGAACTGTTGCACGGGCTGAAGCTCGACGGCGTTCACGCCGAGCTTTTTCAGATAACAGTCGTCGGAGCGCACCCATTCCGCGAGGTCTCGAAATCCGAGCGGGCGTTTCAGGTCGCGATATTTCGGATGTTTTGCGATGAGATCCCGCAGATGTGTTTCGACGATGACGAGGTCGGAAAGGTGCGGCGCGGTGAATTTTTTCTTCGGATATCCGAAACGATTTTCGTCGATGACGATGCCGGGGCCTTCCCGCGAAACGCAGGCTTTCGCGTAGGGATCGAGCAAGGGACGCGCGGGATCGAACGCCGTCGTGTCGTCGGTGTTGCGACCGTCAACAAAAATGTCGTAGCGGCGTCCGTGAAGATTGCCCGAGAGCACGGTTTCCCAAACGCCGGCGGGAGCGGGCGTCATTTTTTTCGAAATCGCGGGAACGGCGCCGTCGCGGCGAACGAAGACGCTTACTTGCGTTGCGCGCGGGGCGAAGACGCGAAACGTCGTCGAGCGTCCGTCCTGCGCGACATTTGCGCCGAGATGCACGGGCGAATAGAGCAGCGAGAGGAAAAATCCGGTCTTCACGGGAACGCCGACGGCGTCTTTTTCCGTGGTGAGCACGACTTCCTCGGGCGTTCCCGTGGCGGCATTTTCTTCCGCATCGCAGACGATTCGAAAAGAATTTTTTCCCGTGCGTTCGGCGCAGAGGCAGAGATTGCGGTTGCCGTTTTCGTCTTCGGCGAGGTTGAACCAACCCGGCGGCGGCTCAAGCCATTTTCCGTCGCCCGCGACGAATTTGAAGTATTCGACGGTTTTTTCTCCGCCGTTGAAGAAGTATGATCTGTGTTTGCGGAGCACCCACGCGCGCACGGGACCGAATGCGTGATACTCCATTTTCCATTCGCGGCCTTTGCCCGGATTCCAATTGTTGAACGTTCCCGCGACGCGGATTTCTTCGTCTTCGGAGAAAAAATAATCGCGGTAAACGGCGGGCGGCAGGAAAAAGACGACGTCGTTTCCCTCGAAATAATAGCCGGACGCTCCCGCCCAGACGAACGGCGGCGTTCGGGAAAGCCCAAGGATTTTTCGTCCGGACTTCAATTCGAGCGGAGGCATTTTCCACGGGCTGTTCCAGTCGCGATCGAGCGCGACGATGATCGAATTGTTCGTTGTCCAATACGCGGCGGTGATTTTCGGCGCGGGAGCGGATTGCAACAGAGCGGAAATTTTTTTCAGAAAACCGGTCATCCGAAAACGTGAGTGGAGAGTTGTCAGTGAGAAAATGAATCGCGGAAGTGCGGGCTTGCGTGCGCGCTCACCAATTTTTGTCGGGGTAGAGCGTGTTCCACCAATCGGCATCGTCTTTCAGCCAACGCGCGAACCACGCGAGGTGCGAGCGGATCCACTGTTTGCGGCGGTTGTAGTTCATGATGCCGTGATCTTCGTCGGTGAAAGTGAGGAGCTCGACGGTCTTGTTTTGGAGTTTGAGCGCCGTGAACATCTGGATTGATTCGCCCACGGGAACGTTGATGTCGGAAAGTCCGTGGCAAAGCAGGAGCGGCGTGTTCACTTTGTCTGCGGAGAACAGCGGACTTTGATCGATGAAGATTTCGCGATTTTTCCACGGGAACGAGCCGGCGGCGGCGGTCGCGTTGTAAGCGTAGCCCCACATGCCTTCGCCCCAGTAGCTGGAAATGTCGCTGATCCCGGCGTGGGAAACGGCGGCGGCGAAAATGTCCGTGCGCGTCAGCAGATACATTGTCATGAATCCGCCGTAGGACGCGCCGATGCAGCCGATTTTCTTTTCGTTCACGAACGGATGTTCGGCGCAGAAGCGTTTTACGCCTTCGATGATGTCTTCCGCCGTGCGTTTGCCCCACGCGTTGAGATGGCGCGCGGAAAATTCCTGTCCGAAGCCGATGGTGCCGCTCGGCTGAACAACATACACGATGTAGCCTTGCGACGTGTAGAGCGGGAACGGATAGTGCGAGCCGAGAAGCCGGGAAATCGGCGTCGTGCCGCCGTAATAATACACGATGAGCGGATATTTTTTCGTCGGGTCAAAATTCGCGGGCAAAAAGTAGTGTCCGTCGATTTCGGTGCCGTCGGAAGCGACGAAATTCCACGAAGAAACTTTCGGCATCGCGAGCGCGTCTTCGGCGGCGGGTTTTTCCCGAAATACGGGAACGCCTGTGTTTTTCACGAGATCGACGCGGAAGGCTTGCGGGAACGTCGTCGCGGTCGAACCGACGGCGTAGGCGACCGGGCGGAACGCCGCGGGATCGCGCGAAACGTTGAAATTCGAAACGACGTCTGCGGGAACGGCGACGCGGGTGAATTTGCGCGTGCTCGGATCGTAGCGGAAAACGCTTTCGCGGTCGGCGTCCACGGTCGAGAAATAAATGGCGCCGTCGCCCGCCCAAATTCCGGAAGAGATCGAGGGATTGAAATCGCGCGAAATCGGATCGAGCGTTTTCGTTTCCGTGTCATAGACGAACGCCTGTTTGTCATACGAGTTCCCGCGCGTGCCGGCGGGAAGCACGGAGCCGATTCCGCCGAAAGCATCGGGACCGGCGAAAACCACGAATTTTCGGGAATCCGGCGCCCAGTCGCCGAACGTGATTTCGTATTTTTCGTCTTTGAAAATGTTTTCGCATTTGCGCGTTTCCAGATTCATCAGATACACGTTGAAGAGCGAAAATTCCGGTTGCGCGGGATCGAACGTTCCCGTGGCGAAAACGATTTTTTTCGAGTCCGGGCTTACGGACATCGGCCACGTGGTCGCGGAGCCTGCCGTGAGCGGCGTGAACACTCCGGATTTCAGATCGTAATGCAACAGAAATATGCGGTCGCGCCAGCCGGCGCCGCGATCCTGCGGGTTCAGCACGCGTTTCCAGTCGGCGGATTCGTTTTCCCATTTTTCGGTTTTGGAAACGATGAGCCCGCTTTCGTCCGGCAACCACGTGTAGCTGTGATCGGTATCGGGAAGTCCTTCCGCCAAAACCGTTTCCGTGTTTTTTTCAAAATCGAAACCGACGTAGGCGCAACGATCGTTCGGATCCTTGCGGCGGAAATAAAGCACGGAGCCTTTCGGCATCCACGCGTAATTGCGGCTGCGGTCTTCCGCGAAAACAAGCTTGCCGCTCGCCGTCGAACGCACTTCCTGCCGAAGCTCGACAACGCCGTCCTCGCGCAGACGATTGTAGGAAAGAAGCGCGAATTCTCCGTCGGGCGAAACGCGCAGCGAGATGAGACGGTCGAGCTCGTTCACATCGGCGATGGTCACCGGACGCTTTTCCGTTCCGTCGGAAAAAACAATCGCGGGAAGGTCGTCGCGCACCGGTTCGATTTCGATTTTTACCGAGGGCGGGAACGCGGAATCCTTTTGCGTAAGCGTTTTGACGAGGATTTCGTATCTCGCCGCTTCAAAGTTGAAATCGACAGTCGCCGCGCCGCTTTTTTCGAGCTCGGTTTCGACGGAAAGCTTGTCCGCCGCCTTTTTCCCGTCGATCCAAAGTTCGCATTTTTGCGGAGTAATCACGCGGATTTTCGCGCGCGTGAACGTGCTCGCCGTGGCAAACGTGCGGAAAACCGTGAGCACGTCCTGCGCGACGGGCGTTTCGATCGGCGCGGAAAAAAAGCCGCCGCGGCCTGCGTTCGCCGTCGCTTTCGTATAGGTCAGCTTTTCCGGCGCGGGAACGGGCATGCGCAGTTTCGCGTCGGCGTCGAACGTCTTGTCGCGCAGGTTTTTGATTTCGGCGAAAATCGGCGTCGGAATAACGACGGAATTCGAAATTTCCACGTTCGCGGGAACGCAGAGCGTTTTTTTCGCGGCGGCGGTTTCGTTGACGGGAACGGTGGGGCGCCCTTCGGGAACGGGCACAGTCGCCGCAAAGGCGGAACACGCGCAAAAAAAGAAAAATCCGATGACTCGCAATTTCATGGCAAAATCGTATGCGTAAAGAAAAAATGTGAGGTAAAATTGGGCGCGAATTTTATCGGCGCAGACCTTTTCCCGCGAGAAAAAAGTTGATTCGG
>CAVFCB010000080.1:0-7982 GCA_963620895.1 Bacteroidaceae bacterium | reverse complement strand
ACGGCGAACAAGTTCTGCAAAAAACAGGCCGCAACGAGTTATGCTCTTTGTTTGGCGAATTGTTAGCGTTTATGGTTTCGATTCTTCTCAGAAAAGAATGTCGTTGCGCGAACGGAATTTCGCCTTTCGAGACGCGCGGGAACGTGCGGATTGTTGTCAGCAAACATGTAGCTGATAAGAATTTCTTTTATCTTTTAAAGATTTCTTTTTCCGGAGAGTTTGTGAACGACGACAAAACCGAAATTGTGCTCGGGAACACTTCGTTTGAAGCACTGGGGAAAACGCTCTCAATAATTGCAGATTTCGAACAGGATTTTTCCAAAAGAAGAAAGGTGCGCTTCGAAGAGACATCGTCTTTTGTCCCGAATTTTTTTAGCGAAATCTTTTTCCCTGTGCAGAGAAAACCGAACCGGAAACACTTGCGAATTGTGCTCCGCAAGCAGCAACATGCGGGGAAATTTTATTTTTGCGTAAAATGCAATGGCGTTCTGACAGGGGAATACTATTTGTTTCCGGAAAAAAACATTTTCACGGCATTGGAAATTGCGCTCTCTTTTGCAACGTCGTTGTGTTCTGCAATAACGAAAAAAATTCATTAAGCAACCGCGCGTGAACGTGCGATTTGTTGCCGATAATCTTGTTGAAAAAACCGTTCCCGCGCGGGAACGCGCGCATGTCCGCTATTGCGGGAACGCGGGAATTTCTTTATTTTCCAGTCTTTCCCTATTCAGACTTACGACATGAGCAAGCAAGACATCGCATCCGAAAAACCGACACTGATCAAAACCGGCGCCGCCGAAAGCAGCGCGAAAATGCGCGGCGCGGACGTTGTTGTACGTTGCCTCGAGCTTCTCGGAGTTGACACGGTGTTTGCGTATCCGGGCGGCTCGGCGATTGAGTTGAATCAGGCGTTATCGAAAACGAAAAAAATGCGCATCATCCTTCCCCGCCACGAGCAAGGCGGCGGCTTCATGGCAAGCGGTTATGCGCGCTCCACGGGCAAGCCGGGCGTGTGTTTTGCGACGAGCGGTCCGGGAGCGACGAATCTCGTCACGACGATTGCCGATGCGTTCATGGACAGCGTTCCCGTCATTTTCATCACGGGGCAGGTTTTTTCCCAGTTCATCGGGAAACAGGCGTTTCAGGAAACGGACTTTTTCGGCATGACGCTCCCGGTCGTGAAGCACAGTTTTCTCGCGCTGAACGCGGAAGAGCTTCCGGAAATCATGTTCAAGGCGTTCAAAATCGCGACGAGCGGGCGTCCGGGACCTGTCGTCATCGACATTCCGAAAGACGTCCAGCAGGCGCTCTTTACGCCGAAATTCCCGAAATCGCTCGATGAATTTCCGGTGAAAATTCCGGGCAAGCAGCACGCGATGGACGACGAGCTGAAGCTTGTGCTCGATCTCATTTCCTCCGCGAAAAAACCCGTGCTTTACATCGGCGGCGGCATCGTTTCGTCGGAATCGACGGAGCTTTTCCGCAAATTTGCGAAGTTGACGGGCGTTCCCGTGGCTTCGACGCTGATGGGGCTGGGCGTGTTCCCGCCGGACGATCCGCAGTCGCTCTACTGGTTCGGGATGCACGGCACCGTTGCCGGCAACTGGGCGGTTTACCATTCCGATTTGCTCATCGCGATGGGCGCGCGTTTCGACGACCGCATCACCGGTCCCGTCAACACGTTCGCGCCGAATGCGACCATTGTTCATTTCGACATTGATCGCGCCGAGCACAACAAGAACAAGCGCGTGCAGTTCCCGATCGAGGGCGAAATCCACGATGCGCTCACGCGTTTGCTGGATCTCGCCGAACGCATCGGTTTCAAAAAGCCCGATTTGACCGAATGGTTCAAAACGATCGACGGTTGGAAAAAACAGCACACGTTCCCGTTCAGCTACGATCGCCACGGCTCGCCGCACATCATGCCGCAGGAAGCCATCGAAACGCTTTATCGCGAAACCAAGGGCGAAGCGATCGTGTGCACGGGCGTCGGTCAGCACCAAATGTGGACGCCGCAATACTATCATTTCAAAGAACCGCGCACGTTCATCAGCTCGCTCGGTTCGGGAACGATGGGCTTCGGCGTTCCCGCGGCTTGCGGCGTTGCCGTTGCGCATCCGGAAAAAACCGTCGTCAACGTGGACGGCGACGGTTCCGTGCTGATGAACATTCAGGAACTTGCCACGATGACGGTGGAAAAACTTCCCGTCAAAATCATGATTCTGAACAATCAGTTCCTCGGAATGGTCGCGCAATGGGAAGATTGCTTCTACGACTCCAATCGCGGACAAACTTTGCTCGGCGACGTGAACAACATCGGCTCTCCCGACAACATTTCCGGACTGTTCCCGGATTTTGTCACCATCGCCAAAGGCTTCGGCGTGAAAGGTCGTCGCGTGATTCGGCGCGAGGAGCTTCAATCCGCCGTGCGCGAAATGCTCGACACGCCCGGACCGTTCGTGCTCGACGTCGTCGTGCCCTACGGCGAACACGTGCTTCCGTTCCTGCCCGCCGGGCGCTCTGCGCTCGAAATCATGACGAGCGAATCCTGCGGCGACTGCACCGTTGCCCGCATGGAAAAACTTTGGGGCAAAAAGAACGCCTGAACCGTTCCCGCGTTTCCGCAAAAAAGCGTTCCCGCAAAATTTCCTACGGGAACGCTTTTTTTGCGCGGGAACGCGGCGGATCAATTAAATCCGAGAAGTTGCAGGAAGAAGCGAACGCGCTCGCGCTCGTCGCCCTGCAATTCGATTTCGCCGTCCGCTTCGGCGCCGCCGCAAGCGAATTTGCGTTTGAGCGAAGCGAGCAAATCCGCGCGCTGTTCGGCGTGAAGAGCGGCGATTCCCGGACCGGAAAGAATCGTCACCGTCTTTCCGTTGCGTCCGGATTTTTCGATGCGCAGATTCACTTTCCCGAGTTTTTCGGGAACGCTCGGTTTGGAGTCCGCCGAGCGGCGTTTCTGCGGCGTTTCCGCCTGCGGCAGGTTGTCGATATGCAACGCGCCGAATGCATCGTTGATGGAAGCGACGGCGGAAGTTTTGCCGTCCGTAGGAATTTTTTTTGACATAAAAAAAGGAAATGAACGAAGCGCGGGAACGGGAAACGGGAAATTGCGTTCCCGCGCGCGGCTTATTGTTCGCGGGCGTTCCCGTCGACGATTTCGCGAATGCGCATTTTGAGCGCGTCCAAGCCCGTGCCTTCGGTGCAGGAAATTTTGAGAATTTCCGCGCCCTTGTGCTTGCGGCGAAACGCGGTCAGATTTTTTGCGGAAGCTTCGCAGTCCATTTTGTTTGCGGCGACGAGGCGCGGCTTTTCGAGCAGCTCGGGATCGAAGCGTTCGAGCTCGGAAAGCAACGCGGAATAATCGTCCGCCGGCTTGCGGTTGTCCGTTCCCGCCATATCGATGATGAAAAGCAGAAGGCGACAGCGTTCCACGTGTTTGAGAAAACGGTGTCCGAGCCCGCGATTTTCGCTCGCGCCCTCGATAAGCCCCGGAATATCCGCAAGCGAAACGCGTTTGAAATCGTCGTATTCGATGATGCCGACGCTCGGATTTTTCGTCGTGAACGGATACGGCGCGCATTTCGGACGCGCATTCGTCAGCGCGTTCGTGAGCGAAGATTTTCCCGCATTGGGAAAACCGACGAGCCCGACATCGGCAATCGTTTTCAGCACGAACGTGAATTCGCCGCGCCCGCCTTCCTTGCCGGGAGTCGTTTTGCGCGGAGCCTGATTCACGGAGGTTTTGAACTGGTTGTTCCCGAGCCCGCCGCGCCCGCCTTTGAGCAGAACGACGCGTTCGTCGTGTTCGAGCAATTCGGCGACGAGCAAGCCGCTTTCCGTTTCAAAAACCTGCGTTCCCGGAGGCACGGGAAGAATCACGTCCGCGCCGTCGCAACCGTGGCGATTGCGCCCGGCGCCGGGCTGCCCGTTTTTCGCGTTCCAGTGCGGCTGAAACGCATAGCGGCGAAGGTCGCCTTCGTTTTCGTTGCAGACGAGCACGACATCGCCGCCGGTTCCGCCGTCGCCGCCGTCGGGACCGCCTTTGGGCAAATATTTTTCGCGACGGAAGCTCAGACAGCCGTTCCCGCCGTTGCCCGCCCGCAGATAAACTTTTGTTTCGTCGATGAACACTTTTTTTGACGGATGAAAAAAATATCAGCCGACGACGCGTCCCTTGCCGCGACCTTTTTTCTTCACGGGAGGAATGATTTCGACGGCGTTCCCGCCGTCATCCTTGTCGCGGGAACGGCGCACGATCTGCGTCTGCACGGTCGTAAGAATGTTCTGGAGCGTCCAATACAACGTGAGCGCGGACGGCATCGAATAGCAGATGATGGGGAAAATCGCCATCATTGCGTAGAACATGTTTTTCTGACCGGGTTGCGCGTTGGGCATCGGCGTCATTTTCATGTTCAGGAACATCGTTGCGCCCATGAGAATCGGGAGAATGTGAATTTGCGCATTGATGAGCGGAATGCGGACGTTTTCGAGCCCGGGAATGAGGTCGGGCATCGAAAGGTCGGGAATCCAAAGGAACGGCTGCAGGCGAAGCTCCGCGCACGTCTGGAACGTGCAATACATCGCGAAGAAAATCGGGATCTGAATCAGCACGGGGAAGCAACCGGCGAGCGGATTGATGCGATGCTCGCGGTAGAGCTTCATCGTTTCCTGCTGCATTTTCTGCGGGTTGTCTTTGTATTTTTCGCGAATCGCCTGCAACGGTTTTTGGAACTTCTGCATGCGCTTGGCGGAACGTTGTTGCGCCATCGTGAGCGGCCACGTGATCGCTTTGACGATGAGCGTCATCACGACAATCGCCCAGCCCCACGCCCACGCGCCGTCGGGAATCAGCGTTCCGTGAATCCAATTCATCACGGTGACGAGAATTTTGCAGAGCCAATCAATGCTGATGAATCCGAAAAGATTCGTGAACTGCACCACTTCGTCCGCGTCCGCAAAAATTTTGTCGGAAGATTTTTCGGAAACGGGAACGGCTTTCAGCTCGGCGAGGCGCGTGTATTCTTTCGGCCCGACGTAAAGCGGAGCTTCAAGCTTCAACGAACGAAGCGCGGGAAGACCGATGCGCGCGTAGGCGACGACGGAAAGCTCCGTCGCGTTGGCCGCGCCGTCCTCGGGAACGACTTTTTCGGGAAACACCGCAACTTCGCGAATGAGCGCGCGCACATCGCTTTGCGGGAACGCGACGATGTTCGCAAAATACTGATTCGTCGTCGCAATCCAGCAGAACGGCGCATCCCTGTCCGCGGGAGCGATGTAGGACGGTTGCGCCGAGTGCGCGCCCAAGCCCAAAAATCCGCTGCTCGACACGAAATGCGAGGTGCCGATTTTGTCGTAGTCGTCCCCGTTGTACCACGAAGCGTTGAGAAAAATATTTGCCTTGTCGCCGCTCGTCGGCGGAAGCATTCCCGTCGAAACGTAGAGATCGCCGGCGGGAACGGCAGACGCGCCCGCCGCGGGAACGATTTCGACAAGATGCCGCACAAAATACGGATCGCTCGCGCCCTCGCCTTCATCATCGAGCGAAATCGTATAAACGCGGCGCACGGTGCGAGCCGCATCGGAGCCGACGAGCGTCACGGTGCGCGTTTTCGCCGCATCGTCGGAAACATCGCTCTCAAGCGTATAAACGATCGGCAACGGTTCGGGCTTGCCGCTCAACATCGTCGGCGCGGAAGCCAACGTCAGCACGGGAACGCTCGAATCTTCGTTAAGCACGACGGCGGTATCATCGTTTTTCGATTTTTCAAAATCGTGAAGCTCGACGCCCTCGATCCCGCCGCCGAACGAGCTGAGCCGAAGCGCGATTTTGCCGTTTGCAAGCGTCCAAATTTTCTTTTCTCCGGGAAACGCCGCCGAAGCCTTCGCAGGAACGGGCGCGGGCTGCACGACCGGCGCGAGCGCCGCCGTCTGCGTCGTCGCCGCAGGCGCGGGAACGGGCTGTTCCGAGGCATTCTTCGCGTTGAAGAACATCAGCCCCACCGCAAGCCCGATCAACAGAATTCCGATGACTGTGCTTTTCTTGTCCATTGAGCTATTAAAAGGGAAAAAGGAAATCAGAAGTAGGGGAACGCTGGCAAGATTGTTCTGATTTTTTCCCTTGCGGAAATGCGCTCGGCATCGTCCGCGGCCCGAAGCGGTTCAGCGGCGCAGACGCGCGAAAAATTTTGCCGCGAGGCGGCGCACTTCGTCCGTAATATCGAATTTCAGCGCAAATGCGCCCGCCAAATAAACCGCCGCGCCGATCAGCGTTCCCGCGATGAGTTGCGCCCACGCCTCATCGAAAATCCGCGTTCCCGCGAATGCGCAAATCCCGCACGCTCCCGCCCGTTAGTTTTTCTGCAAAAAGCGCGATCGGAACACCGATACGAGGCGCCGCACCGTACGACGAAACGCCGGAATTGCAGCGAAGAAGACAACGATTGATACAGCGATGTATACGCCGGAAATTTTTATTGCCGAAAAAATCCACTCGCACCACGTATTCGTTGGTGTTTCAAAAATAAATTTTATTGCGAAAATTGCGATTCCCGCGGAAACACCGGAAACAGCAAAAAGTAATCCGCGATTCGCTAAATAAACGACGAACGGAGTATGAAGCCCATCGCGGAAAAGGAAATACGGTTTCCACACAACGATAATTACGAGCTGACTCAGGAGGATTCCCGCGAGCACTCCGGGCAAGCCCCAAAAGAAACCGAACGCAATGGAGCACCCGAGATTGATTGTTGCTTCCGCAATGGGCGCCCAAACATCGCGAAAAAGCCCATACGCGTTAAGAAAAACGTCGTTCGTCCGCGTGAACTGAATAAAATAATATGCGAGCAATAGCGCAAACGAGACATCATCGAGTACGTTGTCTTTCCCGATCCAAAGCGCAACGAACGGTGTCGCGAGACTCGCGCACGCGAATACAACGATTGAAGCGAACCAATAGCGAACGGATGTGAATTCCCAATACACGGTGTTAACGCGAACTGCATCGCCCTCCGAAATCAGATTTCCGAAGCCCGCCGTAACGCCGTTGAACGCAGCATTAAAAATCGCGCTGATCCCGGCGAAACACATCAGATAGCTTCCGTAAACGGCGACCGTTGTCAGATCCGTAAACGCATAAATGACGAGTGGTGACGCCTGAAATAGTGCGAATCCACCTATTTTGTGAAAAAAAACTTGCCCGGTCTTGCGCAGGATTTCCGGATGCTTTCCGCGAAGCCTCCCTCCCGAGGCAACATTCGATTTTAGCCACGGATACTCGCGATGAATCACTCGACTTAGCACGAAAACGGAAATAATACCGAGCGCCGCCTCAAGCGCCAGCCACCAAAGATACGGGTTCGGCAAAAGTGCGATCGCCGCAATCTGGAGCACTATTTTCAGCAGTCGAAATCCGTTCAAATTCAAAATAACTTTATAATCTTTCTGATCTGCGGTAAGCAAAACCTGCTTGTAATTGAAAAGATAGCCAAGCAACGAATTCATGAGCAACACGCCGAATGTCAGATACGCATAAATAAGCGGAACCTGCGCTTTCGAGAAAACGAGCGGAAAAAACGGCAATAACCCCACCGCACCAAGGCACACGCACGCGCTCACAAGCCTGTAAAACCAGCCTTGAATCGAAATAATTTCAGAAATCGCCTCGCGGTTGTTTTCGAAAATCGGTCGATAAAGCAATGCCGCAACAGCACCGGAAATGCCAAGCTCGGCAAGATTGAGAAAGCCGAGCAAATTCGCGGCAGTCGTGTTAAGCCCAAGCAGTTCAGCGCCGAGTACGTCGATAAAAACTTTTCGCGAGAAAAAATTTGCGACGAGTCCTAAAATGCAAAACACGAACGCTACTCGAACGTTTTTCAACACTTTGCTGGTACGAGATTCTGCCATAAAAATCGACAGACTTTCGGACATTATCCGAGCAGGTTTTCGATTGCGGGAACGAGTTGCGCGAGAGCGTCTTTCGC
>CAVFCB010000079.1:0-8217 GCA_963620895.1 Bacteroidaceae bacterium | reverse complement strand
GACGTTGCATCCGACTGCGGGCACGGTGGCGAAAGTGGCGACGGACACGGCGGGTATGTTGGTCGTGCCTGATGCGACGGCGACGAGCAAAGGCGGCGTGATGATTGACAAGGTGAACACGGACACGGGCGTGCTGACGAATGTCGTGTTGGTGGGCGCTACGACGGGGACGCGGAAGCGCGTGCTTGCGGGAGAAGTCAACGGGAACGGGAACGCTCACGGTTGGCGATGCACGACGGCGGCGCTCGGTGCGGGCGACGGAGAGCGCATTGTTCCGACGGAGATCACCTTTTATCGCAGAAACAACGACACGGCGAGCAATTCGACGGTGCCTCGATACATGCGGATTCTGCGTGCGAGCGAGGACGGGACGGCGTGGACGATTGCGTATCAATCGACAAATGCGTTGGCGCCGAACTCTTTCAGCGAAGGGGAAGCGATGACGTGGCTGTTGAAGAACGTTGACGGTCGCGGAGCGATTCCTGCCGGGGAGACGATTCTGATCACGCAGACGGATGTTGCGACGTCGATTGCGACGGCGAATGTGCGTTGGGGTGCGAAGATGGCGGCGACGACGGTCGGTGAGCTTGTTGTTGCGGCGTCGATTCCGAGCGATCCGACGGCGACGGTTGCGACGACTGCGCTTTCGCCTGCGGCGGATGCGACGTTTTATGTGGTGAGCGACTTGGGTGCGACGAATGCGGCGAACATTTCGACGTTGGGAACGCGGGTTACGGCGTTGGAGTCGCGGATAAAGACGGTGGCGTTGACGCAGGCGCAATATGATGCGCTGACGACTAAGGATGCGAACACGCTGTATGCGATTACGGCGGCTTAACGGAGGGGATGAGCGATGGCGACGGAAGCGGATTTAACATTTACGCTGAGCGATGACGGGACGTATTACTCGGTAAGTGCGACGGATGCGTCCACGATTTCGGGGGAATTGGTGATTCCTGCGGAGCACGAGGGGCTGCCGGTAAAAGAGATTGCAGTCAACGGGTTCGTGAGCTGCACGGGGCTGACGTCGGTTACGATTCCTAACTCGGTGACGATTATCCAATTCGCCGCGTTTGACCAATGCTCAGGTCTTACCGCGGTTACGATTCCCGCCTCGGTGACGAGTATCGGCAAGTATGCGTTTTTAACCTGCGCGAGTCTTACCTATTTCAAGTTTGAGGGGAACGCGATTAGTGAAGGGTCGCGCGCCGTGTTTGGTGAAGGGACGCCTCTTTCCTGTGTTTACGTGAATGCGGGAACGACGGGCTGGGGGGAGACTTGGTGCAGAATGCCTGTGGTGGTGGAAAGCGCGAGCACGTCGGAGCGGCTAAAAATCGGCACGGAAACGGTATTTGCGGCGCGTCTTGGGAACAAGGCGGTGACGGCGATGTATTTGGGCGACACTAAGGTGTATGAGGCGAACAGCTGACGAGAGAGAAATCTTTTTTTAATTTATGGACATCCGAATTACAGAATCGCAGAGAACGGAACAGTGTGTAGGATTTTTAACGTTCACGTATCCGCCGGATTTTTCTTTGGCGGCGCGAGCTATTCGCGGCGTAGAGATGAACTGGGGACGCACGGGGATGAAGACTTCGCCGAAGTTTTTCTGGTGTGTGCACAAGCGGCACATGGATGACGCGAAGCGTTTCATTGAGCAAGAATGGGAGAAGACGGTTCCTGCGGGGACGGCGAAGCCGGAGTTGATTCAGCACGAGTTTGACGCGGGCGGGCACCTGCAATGTTTGTCGGCATGCGGCGGGATGAAGTGGGTGTACTGGCATTTGTTCCACGACAAGGAAAAGGACTACGGGATTGAAGCCGTGGTCAAGATGGACAGCGATGCGATTATGTTGCGTCCGGAGCAATGGATTACGCCGTGGGCGGTGAATCGGGCGGACTACGTTTACATTCCGCAAGCGCCGTGTAAGCAGATTGCGGACGAGAAGAATCCGTTGGCGACGGACGGCACGGAACCGGCGGTGTGCACGCACTTGGGTTGCGGCTGGGCGTATCTGCTTTCGCGGCATGCGGCGGGAGTGATCGGCGGTTTTCCCGCGGACAAGTTCAAGCAGATTGTGGCTCGCAACTACGGTGCGGAAGACCGAGTTTTCGGGCGTGTGTTGACGGAAACGGCGGGAGTGATTACTGCGGAGATTTCGCCGAAGAACGTGATCGGGAAGAGCTTTGCGGGCGAGCCCGATGTGTGGACGGCGATTATTTTGGACAACCCGAAGGACAATTTCGGGAAGCTGCGGTATTCGTGGGACTTGGAAGGCTTAAAGCTTAAAGAATAAGGGAGAACAGGGGCGATGGCGTACGGAACAGTAGATGGCGGGGACACGGTGACGGAAATTCCGGAGCCGGGGCATCCGGTGATTGAGACCGTTGTTGAAACGGTGATCACGACGGACACGACGACGACGACGCTTGTCCCGATTATCACGACGAAGGCAACGAAGACGCTGACGAAGACGCGTGTGCCGACGACGACGGTGGTTTTGGTGCCTGTGCCTGAGGAAACGGAAACCGCGACCGTTACGACGTTTGCCACTGTTACGTGGACGAGCTACGAGACTGTGACGGAAGTGACGACGCTGATTCCTGCGGAAACGGAAGTGTGGACGAAGGAGACGCGCACGATGGTGACGGAAACGGAGACGATGACGACGGCGGCGGAGACATTTACTTACACGCAGGTGGTGTGGGTGCCCGTTGAGACTGCGACTAACACTTTGACGGAAATTGAAACGACAACGACGACGCTGATTGAGACCGGCGGCGTGACAACGCTGACGTGGACTGACACGTTGACGCTTACGGACACGCTGACGACGACGCTCATCTACGACGGCGAAACGTGGACGACGGCAACGGCGACAACTACGCTGACGGAAACGGGAACGATGATAACGACCGTCATCGACTACGGCGGAACGTGGACGACGACGAAGATGCTGACTCGCACGCAGGTGCCCGTTGAAACGGAGACGTTGACGATGGTGGGCGGCGTGACGACGACCACGCTGACGACAACTGAAATCCCGACGACCACGCTGACGACCACTCTGACGGAGATCGGCGGTGAGTTGATTACCACGGAGATCTTGACGCAGACGGCGGTTGAGCAATGGACGCAGACGGCGATTTACTCGCTGACGCTCACGGGCGTGAAAACGGCGGTGAAGACGACGAAGACGCGCGGCGTGGTTGACGGCAAAGGCGGGTGGTTGCCCGCGGGAACGGTGATTGTGCTGAGCGGCGTGGACGATTACGCGGAGCTGTGGGTGAACGGGGAAAAGGTCGGAACGGCGCTCTCGAACGGTGCTGTTCCCGAAAAGGATTTTATCCCCGGCTCGTGTTCCTACACCACTCCGACCGCCGGACACTACACGATTTCGATTCAAAACCACGCGAACACTTACGGAGGCAAATCGTCAGAAGGCACGATTGACGTTGCCGGGCTCGAATTGGGCACGACGAAGGTGGCGGGCTGGACGACAACGAGCACGGTGGTGGTGGTCAATCCCGGCACGGTTACGGAGGTTGAGGTCGGAACAACGCTGATAAAAACGGATTTTTACACGGCGACGCTGACGGAAACGGAGGTGCGCATCGGCGGCATGTCAACGATGATTGAGATCGAGACATCGACGACTACGCTGACGGAGACCGAGACGGAAACGGTGGTGGACTCTACGACAACGGCAACGCTGACAGAGGTTTTGCGCTCGACGGTCACGGAGACCGAGACGGAAACGCTCACGGGCGCGACGACTACGCTGATTGAGACGGCGGCGACAACACTGACGGAAATTGACACGCTGACGGAGACGGTGGTCGGTGCAGATCCCGTAGAAACGGAAATAGTGGTGCGCACGGTGGAAACAACGGCAACGGAAACGGAAACGCTTACCGGCAGGGACACGACGGCAACGGAAACGACGACAAAGACGCTTACGGACACGCTGACGACAACGGAGACGTGGGTTTTGTCCGAAACGGTAGCGGAGGGAACGTATGAATTGGAGACACTGACGAAGACGAACACCGAAACTGTTGTGGTAGACTGGTTCAAGGAGAAGACGAGCACATTGACGGAAACGGTGATCGACGAGATGCGCACGGTGGTGTGGAACTTGATCCGACAGGAGAGCACAACGGAGACGATGCTGACGACGTTTGAATCGGTGTGGCTGCCCGTTGTGATTAACGTGAAGACGCGCACGGACACGCTGACGAATGTCGTGTATGACGACTGGGTGGACACGGAGACGGTGGTGTCGGCGCTAACGACGACGCTGACCACGGTGGTGGTTACGCGCCCGGGAGATTGCGTGGGCGGGCTGTATTACGGCTACATTCCCGTGGAGGACACGTATCGCAATGAAGAAGTGATGGAGCGCATTAGGCAGGGCAACACGATGCACAAGCTCATACGATGAGAACGGCGAAATTTACAATAGAATTGGACGGCGCGGATGCGACGGCAACGCTGGGCAAGCGGCTTTTGTCCGCGACGGTTGCGGACGGCGCGGGCTGGTCGTCGGATTCGCTTACGCTCAAATTTGACAATGCCGACGGCAACGCGGAAATTCCGTTCCCGGAGTGCAAAATTCGTTTCACGCTCGGTTTTGCCGACGGCGTGATGCGCGATTTCGGGCTTTTCCACGCGCACAAGGTAAAAACGACCCTTGCGCCGGCAACGGTGGAGCTGAGTTGCAAGGCGATTTCCCGCGCATCGGGCGGCGAGGACAAGCAAAAGGAGCTGTTCAAAACCGTGCGTTCCCGCGAATGGAGCGAATCCGCGACGGCGGACTCCGTGCTCGCGAAAATCGCCGAGGAAAACGGCTATGCCGCAAAGTGCGGAGATTCCGTTCGCGGCGTTGCGCTCCCGCGCGAATGCCTTGTGCAAAACTCGGAAACGGACGGAGCGTTTCTGCGTCGCGTCGCGGAAATCGTGCGGGCGAAGCTGAAGGCGTTTAACGGATATCTGATGCTGTTCAACCCGGAAAAAGACATGCCGCAGGCGGCGGAAAGCGCGAGCGCTCAGGACGCGGGAACGACAAACGGTCAGGGCGCGACACCCGTCGAGATTCCGCTCGCGGAAATCACTTCTGCGGATTGGACTGTCGCGCGCGACGACAAGTATCAGGGCGTGAAAGCGAAGTGGTACAGCTCGGACGATGCCGAGTTGCATTACGTGCTCGTCGGCGCAGGCGAGCCTTACGATGAGCTGAAAGGCGAATTCGACAGCGCAGAGAGTGCGCAACTTGCCGCCGAAAATCGCCTTGCGGAAATGCGCAGAAGCGCGAAAACGTGCTCGCTGACAGCTCCGGCAAAAATGAACGTGTGCGCCGAAGGTTTCATCAACATCACGGGAACGGGCAACGCGCTAATCGGCGGGATTTGGCGCGTGGAAAAGGCAACGTTCACGCTCGATTGCAGCGGTCTGAAAATGAGCCTTACGGGCGTATTCAGTTCACGCCGGGGGAACGCGCTGACATAAACTCTGTTTTGTTACCTTGAACCTGCACAATTCATTTCACCATGTTTGTTCCACTTATGCTCGGAGACTTGACGTTCGGCGTTGATACGCTGGCGTTCACCTCGCTGATTAAGACTTTCGGCGGCACACTCGCGCAACACGCGCGCATCGGCGGGCAACCGGTTCTGCAATTTACCGGGCGCCCGGCGCGGAAGATTTCGCTCGAAGGAACGCTGTTCCCGACGCGCCTGCTCGCCGAGCCGGAAACGGACGCGGGAACGGCAAAGATCGTCGGTCGCTCAGGTTTGGAAACGTTGCGCACGATGTCCGAAAACGGCGAGAGCCGCTGGCTTGTTTCCGGGAACGGCGATGTATTCGGAAAATTTGCGATAGAGAGTTTGAACGAATGCGAATCCGCGTGGCTTGAAGAGGGCACGCCGTTGAGAGTGGCGTTTACGATTTCTCTCGTGGAAGATCTCGCCGAGCCGGGAGAGGAGAACGCGACGGCGACCGCCGTGCTCAAACTCAATGAGGCGGCGCGGGAACTGCGCGCGAAAAACTTTTCCGAAACGTGGAAAAAATACGAAAGCGAAAAGACCGTGCAGACCGTGGACGGGCTCTATGCGGAAAAACCGACGCCCGGGAAATGGTATCGCACGAAACAGGGCGATGTGCTCAGCGTCTTGTGCGCACAGGCGTATCCGGACGAGGCAGAGGGCGACACGTTCCCGCGCGTAATCAGCGAAAACTCCGCACTCTCCAAGGCTGAGCAACCTTTTTCCGCGGGAACGGAAATCTTTTTCCCGCAGGAAGCAAACACGCAGTCCACGCTGACATCGTCGCTTTTTGAAAGCACGTTCCTCGGAAGGTTGATTTAAGCGATGAACATCGAATCCGTAGAAGACGCCGCCGCACAAATGGCGGTTGCAGAAAAATCCGAGCGCACGCGTATTTTGCGCGCATTTCGGAAGGCGCGTTCCCGCGTCCTTTCGCTTTACGGAGCGGAAGCGGCGGCGAAGCTCGCCGATGATTTTCGCATGAAAACGCCCGAAGTGCGCAAATTGCGTTTGTTTCGCAATGCAAAGAAGGCGCGGGTTTGGATTGGCGGGAATCCGATGAACTTGGGACGCTACAACGTGTCCGCGGTCGCGTTGGGCGTTTCCGTTCCCGTGTTCGGCGTGATTCCGGGCGCGTTCATTCTGCGCGGCGGGAACGCCGTGTTCGCTCCGGAGAGTGCGGTTTTGCCGGGATGGGCAACATTTTCCGGAAAGCCGTGGCGTCCCCGCGGCGACAAACGCACGTTGCGCAAAATCTCCGTGCGCACGCCGGAAAACTTTCGCGCCCGCTATGCTCCGAATACCGCGGACATTCGCGCAACATTTGAAGCGGAATTCTGTCAACTGATAAACAAAAAGTAAAATGATTCACTATCCGAACACCGCGCCCGTTGACGTCGAGGCGTATCACGAGAATATCAAAACCGCGCTTTCCGAGCTTTTTCCGGAAATGAAAACGCTCGGTTGTTACGAGCGCATCGACGAGCTTCCCGCCGTTCCCGCGCTGATTTTCGGACTTACGCAAATCACGCCTGAGCCTGACGTAGGCACGGAGCAAGCGGCGGTCGCGTTTCACTGGGACGCGTATTTTATCACTGATGCTGTCGATGATGCCCACGCTCGCAAGACGGCGTTTGCACTCGCCGCGCGGTTGCTCGCATTTCTTACTCCCGGAAAGCGGTTCGACGTTCCCGTGGATTCTCCGAGCGTTGAAGGTGCGTTCCCGGAGACGATTTCCTTCGGCGGAGACAATGCCGGAGGCTGGAACAATGCGAGTGCCGTTTCCGCCGTGCGCGTCAGCTGGACACAGCGCGGCTTCCTCGGCACAAACATTCACGAACCCGGCGAGGTGCCGCTTTTTCGCGACGGTGCGGGAACGGACAAATCTTGAGAAAGGCATCCAATGACGCTTGAAGAAATTTTGCTCGCGCTCATGCAGCGCGTGGAAAAGTTGGAACGCGCGAGTGCGCAGAAAATCGTGTGGGGCACCGTCGCCGAAATTGATTTTGACGCGGCACGGGCACGCATCGAGATTTGTCCCGGCGTGCGCACTCCGCTGATCCCGTGGTTTTCCGCAAAAGCCGGCGCAAACTCCGCGTGGACACCGCCGGAAGTCGGCGAACAGGTGATTGTCTTTTTGCCGAACGGTGCTGAGTTTTCAGGCGGCGTGTTTCTCAGCGGAATTTACTCAAAAAATTTCCCTGCGCCGGACAACCGCGGGAACGTTTTCGCGCACGTTTTTTCCGACGGAGCACGCCTCGACTACGACACCGATGTGCACACGCTCAAAGCCGTTTTGCCTTCCGAAAGCACGGCGGAGCTGACCGCCGACAGCGTCGTCGCGCATTGCAAGACGGCGAAACTCGAAGCGAGCGAAAGCATCGCGCTCGACACGCCGGAAACGGACATCAGCGGGAACGTCTCAATCGGAGGAAATTTGAGCGTGAGCAAAAACGCGAAAATCGAAGGGAACGCGGAGATCACGGGCGTTCTCACCCTCGCGGGAATCGTCATGAACACGCACACGCACACCGGAAATCTCGGCTATCCCACATCGCCGCCGATGTGAGGAAAAACTTTCATTTTTTATTGTTTTTTTTTCAAAAAACAATTGACAAGCCGCCCGATTCTAAAGTCCGAGGAGTTCCTGCAACGCTTGTTTGACGCGAGCAA
>CAVFCB010000078.1:0-8229 GCA_963620895.1 Bacteroidaceae bacterium | reverse complement strand
AATTCACATACACCGCCTTGTTGTCAAATTCCAAGCCCGAATACTGCGAACGAATTTTCATATTCAGAACCGCGCCCGAAATCCCGATGCCGTTCCCGCCGACGCGAATGTGCCCAAGCACCGTGTTGCTCGCCACCGTCGATTTGTGCGTGTTCAGGTTCGTGCCCACCTCCGCAATCGAGGTTATCAGCCCGTGCTCCCAGTCAGAATCCCCGCTCGTCAGCAACGCAATCGCGTCTTCGTTCGCCTTGATGCGCGTCTCGTGATCCGTCGTCGTGTTCGACAGCCGCGTCACCGAGCCCTGCAAAATCGTGTCCGCTTCCGTTCGGTCTTCCGCTTCCGCCGCAACCGCTTCCGACGCCGCCTTCTCCGCAATCGCCGTGAGGTTATCCGCCAGCCGGGTCTCAACTCCGCTCAGCCTTCCGTTAACATACGCAATGATTCCGTTCACGCTCGTCGCCAACGTTTCTATACTCTCGCTGTTGGCTTCCGCCTTCGCCTGCACCTCCGCAATCTTCCGCTCAACCTCGTCCTGCAAAGTCGACACCTCATCCGAAAGCGACGGATCCAGCTTCGCCACCTTGTCCGTAAGCTTGTCCAGCGCCGTTGAAATCGCAGAAATCTTCTCCGTCAGCTCCGCAACATCCGAAGTCTGCTTCGTGCTCAGCGACGTAACAACTATGCGCAACTCCTCAATCGCTTTAAGTAGCTCCTCGCGAATCTCCTCCAACCCCTGCGTGCCTTTGACAAAGTAAATCACATCCTCCTCAACCGTCCCCGCGTTCGACAACCTGTTGTACTCCTCCCGCGTAAGAACGACATACTTGTATTTTCCGATGAGCTTCGCCCACTCGCGCAACTCATCGCCAAGCTCGCCGATGCCGTGCACCATTTCGTCGATTGCGTTTTTGACGTATTCCTGAGTCGCAATCACCTGCGTGGGATCCGTCACCAACTCCACGGCGTCCGTCGTGCCGATGCCGATTACGCACCGCAGAAGCATTTCGCGGCTTGCGCCCTCGCTCGGCGCGGGTTTGTAAGCCTCGGCAATGTTGCCGACGGCAAACAGCGCACCGTCCGTATCAAAAATGCCGACTTCGCGCACAGACCAACCGCCGACGCTCGCGGGAATCGCCATGACGCAGACAATGTTTTCCGGCGCACTCGCAAGCGGCGCACACGAAAGCATTTCGCCGCGATAGACTTCGCGCACCAGCGCAGTCTGCGTATCAGAGGGCTCAACGGGCTTGCCGTTGCCGTCGCCGAGCGCAATTTCTTTGAGTTTCACCGTTGTTCCCGCGGCTAAGGCGGACGCAAGCTTTTGACGCCCGCGGGCAGTGATGATGACTTTGTAGTTTGAATCCATGGATGGTGTAAGGTGGAAAGATTAGCGTTTACGGATTTTCAAAAAGTGTTCACTTGCCGCAAGAAAGCGCTCTGCGGCGGAAAGTGTTTCAACGGGCTCGCCGACGGTGTCATCGACAAAATCCGGGAGCATCACGGCAAAGGTGTTAACTCTCTGCGCAGTCTTTGCAATGCTCGCTTTTACGCTCCCGAGGTGGGAACGCACGTTTTTCTGCGTGAACACGATGCGCGTAATTTCGGAAAAATCAGCCTCCGTCAGCTCGCGCCCCTCAGTGTCGATCAGAATGTCAAACGTGAACGTTCCCGCGTATTCGACGATTTCGACATTGTAGCCGAGTGTGCCGAGCGGAAGATTCACTGCGGCGATTGTTCCGCGATAACGCTGCGACTCAATCGTCGCGCGGATAAATGCACGCTGACGCGCCTCGCTCCACTCCGTATTCCATTCCGTGACGCCGAATTGATGCGCCAGCCACGGCAGAATGATTGCCGGGCAGGAATCAATGTTGAACATCGACGAAAGCCCGGAAAGCTCTACGCGCTCCAAGCGGCGCGCCGAAACTTCTTCAAGCGCGAGTTCCAAGTCCGTCGAGTTGTTCGGAAGAATGGATTTCATAAGCGGAGAGCCTTCAATGATTACAGTTGCCTTGCGCGTTGCCGTGAGAAACCTCGGAGGTGACGGAAATTCCCGTGCACACGGGAACGCGCGCCGCATCGCACGTAATCTCCGCCATCGGAGAAGTCATGCGGAAATCGAGCACGCCTTCGACAAACGCCGCCGCCGAAAGTGCCGTAAGTGAAATGCTTTGCCCGAGGCGTTTCCGACTGCGGACAAATTCTTCGAGCGCGGCATGGGCGTTGGCGGCGACAAGCTCCACGTCAAGCGAGCCGTCAACAATCAGCGTTCCCGCAATCGCAAACTCGTTTTTAATTGCCGGATAGACTTCCACCGTGTCCGTCAGCGGGCGCACGGTCTCCGCGTTCAGCACCGCGGCAACGCTTGCGCAGAGCGCGGATTCATCCGCAACGCTCTCTTTCGCAAGGACGTGCACATGCACCAAGCCCGGCGTGGGTGAAGTGACGGAAACATCCTCCGTGCCATCAACACTCATCGCGTGGTACGTGTAGGCGTTGCGGCTTCCTGCGGTCGCGCTCGCCTCAATCGCAAGAATCGTGCGGGCACGCAAGTCGGCATCGCTCTCGTCGGTCTTTCGCGCAACGCCGAAATTCGCCGCGATGTTGTCCAAGTCCGCGCCCGTCGCACTTGCAATCATACACGCGCGGGCGGCATCGTTGATGCGTGCGCGAAGCAGTGTTTCGCGGTAAGCGAACGCCTCCATGAGCTTGATTGCCGGGTCGCTTTCGACAAGTGCATCAAACTCCGGAAAGCGCGTGCGAAAATCTGCAACGATGTCCGCAAGAACGCCCTCGAAATCCAAGGCTTCGACGATGTCCGGAACGGGAATTTTTGAAAAATCAATCATTGAAAGGTGGAGCTGATGGTTGTCTTAAATAATGATTTCCTCGGTTGCAGCGGCGTCGGTCTCCGTATTTTTCAGCGTGAGCGCAATGCGGATTTTCCCCGCGGCGGGATCGGTAAGGCGAACCGGTTTGCAGGCAACGACTTTCAGGCGCGGCTCCCACTTCGCAAGGGCTTCGACAATTGCGGCGGTAAGCCGAGCCGTCGTTTCCGAAGAAATCGGCGCATCGACAAGGTCGTAAATGTCGCTCCCGTAAGCGGCGCGCATGACGCGGGAACGGAACGATGTCGTCAGCAAGTCGGCAACGCTTTGTCGCATGTGCGCATCGGCGGTGAGCTTCTTGCCTGTATATCGGTTCATTCCCGTCATACGTGGTGGGTTTGCAGAAGTTTTTTCACGGAGTCGCGCACGCCGGCATCGTTCTGGATTTTTTTGAGTAGCTCAATCGCCTCATCGCGCGTGAATCCGTGCGTGCTCCCGTCGGTGTCCGTTCCTGCGGCGTCGAGTTTTTCCAAAACTGCGCTTGTGCCATCGGCTATCGCCTGCGCAGTTTTCAGCGCGTTCTTTTCCTTGGCACGTCGCCAAATTCCGAAAAGCGCTCCCGCGGCGACTCCGACAACGCCGAGCAGTCCGCCGGACTCCGATGCGGCATTCGCCGTCGCTTCCGCGACGTCGAGCGCCGAATCCACGGGAATGACGCCGAAAAGCTCAACCGCGCCCGTCTGCGGGTTCGTTACACATCCGGAAAGCAATAACGCCATCGCTGACGCGCTCGCGATCCGCACCGTTTTTGAGTTCTTTTTCATTTTTTTACTTATTTTTAATGTTTAACTCTCTGCTTTTTCTTCCGCTTGCGCGGGAACGTTTGTCGCACCGGCGGGAACGAATTGCGGATCCAGCCCGAGTGCTTCCATTTCGGCGTTTTCTTCGGAAATTTCCGACCATTCCGTCCACGGATCCCCGCCGAGTTCGCGAATGATTTTTGAACGCGACTTGATTTTCATCGCCAGCGCCTTCTCCGCGGCGGTCATGTCCGAGACGGGATCAATCCACGTCCAGCGGCGCCCGACGAATTTCACCTCGGCAAATTTTTCAAGCTTTTCCGCAGGGAGCGCATTCCCTTTTGCTGAAAGGATTTTCCCGGTCAGAAGCGACCATTCGAGCCATGCACGAAAAACCGGTTGCGCAAACTGCGAGATGAACGTCGATTGCCACCCCTCCCACGCGGCGCGCTCGTTGAGCAAACCTTGCCGAATCGACGAAAAATTCACCGAGGTTAAATCAGCGGCAAGGTTGTTGTAGCTCACACCGAGTCCGCTCGCAATGCGCCGCAGAATCGCTTTTTGAAAAACGTCATAAGACGAATCCGGATAATCGATGCCGCTTTGTATAAACTCATTGTTGCCCAAATCGATGAGAGTTCCCGCCTCGCTGTCGCGCTCAGTAAACTCGGAGGTCGGCTCGGCATCGGCGTTGGAGACAAAGCCGAGCGTGTTGCTTGCGATGTTCGCACGCGTGAGCATCGAACGGTCAAGATTGTCCGAGTGGTGGATGTCGGAGAGCACCGTCGATAGCGGTGAAATTCCTCTTACCTGTCCGGGCAAATCCCGCCGGAAAACGTGGACGACGTCGCGCGCGGGAACGCGGTCAAAATCAGAAAACGTGAACGTGCCGTTTTCCACCGGCGAAAGCGGCTTGCGAAAGTGGTATGCGAGCGGACGTCCGAGCGCGTCGAACTCAATCCCGTTCTTGATAAATCTCCCGTCGCGCAGTTCCGTGTTCAGCCCGACCCAAATGCGGCGCGGGTCGATGTTCTGTAAGGCAAATCCCCACGGCGATACATCCTTGCCGCGGCGGATAAGAAAGACCGCCTCGCCGTAAACCGTCCACGAAGCAACCGCGAGGGAACAGAGTTCCGCGAAAGAATCCCGCCCGCTCACGCTCGCGTTCACCGGCGCGCACCACTTTTCCCACGCATCGAATACGGCGGTGTTCGCGGCTTTGTCCGGCGCGCCGTTCTCGTCGGTAATCTGCGGTTGGAGAATGAATCCGTGCGGACCTGCGATGTTGTCGCGCGCCATTTTGGCGAAGCTCGCCGCGTGTGCGTTGTTCAACACGGCATCTTGCGCACGTGCCGACAGCGTTTCCCAGTCCTGAGTGATTGCGCGGTCAATCGGCAGGTGAGCAGAGCTCCATGTTTTTGAAAAACGCCCGGTATCGGCAGCGGAAAAATAGCCTCGGGCGCTGACCGGCGCACCGCGTTGCGGCATACGAAATTTTTGCCCGCGGGGACGCTCCGTTGCGGGAACGTCCCTGCGGTTTAATACTGATTTTATGGATTTAAGAAAATTCATGGCGTTTTAATTTGCCTTCACAAACAAAATTTCACATCTTGCGGCACGCCGCTTTCGGCGGCGACGCGCTTACGCCAATATTTGAGCAGGTCGAGAAGCTCCGTTGCTGAATAGCGGTCAATCCTGCGATTGTTGATCTGGTAGCTCTTCACCGTCGGATCTGCGGAGCCGGAAAGCGCTTTCTCAAGCATGGCAACGGTTTTCTGCGCAACCGTGCGCGGGTCAAACGCCGCTCCCGCACGTCCCGCGCTCACCGTAAACGTAAAGCTCCCGTGTTCCAGAAGTGTGTGATACCCTGACGCGAACACTTCCCAGATTTC
Organism: Bacteroidaceae bacterium; assembly: GCA_963620895.1. Classification (GTDB taxonomy): domain Bacteria; phylum Verrucomicrobiota; class Verrucomicrobiia; order Opitutales; family UBA953; genus Spyradosoma. The sequence goes on along the minus strand of CAVFCB010000078.1, from coordinate 2,709 downwards.
CCAAAAAACCGACGCGTTCGCAGGCGCCCAGCCCTCCGTTGCCGCCGCGATTTTCCACACGGCGCCATCGCGCGTTGCGGAAACGCGTGCAAGCGGCTCCGTCATTCCAAGCGCACGAAACACGACTTCGCAACTTTGCGACGAATCCCCGGTCGCAGGAACCGAGCATTGGAGAAGCTCGCCGCCGACAACACGCGTCGGGAACAGCGGCTCGCGGCGCAGGAAAGTGTTTCTTTTCTCAGGTTTGAGCATGGTTGCGTGTTAAAAAATTTTCGTGAGAAGCCAACCGGCGAACGGAGCAATGACGGCGAGACCGCCCGTGCATTTGAAGAAAAACGCCGACGTCTTTTTGTTCGATTCCTCCAACGCGGAAAGACGGAAAAACACGTAGTCCGAGACTTTTTTCTGCTCGGCAAGCTTCGTGAGAAGCTCAATCTGGATTGAAGCATGTTTTTCCTCTGCCGCGGAGAGTTGTCCGACCTTGTCGGAGAGGTTCTTCAGATTTGCGTTCAGTTCGTAAATATTCGGCTCGGGTGGCATGGTGCCGAAAGATTACCGCAATTTCTCGCGCAACGCGTTCCCGCTCGTGTCCGCTTTTTATTGCCGAAAATCAGAAATATTCGAGGCGGAATGCGGCGAGGAACTTTTAAGTTTTTCACTTAACGGTTAAAAGTTGTCAGATCGCGGCAGCGGCGATGTTCCCGTAGCTGTCTGCAAGACGTGCGGAAACGCGTTGCGCGAGCTGGTCGGAATCCTCTCCCGGTTGTTGAATGATTGAAATATTCGCGTTCGTGTTGAACGTGCGCGCGTCCGTGCGCACGGAGTTCGTGCGAGCAACGGCATCGCGGCTCATCGTTTCCAACTCCGCACCGGAAATCGGCAGGGCGTGAGCGGCGGCGGATTCCGCAGGCTCATCGTCGTTCCCGCCGGAAAACTTGCTCTGCACCCACTTGAAAAACTTGTACACCTTGCTGTTCTCAATCCATCCCCAAAGCGTTGTCTTCACCCAATTCCACGCATCGGCAAACGCGTCTTTGATTGCACCGGCAACGGCATACACCGCATTTTTCGCCCGCGAAAAAATTCCGCTCATCCAGTCCCACGCTTTTTTGCACCCGGAAGCGATACCGTCCCACACGCCGGAGAAAAACTCAGCAATCGCCTCCCAGTTTGAAATAACGGCATACGCCGCCGCCGCAAGCGCCGCAACCGCGAGCACGACAAGCCCGATCGGATTCGCGTTCAGCGCAACGTTCAACGCCCACTGCGCCACGGTCATCGCTTTAGTAATGCCACTCCAAACCAATGTCGCCGCGGCAACCGCTTTTTGCGCAATCGCCGCAAAATTCAACGAAGAAACAAACGTTGCAACAGACTTCGCCGCACTGAAAACAGAAATTCCTAATGCGATGATGTCAGCGCTAAGCTTCACGAGTTTCCATGTGGAAAACACGACAATCGCCTTTTGAGCGATGCTTGCAAGCGTGTCCATGTTCCCGGAAAGCCACGACACAATCGGAACGACTTTCGACGCGATTGTGTCAACGAACTCCGCAAACTTTTCGCGGTTCGAGGCGATGACATCGCGCAGACGATTCATCGTTTCCGTAACGGTCGGCATGACGGAGAGAATCGCGCCGCGAAACACACTTTGCCACGTCACGCGAAGTTTGTTCATGGACGCATCCCACTCGCCGGAAGATTTCACGATATTCGCGTTCCCGCGCACGATGTAATTCGTCGCCTCGTCCATGTCCGCGGCGATGGTGTTCCAGCCGCGAGAGATGAGATTCTGCATGCCGATTGCACCGCTTCCCCAAATCTGCTGTGCAATGCGTGCGCGCTCACTCGCGTTTTTCACGCCTTCGAGCTTCTTCACGATGAGCTCGAACTGCCTGTCCGCGCCCATTTGCGAAAGCGCTTTCGAAGAAAGCCCAAGTCGCTCGAACGCCTTTGCCGTCTCGCCGCCCTGAATCGCCGCCTGCCCGATGACGCGCGTCATGTTGTCGAGCGTCGCTACAAATTCCTCGTTCCCGATGTTTGCACGCGTTGCCGCCCACTGCATGCGCTGGAGTTGCTCCACGTTCGCCGTTCCCGCCGCATCGAACATGTTCAGGCGTTGCGCCGCCTGCGCCATCGACGTCCCCCAATTTGAGACAGATGCCGTTGCCGCGACAACTCCGCCGGCGAGCGCAGAAAATCCGAGCGAGATTGATTTAAGCTTATCAAATACCGCGCCGCCGCGTTCTTTGACCTTGTCGAGCTGAGACGAAAGCGCGACGAGCGCATCATTGCGCTTTACAAGACGCATCGCCGCATCGACATCGACAAAATTTTTGTGCAGATTTTTTTTCCAGTCGGAGACTTTCTGATTTGCCTTGTCGAATTTTTTTCCGGCGTCTTCGACGTTCTTTTTCAGACGGTTCAGCTCGCGTTCCTGATCGGCGGTCGGTTTTTTGTCCCCAAGCTTTTTTTGAAAATTTTCAAGCTCGGTTTTCGCTTTTTTCAGGTCGGATTCCGCATTGTCGATTCCGTTGAATGAAAATTTTTTCGCGCCGATTTTGTCGAATGCACGCGACAAACCTCCGGCGTCTTTCCCCGCACGAGAAAACGCCTCAATCCAGCCTGCGGTCAGAACCGCGCCTAACTTAAATGTAAGGGAGGTTGCGTCCATTTTTTTGTTGCCACTATTTGTGCGTGCGTGCGACT
>CAVFCB010000077.1:0-8247 GCA_963620895.1 Bacteroidaceae bacterium | reverse complement strand
CGTTCCCGCGGGAACGCGAATTACGCGTTTTCGCGGGCGAGGAATGCGAGAATTGCCTTTTGCGTGTGGAGGCGATTTTCGGCTTCGTCGAAAATGATGCTTCGCGGGCCGTTGAGCACGCCCTCGGAAACTTCTTCGCCGATGTGCGCGGGAAGGCAGTGCATGAAATATGCGTCTTTTTTCGCGAGCGACATCAGGTGTTCGTTGACCTGATACGGACGGAATTCGCGCAGGCGGCGTTCTTTTTCGTCCTCCATGCCCATGCTCACCCAAACATCGGTGTAGAGCACGTCGGCGTCCTTGGCGGCGATTTCGGGATCGGTCGTGAACGTGAAATTCGGTTTCAATCCGTCAGCCTTGAATTGCGCGTAAAGCTCCGGGTGCGGCTCGTAGCCGGCGGGACCGCAGAGCACGACTTCCATGCCCAGATGCACGCAGCCGAGCGCGAACGTGTTGCCCATGTTGCACGCCGTGTCGCCGATGAAAACGATTTTTCGTCCGCGCAGGCATTCGCCCATTTTTTTCGGGTCGCCGCGGCTCCAACGTTCGGCGAGCGTGAACATGTCCGTGTAGAATTGGCACGGGTGGAGAAAATCCGAGAGCGCGTTGACGACGGGAATCGTGCCGCATTTCACGAACGTTTCGAGCAGCGAGTGTTCGTGGCAACGAATCACCATGCCGTGCAGATAGCGCGAGAGCACGCGCGCGGTGTCTTCGGGCGTTTCGCCGCGGGAAAGCTGCATGTCGTCGGCGTTGAGCATGACGGGATTGCCGCCGAGCTCGCTCACGCCGACCTGAAACGAGACGCGCGTGCGGGTGGATTTTTTGAAGAAAAGGAGTCCCCACGATTTCCCGGCGAGCGGCACGGGCGCATCGGCGTTCCCGCGTCCGGCTTTGAGCGCGGCGGCGAGTTCGAAAACTTGCGCCGCTTCTTCGACGCTCAGATCGGTTTCTTTCAGAAAATGTCTCATGCGGTTGATTTTTTTAAGTTTGAGCGAAATTGAAAATGGGAAAAGGGAGATTAGAGCATTTGCCGCACGGGAACGCAATTTTGAATTGCGGGCGTTCCCGCGACGATTTTTTCTCGGCGCGCGCGGCGTTTGAAAATCCCGCGCGAGAAATTATTCTTGCCAAGCGCGTCGTAAAAATTCAAAACGCAACGGACATTCATAATGAAGACATTGATAATTGCCGAGAAACCTTCCGTTGCGAAAGACATTGCGAAGGTCGTGAAAGTGCCCGCGAAGGGAGACGTTTTCGAGAACGACGAGTTTGTGATTTCGTCTGCGGTGGGGCATCTCGTCGAATTGTGCGAGCCGGAAGACTACGATCCGAAATTCAAACGCTGGTCGAGAAAGACGCTTCCCATCGTTCCCGCGAGTTTCAAAATCAAACCGTCCAAGGAAAAAGGCGCCAAGGATCAGTTTCTCAAACTGAAAAAACTGATGGCGCGGAAAGATGTCGGAACCGTGGTCAACGGTTGCGATGCCGGGCGCGAGGGCGAGCTCATTTTCGCCTACATTTACGAGCTCGCGGGAAGCAAATTGCCCGTGAAGCGGCTTTGGCTGACGAGTATGACGCCGTCGGCGATTCGCGAAGGCGTAAAGCATTTGCGCGACGGTTCGGAAATGGCGAATTTGTGCGCGGCGGCGCGTTGCCGCTCGGAATCCGACTGGCTCATCGGCATGAACGGAACGCGCGCGGTAACGCTTCGCACCTCGCCGGCGAGAACGGGGCAGGTCGCAACCGTCGGGCGCGTGCAGACGCCGACGCTCTCGCTCATCGTGCAACGCGAGCTCGACATTCGCAATTTTACGCCGAAAGGATATTGGCGGCTCGCGGCGGAATTCGGCATCGCCGCGGGAACGTATGAGGGTTTGTATCAGCGCCCCGATTACAAAAAGCCCGCAAAAGGCGAAACGCCGGAAAATGCGGACGACCGCGCCGATCGCATTTGGGATAAGGCGGCTGCCGAGCGCGTGCTCGCCGAGTGCCGGGCGTGTCCGACGGGAACGGTTTCCGAAGAAAAAAAGCGCACGACGGAGATTTGTCAGCGCCTTTACGATCTGACGACGCTTCAACGCGAGGCGAACAAGCGTTTCGGTTTCCCCGCGACCAAGACTTTGCAGATTGCGCAGGCGCTTTATGAAAAATACAAAGCGACGACGTATCCGCGCACGGATTCCCGCGCGTTGCCGGAGGACTACATTCCGACCTGCATTCGCACGCTGAACGCGCTTGATTCCACGCCTTTCGGCGCGTTCGCCGCGCGCGCCGCAAAAAACGGTTGGGTGCGCCCGAACCGACGGATTTTCAACAACGCGGAAGTGAGCGACCACTTCGCGATCATTCCCACGGATCAGCCGCCCGCGAGCCCGCTCCCGCCGGACGAAGCGAAAATTTACGAAATGGTCGTTCGCCGTTTCATCGCCGTGTTTTATCCGCCGGCGGAATTTGACGTGACGACGCGCATCACCGAGCTCGCGGGAACGCACCGATTCAAAACCGAAGGAAAAGTGCTCGTCACGCCGGGTTGGAAAGAAGTTTACGGCAAGGACGAAGGCGCTCCCGAGGACGCGCTCCCGCCGCTGAGCGAAGCCGACGGCGGGAACGCAAACGTCAACGAATTGCAGTTGCAGGAAGAAGCGACAAAGCCGCCCGCCCGCTACACCGAAGCCACGTTGCTCGCCGCAATGGAAAGCGCGGGAAAATTCGTCGAGGACGAAGAACTCGCCGAAGCGATGAAAGAACGCGGACTCGGCACGCCCGCCACGCGCGCCGGCATCATCGACCACCTCATTCGCACAAAATACATCGAACGCGCCAACCGCGAGCTCGTGCCGACCGTCAAGGCGGAGCAGCTCGTCGCGTTTCTCAAAGTCGCCGGCGTGGACTATTTGACCAGCCCGGCGATGACCGGCGATTGGGAATACAAACTGCGCCAAGTTTCCGAAGGAAAACTTTCCCGCAAGGAATTTATGCAGGGAATCGTCGCGCTCACGCGCCAAATCGTGGACGGCGTGAACAGCGGCGGGAGCGACGATCAGTGGACGGAAACCGCCGTCATTTCGCCGACCGACGGGTTGCCGCTGATCGAAAATTACCGCATGTTCCGCTCGCAGGACGACGTCAAGGTCGGGAACGGTCGCGAATTTCCCGCGCTCGCCGTGTATAAAAACGCGAGCGGGCACAACATCACGCCCGAAGAGCTTGCGACTTTGCTCGAAAAGCGCGAAATCGGACCGTTCTCGGATTTCAAATCCCGTTTCGGGAAAAATTTCACGGCAACGCTTCGTCTCGAGAAAAACGAAAGCGGGCTTCTGCGGACGACGTTCGTGTTCCCGCCGCGCGAGGGCGAAGAGGAAAATTCCGCGCCGGTTGATTTCTCCGTCGCGCCCGTTGTCGGCGTCGATCCCGTCACGCAGTGCAAGGTGTATGAAACGCCGAACGGCTACGCGACCAATCCAGCGGAATTGCCCAAAGAAGCGAAAAAACTTCAGCCGTTTTCGATGAAGAAAAAACTGCTCGGATTGGAAATTCCGCGCGAGCAGGTCGAAAAACTTCTGCGCGACAAAAAAACGGATTTGCTCAAAGGCTTCACGTCAAACAAGACGAAACGCAAATTCGATGCGTTTCTCGTGTTGCGTTCGAGCGGAAAACTCGCGTGGGAGTTCCCGCCGCGCGAGGCAAAACCGAAAGCGGAAAAAAAGCCTTCCGCCAAGCGCAAGCTCATCAAAAAACCGACCAAAAACGAAAATTCCGATTTCGAGGTCGGTTGATGAAAAAAAGGCGTTCCCGTGCGCGGGAACGCCTTTTTTTTTCGCGCGTTTCGCGCAGCGCTCACATGCGTTCGAGCGGTTCGATGCCGAGCAGACGCAGACCGGTTTCGAGAATCGTGCAGGTGCGGGCGCAAAGCCGCAGACGCAACGCGCGCACGGCGGGATCGTCCGTCATGACTTTGTCCGCGTTGTAGAACGAAGAAAACGCTCCCGCGAGCTCGAAGAGGTAGCTGCAAATGTGGTGCGGTTTCAGCTCTTCGCAGGCGATTTGCACGGCGGAGGAAAATCCGAGAAGCTTTTTCGCGAGCGCGATTTCGGCGGGCGTCGCGGGAACGAGCGCATCGTTCCCGGCGGAAGCTTCTTCGAGCGTCGTTCCCGCCTTGCGGAAAACGCTGCGGATGCGCGCGACCGCGTAAAGCAGGTAGGGCGCGGTGTTGCCTTCGAAAGCGAGCAGGCGTTCCCACGCGAACATGTAGTCGCTCGTGCGGTTCGACATCAGATCGACGTAGCGAATCGCGGCGACGCCGATCGTTTCCGCGATTTTGCGGCGTTCGGCTTCGTCCAAGTCCGGATTTTTTTCGGAAACGATGGCAAAGGCGCGTTCGACGGCTTCGGCGACGAGCGCTTTCAGGCGAATCGTGCCGCCTTCCTTCGTTTTCAGCGGTTTGCCGTTCCCGCCGAGAATTTTTCCGAAGGAAACGTGGCGCAACGACGGGAGCGCGTAGCCTTTGCATTTGAACCAACGCGCCGCCGTGAGAAAAAGCATGCGGAAATGGTCGCATTGGCGGTCGTCGGTGACGTAAACGATTTCGTCCGCGTGAAAATGTTCGACGCGGTAGAGCAGCGTCGCAAGGTCGGTCGAAGCGTAGTTGGAACCGCCGTCTTTTTTTCGCACGATGAAAGGCGCGGCGTTTTCGTTGTGGCGCGAGTAGCGCGGATCGTCGTCGTTCCAAACGATGAGCGCGCCGTCGTCTTCCTCGGCGATCCCGCATTCGGTCAGTTCCTTGTAAATGCGCCCGACTTTGTCGCGATAAAAACTTTCACCGAGCGTGACGTCGGGTTTCACGCCGAACACGGCGTAAAGTTTTTCGCAGGCGGCGTTGGAGACGCGCACGATGCGTTCCCAGAGCGCAAGATTCGCGGGATCGCCTTGTTGGAGCTTGACGAGTTCCGCGCGCGCGGCGTCGAGCGCTTCCGGATTTTCTTTCGTGTATGCGCTTCCGGATTTGTAGAGTTCTTCGAGCTGTTCGAGCGCGGTTTCGTCGTCTTCCGGGAACGCGAAATTTTTTCGTTTGATTTCGAAAATGAGCACGCCGAAATTCGTTCCCCAGTCGCCGATATGATTGTCGCGAACGAGATCGGCGCCGCAAAACGCGAGCAACCGCGCGATGGATTCGCCGATGTCCATGATGCGCAGATGCCCCACGTGCATCTGTTTCGCCGTATTTGCCGACGGGTAGTCGATGACGACTTTTTTTCCGCGGTATGCGGATTCGGCGGAAGCGTGCAGATCTTCCGCGCCGCGGTAACGAACGAGCCACTGCGCGAGAAACGCCGGCTTGAGCCGAAAATTGATGAAGCCCGGACCGGCGATTGAGACTTCGACAAACGCATCGTCGAGCTCGCCGGAATTTTTGAGCGCATCGACCAGCGTTCCCGCAAGCGCGCGCGGGTTCGCTTTCGCGCGTTTCGCCTCGGCGAGAACGCCGTTCGCCTGATAATCGCCGAAACGAGGATCGGCGGGGCGCATTTCCGGAGAAAAATCCTTCGTGAAACCGTCGGTCGTTCCCGCGACTTTCCGCAGGAGCGCATCCAATTCTTTTGCCGGGTTGAACCAAATTTCCATAATTCGTCCGATTAAAACGTTCTGCGCGGTGTCGGGCAAATTGAAATTGGAAATCGCATCGCAACGGGAGAATCCGAAAGCCGGCGTTCCCTCGAGAACGGCTTAGCCCACGGATAAACACCGAGAAACACGGATTTTTTTTCTTGGTTTTGAACCACGAAGACAAAAAATTCGTGAAATCCTTGAAATTCGTGGATAAAAAACAAAAGCCCTTAAAAAACTTCTATTACTTCCGGTAGAAATTTTTCGACTCCTCACCTTCTCAGAATTTCAGGCGCGTGTTCTTGAATCCGCAATGCGGGCAGACGGAAATTTCGCGTCGGCGGGAACGGGAATACACTTTTCCGCAACGGATGCAGTGGAAAACCGTGAGGTGGCGGCGGTGGTCGTTCAGCAGGCGTTCGCGGCGGTCGTAGTAGCCCCAGACAATCAGTCCGAGGGCGATTGCGCAGGAAAGCAAAATCGCGGCAAACGATATCAGATCAACGGAAATCATGGCGGCGGGAACGTTTCAGGAAAGGACGATGGAAGTTTCGGGCAGACGCGCGGAAACCGTTGTTCGGCGGCGCGGCAGGAACGAGGTGATGAAGAGAAGCACTCCGATTCGCCCGATGAACATCGCCGCCGCGACCACGTATTTCGCGGGATCGCCGAGCTGCGAGGTCACGCCGCAGGAAAGCCCGACCGTGCCGAATGCGGAAACCGCTTCAAAGAGCAGATTTTCAAACGGAATATTCGGGTGCATCGCGCAGAGCGTCGTCGCGACGACAAAGACCATAATCATGCCCACCAACACAATCGCCAACGCCTGATTGGCGATGTCGCTGTTGAGCCGCCGCCCGAAAACTTCGAGATCCCGGCGACCGAGCACGAATTGCCGCAACGAAAGCAGAGCGACGACGAATGTTGTCGTCTTGATGCCGCCCGCCGTGGAAAAAGGACTTCCGCCGATGAACATCAACGCCATGAGCAACATTTTTGCCGCAGACGAGAGCGCGCCCGTCGTCGCGATGTCAAATCCTGCGGTTCGCGACGTTCCCGCGAGGAAAAACGCGCGGCGCAGCGACTCCGCTCCGCCCGTCCGATCCAGCAGGAAAAACGAAACGAAGCCGAACACGAAAAGTCCGAACGTGGCGGCGAGCACGATTTTCGTATGCGTCGTGAGTCTCACGGGAACGCGTTCGACGCTCTTTTTTCGAAGCCGCGCGCGCAATTTGTCCGTGAAAAACATCCAGAAATTTTTAATGACGGGAAAGCCGAGTCCGCCGATGAGGCTCATCATGAAAACCGAAGAAATCATCGCCATGTTCCCGCTCAGTCGCGGATCCGTCATTGCGCCGGGAACGCAGGAAAGCCCGGCGTTGCAGAATGCGGAAATCGAGTGAAACACCGCGAAAAAAATCGGGCGCTCCGTTGCGCCGAGCAAATCCGCCGAGGAAAAATAGATGAGCATCGCGCCGGCGGCTTCCGCCGCAAGGGTGAAACCGACGATTACCGCGAGCACCGTGCCGATTTGCCCGATGTTGTTTTCACTGAAAAGATCCTGAAAATCAAAACGGTTTTTCAGCGAAAGCCCGCCCGCAAAAAAGTAAGCGAAAAAATACGTGATGGACATGACGCCGAGCCCGCCGAGCTGCAACAGAATCAGCACGATGCATTGCCCGTGAAACGTCAGTCCCAACGCAATGTCGAAAGGCGAAAGCCCCGTCACGCAAACCGCGCTCGTCGAAAGAAAAAGCGCATCGCACCACGAAATTCCGGAAACGCTCGCGTTCGGCGTTTTCAGCAGAAGCGTTCCCGCGACGACGAGAAAGATGAAGCTCAGGATGAACACGCGTCCGGGAGTCAGCGGCAATCCTTTCAAAAACGTTTTTCGGAAACGAATGCCGCGCAACACCAGCGTCCACAAAATCAGCGCGTTCAGCACGGCGAAATACGCGATGGCGAGCGTGTGCGGCGAAACTTTCGGGAACGCTTCCGCGAGCTTTCCGTGCAACGGCGTATAAGCGACCGCCATCACCACGGTAAGCAGAACCGGCAGACACCCGAAGCGGAGTTTCGCGAAACGTTGCCAAATCGAACCTTGCCGAAAAATCATCCGCAACAGTTCGTAAAAGAAAAATAACGCCGCCGTGCCGCGCGTTCCCGCTTCGAGCCACGCTTCCTGATCTTCGGGAACGTTCCAGCCGACAATCGTCGTCAGCATCGTCAGCGCCGAAAGCAGACACACCACGCCCACGCCGTTTGCGAGCCAGTGCTTCCACGCGGGCGTCGTCGCTTCGTTTTCTTCTGAAACGTCTTCCATGACAGGATTTCGGGAAGATTCTCACAACTGCCTGATGAATGCGAATTAAAAATGGAAAACGGAAAGCGGGAAAAAACGGAAAATGAATTTGCGTTCCTTTGCGCGCTTCGTGGTTTTTTTGAAAGAACCACGGATGGACACGGAGGAACACGGATTTTTTTTAGGGAGTTTTTGCCGTAGGCAAAAACCGCACTTCACCAGTCAACCAGTTCTCCAGTCAACCAGTCCACTTTTCTTCTTTTGCCGCAGATGGCACAGATGAGCACAGATGACGTCCGCGGAGCGGGCGAACTGATGCTAACCGTGGGGCGAGCGCG
>CAVFCB010000076.1:0-8808 GCA_963620895.1 Bacteroidaceae bacterium | reverse complement strand
GGAACGCTTCCGCAAAATGCTCCACAAAATCATCTCGGAAGCCGCCGCCGGAAAATTATGAAGCCGCGTCTCGTCGTCATCGCCGGGCCGAACGGCTCCGGCAAAACTTCCATCACGGAGCAATTTCGGGATCTCCGACACAAATGGATGCGCGGATGCATCTACGTGAATCCCGACGAAATCGCGCGGGAACGCTTCGGCGATTGGAATAATCCCTCCGCTGTGCTTTCTGCCGCACGCTACGCGGAAAATTTGCGGGAACAGCTGTTGCAGGATCGTACAGATTTTGCATTTGAAACTGTGCTTTCGACGCCGGAGAAAGTTGATTTTTTGAAGCGCGCCGCGCACGCTGGCTATTTCATCCGTATGTTTTTTGTCGGAACGGATCATCCGAAAATCAATGCAGCGCGTATTGTTTCCCGCATGGAAGATGGAGGACACGCAGTTCCGATTGAAAAAATTGTTAGCCGCTACTCAAAATCTCTCACCAATGCTCTGCTCGTCGCTCGCTTCGCAGAGCGCGCTTATTTTTACGACAATTCCGCGGAGGTCGCGCCCGGAAACGTTCCCGTATGGAATCCGCTTTTCAGAACGAAATGCGGTAGGCTCGTCGAAAAATATCAGCGTCCGAACGCTCATGCGTGGGCAGCAGAAATTTTTGACGCGCTAAAAAATCGGTGATATTGCGCTCGGCACATTCATTCTCCGAGCTCGCACACTTCTTCGGTGTCGTTTTATGTGAGGCATCACACACGCCCCCGCAAAAGCCTTGCGGGAACACACGCGAATTTCGTAAAAATTCCGCTATAATCCGTGTTTCTCCGTGTTTATCCGTGGGCTAAAAACGTTCCCTTGCCTCGCGTGTTCCCGATCCCGGACTTCGCCCTTTTTATTCGTTTCCCGAGAGGAGCGTTTGCAGGTCGTGCGTTCCCGCGGGAACGAGGCAGACGGGGTTTCCCGGGAACGTTGCGGCGACGGCGCGGGCATCGAGCAACGCATCGTTTTCGCCGAGAAAAATTTTCCACGAACGCGCGTTCGCGGGAACGCCGTCGAGTTTCGCCGTCGCGAGAATTTCCAGTCCCGCATCCAAATCTTCCGCGCGATACGGGAGCGCGTCCGATGCCGTCGGCGGCGGGAACGAAAGTCCGGCGCGCGCGTAAAAATCCGCAAGTGCGGCGACGGGATTTTTCCCCAACCAGCGTCGCAAAAATTTCACCTGCGTTGCGGCGACGCGTCCGCCCGCGCCCGCTTCGCGCGGGAACGCGAGGAACGGCGCGAAGAGCGAAACGTCCGCGCCGGAAAATTCTCCGCGCGCGGCGGCTTCGAGCAAGAGAAACGCGCCGAGCGAATACCCGGCGACACGCGGTGCGCCCGCGAGTGCGGCGATGTTTTCGCGCGTCGGCGCAAACACGCGCGTTCCCGCCGGGAAAAGCGGCGCAACGGATTCCGGAGCAATGCCCCAACCTGAAATGACGAACATGGTGTAAGGTGGAAGGTGGAGGGTTTATCGGACTTCTGCAAGCGCGTCCGCGAAGTGCGCGAGCTGTTCGTCGGTCAGCGTGCGATTGAGCGAAAGGCGCAGGCGCGACGTTCCCGCGGGAACGGTCGGCGGGCGAATTGCGCCGACGCGAAATCCGCGTTCCCGCAAGCGCGCGGCGATGCGCATCGTCTCCGTTTCTTCGCCGACGGGAACGGGCACCACGGGCGAATCGCCGTCGGGAACGCCGGGCACGATTTCGCGCAAACGCGCGCGCCAACGCCGCGAAAGCGCCGGCATCGCCGCACGTTCCTCGGCGGAAAAACCGCGCACGCGCCGCACCGCCGCAAGCGCAGCGCCGACCGCCGCCGGCGGAAGATACGTCGAAAAAATAAATTCCGCGCCGAAATTGATCAGGAAGCGACGCAATGTTTCGTCGTTAAAAAGTGTATACGCGCCCGCCGCGCCGAGCGATTTTCCGAGCGTGCCGACGAGCACGTCCACGCACGGCGCAAGCCCGAGCGCGTCGATCAGCCCGCCGCCGTTTTTCCCGAACCAGCCCGTGGCGTGCGCTTCGTCCGCGATCCAGACGAATCCGAATTCGTCGCGCAAACGCGCAATCGCGGCGAGATCGGGATAATCGCCGTCCATCGAAAAAACGGTTTCCGTGGCGACAAAAATCGTTCCCGCGAAATTTTCCGCGCGCGTTTTTTCGAGCAGTTCCCGCAGGTGCGCGACATCATTGTGGCGATAGCGCTGAAACCGCGCGCCGCTTTTGAGAATTCCCGCGATCATGCTGTTGTGAATGAGTCGATCGGCGAAAATGCGATCGTCCGCCTGCGGGAGCGTGCCGAGCACGCAACAATTTGCGGCGTAGCCCGTGTTCCAAATCAGCCCGCAAGGAAAACCGAGCCAATCGCACAGCTCGCGTTCCAACTCCGCGTGAATTCCTTTGTAGCCCGTGATGAGCGGCGAAGCGCTCGACGACGCGCCCCACGTGCCGACCGCGCGAATCGCGCCCGCTTTTACGGCGGAATCGTGCGCAAGACTCAGATAATCGTTTGCGGAAAGATCGACGAAATCCGCGCGCGCGGGAACGGCGATGATTTCGCGTTCGCGTCCGAGCGCGGCGGCGGCGGAAAGTTTTTCGCGGAGCGCAGGAAATCGCGTCGAATGCGTTCCCGCAGTTTTTTTGTGCAAATGAACGGACGCATCGGCGAGCGTTCCCGCGCGAAGCAACGCGTCGAGCGATTCCGCGGAAAATTTTCCGTCGGGAGAACTGTGTCCGACAACGGGAACGCCCGTCTTCGGAATTTCGAGCGCGTTTGAGGAGAGCACGCCTTCGCTTTGCGGGCGAATTTCGTTCAGCCAAAAATGCGGCGCGGGAACGCCTTTCGCCGCGCAATACGTTGCAAGGAAACGCGCCTGCGAAATCGCGCCGAGCCGGTTTTCGACGATGATGAGCGTCGCGTCCGCGCGTTCCCGCGCAAAGTCCGCCCAGTCCGCGCCCGCATCGTCCACGGGAACGCCGAGCCCGCCGGCGCCTTCGACGAGCCGCACATCGCAAGCCGGAAGCGCGCGAAGTTTTTCGACGGTTTTTTCGACGGAAAAAACTTTGCCGTCGCGCCGCGCCGCTTCGGTGGGCGCGAGCGGTTGCGTGTAGCGCGCGAGGCGAAACGCGGCGAGCGTTCCCGCGCCGGCGGCGATTTCGCGCGCGGCGGCAAGCGCACGGTCGGCGTCGCCCGGAGAATCGTCGCGCGGCATTCCCGTCTCGACGAATTTCACGATTTGCACGGAAAGCCCGCGTGCGGCGAGCGTTCCCGCGACTTGCCCGAGCACGTGCGTTTTTCCGGCATCCGTGTCATTTCCCGAAACAAAAATCGTTTGCATGGCGGGAAATTCTACTGCGGCGAACGCGGAATTAGAAATTAAAAATCGGCGCGCGGCGCGGGAACGCGCGATTTCAAATTTGCGGCGCGCGCCTGCCGCTTTCTCGGAGTCGCGTCCGAAATCAGTTTTGCACGCACTCGATCGTGTAGTTGCCTTCCGTGCCGCTCACGATCACGGCGTATTCGACGCTTTCCGCGATTTCGTCTTCCCAACTTCTGGCGTAGCTGAAACGGAGCGTTTCCGTTCCCGCCGCTTTCGGCGTGAAGCGAAAAACAAACACGCCGCCGACGCCGAGCATATCGCCGTCCGCCGAATCTCGGACAAATTCGTAATCGCCGCCGAGCAGGCAGTTGCCGTCATTTTTGCAGTGCCATTCATAGCCCGTTGTGGGATTTCCGGCGAGAGCGACGACCAATGCGCCGTTCTCGACATGCGCGCCGAGCATCGCGGGTTCGCCGTGCGCCGACATCGCCGGAGAAACGGTTTCCGCCGCGACCGCGCCGTTGTCATTGCAAGCGCAAAGCGCCGCAAACGCTCCCGCGCAAAACAAAATTCGGCGAAAATTTTTCATCTTCTTTTCCATGTTTTTATTTGAATTTCGGTATAAGCGTTCCCGCGGGTCGAAAATGTTTTTTTCTCGACGGGAACGCTCTCATTTTGAATTGCGACGCAACGCATTTACGGGAACGCGGAAAAGCGCGCCCTGTTCGGAAGAAATGAGCAACGTGTTTTCGTCGATGAAGGAAATTCCTTCGATTTGCCAAAAATCTTTCGGCACGGCGAGGCGCTCGAAACGCGCGGGCGCGTGAGTAAAAATGCGGCGTTCGTCGATTTTTCCCTGCGCGTCCGCGTCCGGAAGCTCGAACACCCACACGCAATGATACGTCAGCACGGCGAGGCGGCGGCGCGACGGCGACAATGCGGCGTCCGTCACCATCCCGCGCGCATCAAACCGCGCCACGGGAACGGCAGCCTGATAAGTTTCGACGGCGGGATCGACGCGCCAAAGCACGGTTTCCGTGTTCGTCCAATGTTTCGTAAAAAAATAAATTTGCCCGTTCATCGCGAAACACGATTCGCAATCGTAGTTGCGCGAGCTCGCCGGAAATTCGTTCTGCGTCGGATAGTAAAACGAAATTTTCTTTCGCGGCGGCGTAATCAGCTCCGTTGCGGGATTCGGCTCGGGAACGATGTAAAAACAAAGGTTGCGGCGGTTGCTGAGGTTGTTTCCGACGTCGCCGACGATGAGATTTCCGCGTTCATCGACGGTTGCGCATTCCCAATCCACGTTGCGCGTTCCCGTGAGTCGAATTCCCGCGTAATTGCCGCGCGCGGCGGTGGGCATCACGATTTCTCCCGTTGCGCGAATCGCGAAAACGACCGGCGGGCTATCGCTGTCGGAAAGCGTCCAATACGTATCCGCGAATTTCGCGCTTTTCGCGAGTGCGGAACATTCCGGAATTTTTTTCGTATCGAAATTTGCGGACGGCGTGAGCGCGAGCGGCGGGATTTCCGCCGAATCCGCCGGCGCCGCGAGCATTGTCAGCGGAGGCAATTCCGCGAAAACCGTATGATTCGCCGGACGCGGAAGCGCGACCGCGTTCCCGCAAAAAAATATTCCGACTGCGAGCGCAAAAAGAATGCTTCCGAAAAGTTTTTTCATTTTTTCGAAAAAAAATTGATGCTCCTGCGGGAACGTGCGCCGCGCTCAACGCGCCGCTTCTTCTTCGTCCCCGTGCTCCGGCGGGAACGGCGGCGTAACGAGCACGGACGAACGCAATCCGGGAAGAAATTCCGAAAATTCCTCCGTTCCCGCAGTGTTGCGCAACGCCGCCTGCACCATGCCCATTTTCGCATCGAGGTTGTCGATCATCGAAACGAAAACGGCTTCCGGCGTCGCGGCAAGCACGGCGGCGCCCCATTCGAGTTCGCCCTGATGGCTGAGCACGATATGCTCCAAGCGCTCCAAAATTTCCGTCGGAAGGCGATTTTTCAAACCGTGTTTGCGCACGCAACGATAGCCGAGCACAACGTGTCCCTGCAAAATTCCCGTGCGGGTTTTGTGCGTCGTCATTCCCTGCGAATATTCGACGGTTTTTCCGATGTCGTGCAACAGCGTTCCCGCGATTGCGAGGCTCGGATCGACTTCCGGATAAAGCGGCAACAGCGCGCGCGCGGCGCGAGCAAGCCGACACGAATGCTCGAGCAAGCCGTGCCGATACGCGTGATGCATCGAAATCGCCGCCGCGGAATTTTTGAAAAGATCGCCCGCTTCGTCAATCGCCGCGCGCGTCGTGCGGCGTAGCCCTTCGTCCGGAATCGCCTCGATGTGCGCGTCGAGCTCGGCGCAAAGCTCGTCGAAATTTTCCGGCGAAGCTTCGACAAGGCGTTCGGCGAGACCGTTGTGTTCGATTTCCTCATCGGTCAGCGCGACGAGATCTTCAATCTTCGGAGAAAATCTTCCCTGATACGTTCCCGTGACGCCTTCGACGCGAACGACGGCGCCGTCCTGCAATCCGCGAAGCGTTCCCGCGACCGGACTATCGGAAAACACCGTGCACGAAAACGTTCCCGTGCGATCGCCCAAGTCCAACATGAAAAACGGACTCCCGTTTCGCGCCGTGCGCGTGGAGATTTTTTTCAGAACAAAAACTCCGGAAAAGCAATTCGACGGCGGGAGCGATTTCAAGTCGGATACAACGGCGGTGGACATGCTCGCAAATTTACGGCACACGCCGAAACGGCGCAATCTCCAAGTTGATTCGGCGCGGAATGCGTCGCGAAGAAATCAGGAGAAATCAGAAAAATCAGGAAGACGTTTTTGCGAGCCACGGGAGCGCGAGCGCGGCGAGATCGGACGGCGAAAAACGCAACGCGCAATTCGCTCGTTCGGGAACGTGAAGCAGGTAGCCGCAACGCGAAATCATTTTCGCGGGAACGCCGTTCGGATCGGCGCTCAGGTAGAGCGCGGTCGTGCGTCCCGGGAAAACCGGAACTTTGGCGTAGTTGATGCGCCGCCCGCCCTCGCGCACGAATCCGATTACGAAAAATTTTTCGCTCATCATGCGCACCATTCCCGGCATGGATTCCGTGCGGTAAAATTTCAGCGATTCCGCCGCGCCGCCGCTTGCGCTCCACACGCGCGACGAATACAGCGCGGGAACGCAAACCTGCTCGTCCGCAATCAGCCGCGAAACGCCGCAAATCACCGCAATGCGCAAAATCGCCGCGAGTTGCTCCGCGTCGGAAATGCCGTCGAGAAAAAGAATTTTTTCTCCCGCCGCCCGCCATTCGTCGCGCATCGCCGGACGGATTTGCGCGGGCTCCGGGCGTTCCGTGCGAGCGACGATTCCGCCGTGTTCGCGCGTTCCCGCGAGGCTCGCGAGCATTTCCCCGGGAACGCGTTTCACGGGAACGGGAAACGCACGCTCCGCGTTCCCGCGCGCGTTTTCATCGAGAAAAATTTCCCGCAACGCCGCCGGGCGCATCGCCGCGCAAGCCGCGACCGCAGTTTCGCCGTAAACAAAAACTTCCATGCGAAAAATCTTAAAGATTCCGACGCGCTCTTGAAATTCATTTTTGTTTTTCAGATTTTTCCCGATTTTTTTGCGGGAACGCGCCGCCGCTAAAAGCTCGCATTTCGCGCGGGAACGCGTTTGCATTTTGCGCCATGCAAATGCGCGAAACAGAAACGAAATTGCCGAACCTGATTCTCACGGGTTTCATGGGCACGGGAAAATCTTCCGTCGGCAGGCTGATTGCGCGCTTTTGCCGCCGCCCGTTCATCGATACGGACAAGGAAATCGAAAAACGCACGCACCGAAAAATCAAAGACATTTTCGCAACGGACGGCGAAGCGGGATTTCGCGCGTTGGAACGCCGTTGCGTTACCGAATGGTTGCCGGAAAGCGGCGCCGTCATCGCAACGGGCGGCGGAATTCTGACCTCGCCGGGCATGAGCGAAGAACTGCGTTCCCGCGGCGTCGTCGTCACGCTTTTCGCTTCGCCGGAAACAATTTTCGCGCGAACGCGCGGCGGTTCGCGTCCGCTTCTTCAAACGGAAAATCCCTTGGCGAAAATTCGCGAACTGCTCGCCGAGCGGGAAAAATCCTACATTCACACAGGCATCGGCGTGCTCACCGACGGGCGCACCATGCGCGAACTCGCCGAAAGCGTGCTTAGGATTTATCGCCGGGAAACGGCGAGAAAATCCGAAAAAAACTGATGTTCCCGCAGGACAAAATCGAGAATTGGGCGCACGGGCAAGGGCTTTGGGCGCACGTTCCCGCCGTCGAATGGAACGACTGGCGCTGGCAGTTGCGCAATCGCATTACGACCGCCGCGCAACTCGAAACCCTGATGCCGCTCACCGCGCGGGAACGCGAAGGTTTTCGCGCCGCGGAAGGACGTCTCGACTTCGCGATCACTCCGCATTTTTTCAATCTGATCGACCGCGAAAATCCCGCGTGCCCGATTCGGTTGCAGGTCGTGCCGCGCGCGGAAGAAAGCCTCGTCGCGCCGGGCGAAACAAGCGATCCCATCGGCGAAGAAAAATTTTCTCCCGTGCCGGGGCTCGTGCATCGCTACCCGGATCGCGTTTTGCTGCTTTCGACGGATCGTTGCGCCTGCTACTGCCGTTACTGCACGCGTTCCCGCCTCGTGTCCAACGCGCGCGGCTACGATTTTCATCCGCAACTCGAAGCCGGATTTCGCTACATCGCCGCGCACGAAGAAGTGCGCGACGTGCTCGTGAGCGGCGGAGATTTTTTCCTGCTTTCCGACGACAAAATCGACTACGTGCTCGCGCGTCTGCGGGCGATCCCGCACGTGGAATTCGTGCGCATCGGCTCGCGCGTTCCCGTGTTTTTGCCGCAACGCATCACGCCCGAACTCTGCGCAATTTTGCGGCAACGCGGTCCGATTTGGCTCAGCCTGCACGTGAATCATCCGCGGGAATGCACGCGGGAACTCGCCGACGCGGCGGAACGGCTCGCGCTCGCCGGCGTCGTGCTCGGCAATCAATCCGTGCTCCTGCGCGGCGTGAACGACGATCCCGACGTGATGCGCTCGCTCGTTCATCGGTTGCTGATGATTCGCGTGCGTCCGTATTATCTCTACGCTTGCGACATGATTAACGGCAGCGCGCACTTCCGCGTTCCCGTGTCGCGCGGGATCGAAATCATTCGCGCACTGCGCGGCTACACGACGGGCTACGCCGTGCCGCAATTCGTCATCGACGCTCCGGGCGGCGGCGGAAAAGTTCCCGTCAATCCCGACTACGTCGAAAAAATTTTCCCCGACGGAAGCGTCCGAATGCGAAATTTTCGAGGCGAAGAATATCAATACGGCGGCGGGGAATCTCTTCGTTGCAAATCCTCCGACGATGGCGGAAAATTTGCGCCGTGACGCCGAAATTCCATGAGCTTGAAGATTTCGCGGTT
>CAVFCB010000075.1:0-8908 GCA_963620895.1 Bacteroidaceae bacterium | reverse complement strand
AGCCGGCACCGCTTTCTTCGCGGGCGCCGCTTTCTTCGCCGGTGCCGCTTTTTTCGCCGGTGCCGCTTTTTTTGCGGGAACGGATTTTTTCTTTGCGGGCGCGGGCTTAGATTTTGCGGAAGTTTTTTTGTTTTTGGAAGCCATGGGGAACGAAAATTTTTATGTTTTGATAAAACTTAAAATTCCTCCGGGAATTTTTCTTTGAGAGCATCGCGGCAACGCGCGGACACTTTGCCGAACGCGCCGGCGTCCGTGAGTTCGGGAACCCAACGCCACGAGCGCGGGCAACGCACGTAGCCGAGCGTTTCCGCTTTCACCGCCTCAATCGAAAGCGGCGTTCCCGCGGGCGCGGCGACGAGGCGCACTTCCGAGACGATGAACGTTTCCGCGAGGACGGATTCGTGTTTTTTCAGCAACGCGTAAAGCGGCGTTCCCGCATCGCAGGAAATCGTGACGACGGCTTCGAGCGACTGCCCGATCGTTTTTGCGGAGCGGAGCGCGTCGAGCTTCAGGTTGACGTCGTCGAGCACTTTGAGCAGCGCGTCGAATTCCGCCGCTTCTTCGACGAATGCGCAGTCCGCGCGATATTCCGGCCAGTCTTGCAGGAGAATCGAGTTTTCCGTGAATTCGTTTTTCGCGGTGAAAAATCCCCACGCTTCGTCCGTCGTGAACGGAAGCATCGGCGCGAGCATTTTCAGATACGTCGTGAAAATCGTGTAAATCGCCGTCTGAGAAGAGCGGCGTTCCCGCGAGTTTGCGGCGTAGGTGTAAAGGCGATCTTTGAGAATGTTGTGATAGGTCGCCGAAAGCGTTTCGACGGTGAACGCGTCGAGCGCGGCGTAGGCTTTGTGAAATTCGCAGTTTTCGAAACAGGTCGTAACGTTTGCGAGAAGCGCGAACAGCTTCGCCAGCGCCCATTTGTCGATGAGCGTCAGCTCGGCGAAGGGCAGTGCGTCTTTCGCGGGATCGAAGTCGTAGAGATTCGAAAGCTGATAGCGAATCGTGTTGCGAATGTTGCGATACTGCGTCGCCGTGGCGTCGAGAATTTTGTCCGAGAGCGGGATGTCGTTCTGGTAATTTTCCGACGCGATCCAAAGGCGCACGATGTCTGCGCCGTATTTGGAAACGTAGCCGTCGGCGGTTTGCGGTTTGCCGTCGGACTTGGAAATTTTCTGGCGCGTGCCTTCGTTCACGACGAATCCGTGCGTGATGACTTTTTTATACGGCGCGCAACCGAAATTGATGACGCTCGTCCACAGCGAAGACTGGAACCAGCCGCGATGCTGATCGGAGCCTTCGAGATAAAGATCCGCCGGGAACGCGAGATCCGGATTGCGTTTCAGCACGGCGGCGCTGGACGAGCCGGAGTCGATCCACACGTCGAGCGTGTCGGTGCCCTTGACGAGTTTTTCCGGCGCGGGCCAAGTTGCGGGAACGTCCACACCCGCGAGCAGTTCCGCCGGCGTTTTTTCAAACCAAAGATCCGTTCCCGCGACGGCGATTTTGTCCGCGATTGCGCGAACGACATTTGCGTCGAGAAACGCTTCGCGCGTGTCCGCGTCGTAAAACACGGGAATCGGCACGCCCCATGAGCGCTGACGCGAAATGCACCAGTCCGGGCGGCTTTCGACGGCGGCGCGGATTCGATTTTCTCCGCTTGCGGGCACCCACGAAACTTTGCCGATCTGTTCGAGCGCTTTCGCGCGCATGTTGTTTTTGTCGAGAGCGACGAACCATTGATCCATCGCGCGGAAAATCACCGGAGTTTTCGAGCGCCAGCAGTGCGGGTATTGGTGCTCGATTTTGTCCGTTTTCAGCAATTTGCCCGATGCTTCGAGGAGCTTGAGCACTTCGGTGTTCGCGGGGCATTTGCCGTCCGTGTCCAAGACGGAAACGCCGACGAGCGTCGCGGGAACGCGACCGTCGTTCACGTAGACGCCTTCGTCGTTCACGGGGCAGTAAATTTCGATGCCGTAGCGGAGGCAGGTCTGGTAGTCTTCGAGCCCGTGCCCGCCGGCGGTGTGCACGCAGCCCGTTCCCGCGTCCGTCGTGATGTAGTCTGCGCAGACGATGGGCGATTCGCGGTCGCAAATCGGGTGTTTCGTGCGCGTTCCCTCGAACGTTTTTCCGAGCGCCTTTGCGCCGAACGTCGCGCCTTCGAGTCCGCAATCGGCGATGAATTTTTCCGCGAGCGCGGCGGCGACGATGTAGGTTTTCCCGCCGTGAAGCACTTCGACGTATTCAAATTCCGGATGCACGGCGACCGCCATGTTCGCGGGAATCGTCCACGGCGTCGTCGTCCAGATTACGAAATTGCGTTCGGGCGCATCGACTTGTTCAAACGCGACCCAGATCGACGTCGAGACGTGATTTTTGTATTCGATTTCCGCTTCGGCGAGCGCCGTTTTGCACGGGATCGACCAATAGACGGGCTTTTTGCTGCGATAGATGAGCCCGAGCTCGACCATGTTTGCGAACGTGCGCACGATGTCCGCTTCGTAGGCGGGATTCTTCGTTTTGTATTCGGCTGCCCAGTCGGCGAGAATTCCGAGACGGCGGAACTGGCGACGCTGTTTTTCGATGAAACTTTCGGAGAACTCGGCGCAAGCCTTGCGGATTTCGAGCGGCGAAAGCGTTTTCGCTTTGGCGTGAAGCTCTTTCATCACCTTGTGTTCGATGGGCAGTCCGTGGCAGTCCCAGCCGGGAACGTAGGGCACGCGGAAGCCGCGCATCGTTTTGTAGCGCATGATGATGTCCTTGAGGAGCTTGTTCAGCGCGGTGCCGATGTGGACGTCTCCGTTGGTGAAAGGCGGTCCGTCGTGAAGCACGAAAGTTTTCCCCGTTCCCGCGTTTTTCTTTTGAAGGCGCTCGTAAAGTCCGGTTTCTTCCCAAAAGGCGATGCGCCCGGGTTCGCGCGCGGTGAGGTTCGCCCGCATGGGAAAATCCGTAACGGGAAGGTTCAAAGTGTCTTTAAGTGCGACTGCCATGATGTTTTGGAAAAATTTAGAGTCGCAGAGAGAATGTCGATTTTCCGCATTTAGTCAAGATACGGGAACGGTTTTTTTTTGCGGCTCGGTTAAAAAAATCCTAAGTTTCAAATCCCAGATTTTTTAATTTCCATGAGTATCGAAAATCCGCAAAGCAGCATCGTTCTTCTTTCGGGCGGGCTGGATTCCGCGACGCTCCTCGCGAAGCTCGTCGCCGAAAAGCGTCGCGTGCTCGCGCTCGGCGTGCATTACGGGCAGCGCCATTCCCGCGAAATCGAGGCGGCGCGCGCGATCGCCGCGCATTACGGCGTCGAATACCGGCTCGCGGATCTGCGCGCCGTTTCCGCATTTTTCGGGAAAAACAGCCTGACGGACGCGAGCGTTCCCGTGTACGAAGGCGCTTACGACGAGGCGGGCATGAAAACCACCGTCGTTCCCGCGAGAAATTTGCTGCTGATTTCGCTCGCAACTTCGTGGGCGATTGCGGAAAAGTGCGACACGGTCGCTTACGCCGCGCACGGCGGCGACCATGCGATTTATCCCGATTGCCGCGAAGAATTTGCGGAAAAGCTCGACGCCGTCGTTCGCGTTTCCGACTGGCATCCCGTGCGCTTGGAGCGTCCGTTTGTCGGCATGAGCAAGGCGGAAATCGTTGCGCTCGGCGCTCGGCTGGGCGTGCCGTTTGCGTTGACGTGGTCGTGCTACAACGGCGGCGAACGGCATTGCGGGAAGTGCTCGACCTGCGTCGAACGCGCCGCCGCGTTTCGCGATGCCGGCGTTCCCGATCCGACGCTTTACGCCGCGTGAGCGTTCCCGCGAAGTTTCGAAACCGACAGCGATGAATCCCGATTTTTTCGAAAATTTTTGGATGAAAAAAGCGGCGCTCGCCGCCGGAGTTCCCGCGGGAACGCCTGCCGGCGCGTTGCTCGAACGCGTTCGCGCCGATGTCGAAACGCTCAGCAATCTTTTTACGACGGAGCGCCCGGAAAACGGTCGTTTTCGCGATTACATGAGCGATCCGAAATTGCTCGCCGCGTATGGGCTTTTCTTTTTCCCGCAAAGTTTCGCGCGGGCAAAATTCGCGTTGAGTCGGCTTTTCGGGCTTTACGAGCGTGCGCCGAAAAACGCCGCGGAGCCGTTGCGCGTGCTCGATCTCGGAAGCGGCGCCGCGCCTTGCGGATTCGCGGCGGCGGGAACGTTGCGGGAAATTTTTCCGGGAAGAAAAATCGTGCTCACCGCGCTCGACCGTTCCCGCGATGCGCTCGCGGCGGCGAAAGAAATCGCGGCGACGTTGCACGACGAAAATTTTTCCGTCGAAACCGTTCCCGCGGATTTGCGCAAATTCGTTCCCGCGAAGTCGGCGTTGCCGCCGCAAGATCTGATTTTGCTCGGTTGGAGCTTGAACGAAGCCGTTCCCGCGCCGGAAGACGCCGCGCCGTTTCTCAAAAATCTTGCGCCGTTGCTCGCCGCGGACGGCGCACTCGTCGTGCTCGAACCCGCGCTTAAAATTACCGCGGAACGCCTGCAACGCGCGAGCGATGCGTTCGCGCTTGCGCCCGGAGAGCCGTTTTTTCGCCTTGCGCCCGAGCTCGGCGCACACGCGTGCCCGCTCTTGCGCGAGGGCGTTTTTTGGAATCACGAAGTGCGCGAGTGGACGCCGCCGGGAACGCTCGAATTTTTGAATCGCACGCTTTTTCGCGAAATTTCCGCGCTCAAATTTTCGTGGTGCGCGTTGGGGAAAACGCCCGGAAAAAAATTCGCCGTTCCCGCCGGCGCGACGGAAATTTTGCGGCTTGTTTCGCCGATGGAAACGACGAAAACCTGCCTCCGATTCGTCGGCGTAAATCCTCGCGGAGAAAAACTTTCCGTCGAAATTCCCGTGCGCGGGCTTTCAAAAAACGAGGTCAAAAAAATCGCCGCGCGCTACGAACGCGGCGATGTCGCGGTGCTCGCGGGAACGTTGCGCCCGCTCGGCGGGAACGCCTCGTTTTTTCGCTTCGAAGGCGAAATGTCTCCGCTCGCGTGAAGTTTTTCCCCGCAAAAAAAAGCGTTCCCGCAGAATCACGGGAACGCTTTTTTTGCGTGGCGCGGGAACGCTCAGAGCGAGGCGACGAGCGCGTTCATCGCGTCCATTTGTTCCTCGATGCATTCGACGAGGCGGAACTGCGTGCGGCAGCGGTCGAGGTTGTGCTCGGGGCGCGTCGTCTTGAAGTAGAGGTCGCCGTCGAGGTAGTCCGTGAGGAACCGAATGCCGCATTCGAGCGTGAGCAACTTGCCCGAGAACGGGAGCAATTCGCGCTCTTTGGCGTTGAGAAAATCGCCGGCGGAGCTGATGTAGCCTTTCGCGAGCGCCTCGAAAAATTTGAACTGCATCGAGACTTTGGAGAGGTCCACTTCGTCTTCCTTTGCGGGCGAAGTCGAGGTGCGCACCATGTCGCCGAAGTCGTAGAGCGCGGAACCCGGCATCGAGGTGTCGAGGTCGATGACGCAAATGCCTTCGAGCGTGTAGTCGTCGATGAGCACGTTGTTCAGTTTCGTGTCTTGGTGAGCGATGCGTTCGGGGATTTCGCCTTTCGCCATCGCGTCGAGCACGACGGAGCAATCTTTTTCGCGTGCGAGGATGAAATCGATTTCGTTTTTGACGCCGGACGCGCGGTTTTTGACGTCCGCCGCGAGCGATTTTTGGAACGTTTCAAAGCGCTTGCGCGTGTTGTGGAAGTCGGGAATCGTTTCGACGAGGCGTCCGCCGGGAATATCGACGAGGAGTTTTTGGAAATTGCCGAATGCGCGCGCCGCTTGGAACGCCTGTTCGGTGGTTTCGATGACGTCGTAGCCGCGGGCGCGTTCGACGAAGATGTAGCAACGCCAGTAGTTGCCTTCGGCGTCCACGAACCAGTCCGCGCCGGTCTTTGTCGGAATCAGCGTGAGCGTGCGGCGGGAAGCGTCGGGCGCCTTGTTCGCTTTGAGTTTTCCGAACGAGTGGCGGCAGATGCGCGCGACGTTTTCCATGAGTCCTTTCGGATCCTTGAAAATGTAGGAATTGACGCGCTGAATGATGTAGCGCACGCGCGTTGCGCCTTGGTCAAAAACGGCGCAGAAGGTGTCGTTGATGTGTCCGCTCCCGTAGGGAAACGCGTCCACGAAGTCGCCGTAAACGGCGAATTGATCCGCGATTGCGGGAATGTCGTATTTGGAGTCTTTTGTTGAGGACATAAGCCTGTGGTGTATGGGTTTTTACGGAATCTGAAAAAGGGTCCGCCGATGCGCGGAAACGTCCGCGTTCCCGCGCGCCGGGAACGCGAGAGAGTTTCCGCTTTATCGGTCGTGAAATCAAGAACGAACTGCGGCGGGAACGCGTTTTATCGGCGAATGACCCACTCGATTTTCGCCTTTTCGTCGAAGGCGCTCAGAGAAAATTCTTCGTCGTTCTCGCAGGCGGAAATCACTTCGCTTTCCTTCATGCGTTCCGACTTGCTTTTGCCCTGATTGTAAAGGCTGACGAGGCGCTTGAACTCTGCGGTCGGTTTTTTGCCCATTTTGGAAATGCGAAAAGTTTTTAAGGAAAAACCTTCGCGCGAAGACTTTTCGCTCACGCTGCTGCCGCGTTGCGCGTCGAGCGCTTCGGACGGGACAAAATCCTTGAGCGCATCCGCCTTGATTTTGAAAAGCAGAACGTTTTCCCCGCCGACTTCGGCGAACACGGCGGAAAGAATTTTGTAATCGATTTTCCCGCCGAAAGAAGAGCTTTCCTCGCCGGCGTTCGGGGCGTATTTCGCGCCGAAAGCGGAAAATTCCGACAGCGGCATAACCACAAGAATGCGTCCGCCGGCGTCCTTGTTTTTGTTGCCGGTATCCACGGGAATGACGGCGGCGGGCGCGGCGGAAGTCGCCGTTCCCGCGGAACCGACGTCGAGCACGAAGGTTTTGACGGTTTTGCCGTAAAAATCCTTCGCTTTTTTATTCCACGTTTCCGCGCAGGAAACGTCGGCGTTCCCGCCGGCAGCCTTCTTTTTCGGCGCGGCGAAAACGGTCGCGGGAACGAATGCCGCGAGCAGAACACAAACGCATGAGAGCAAACGAGTTTTCATTGTCTTTTCGGTATTATTGTTTTTTTGAGGATTAGAAAAAAAGAGAGAACGCGGGCGTCATTTCGCGGGAACGGCGGGGGCTTCGACGCTCGCGGGAGCTGCCGGCGCGGGCGAGTCCCAATCCCGCAGGAAAATCAGCGCGCACAGGCACAGCACGGGAAGGAGAATCAGCAACCCGTAGCGCAACATGTAGCCGAAAAACGTCGGCATCTTCACTTTTTCCGCTTCCGCGATGGATTTCACCATAAAGTTCGGCCCGTTCCCGATGTAGGTCATCGCACCGAAAAATACCGAGCCGAGCGATATCGCGACGACGAGCAGATTGTAGCGGTGATTGGCGGAATTCGTCATCCACGAAACGATGTCCGACGTTCCCGCCGCGGCGGAATCGTTTTCGGCGAGCCCGCGAATCAGATCGAAAAAGTTCGCATAGGTCGGCGTGTTATCGAGAAATCCCGAGAGCGTTCCCGCCGCAAAATAATATTGCGCCGGATGCGTGAGCGCGGCGCCGATTTCCGAACCGTGCGACGTCAGATACGCGAGCGCAGGCACCATCGTGAGAAAAATTCCGAAGAAAAGGAATCCGACTTCGCGAATCGGTTCGAACGAAAAATTGTTTTCCCCGTGAATGCTCGGAGGCGTTTGAAAAAACGAAGCGACCGCGGCGACAACCATCACGATTTCGCGAACAAAATACGTTTCGAGCACTTCCCGCATGGGCGCCGACACTTGTCCGGGCAAAAACACCGCGCAGACGACGACCATCAGGTAGCCGATGTTTTTCATCCCGCTCACGGAAAGCGTCATGCACTCCGCAGATTTTTCGGCGAGCCGCCCGCGCGTTCCCGCCTTGCGGAAACTGCGCAAGTCAAACAGGTAAAACACACCGAGCAACGCGACGACGACAAACGCCCACGGCAGACTCGCGTGCTCAAACACCCAGAAAAAATCGACTCCGCGCAAATAGCCGATGTAGAGCGGCGGGTCGCCGATCGGCGTCAGCGCTCCGCCGACATTGGAAACGACAAAAATGAAAAACACGATGTGGTGCGCCGAAAGCCGAAATTTGTTCATGCGCATCCACGGGCGAATGAGCACCATCGACGCTCCCGTCGTTCCGATAAGATTCGCGAGCAGGGCGCCCATGAACAGAAAAATTACGTTCGTTTTCGGCGTCGCCTCGCCGTTAATCCGAATGGAAATCCCGCCGGCAATCACGTAAAGCGAACCCACCAACGCAATGAACGAAATATATTCTTTGACCGAATGCCACACATCGTGCATCCCGCCGGGAACGAGCCAAATGTAATACGCGGAAACGAGCAAGCCCAACGCAATCGCCACGGCAGGATAACGTTTTTCCCAAAAAGCCTTCAATTTCGCTCCCGCGAGCGGCGCAATCGCAATCAGCACCAGCAGAAGCGCGAACGGAATCGCCATCCACAATTTCACGGCATCATGCTTCAGCGCATCCGCGCTCGCCAATAAGTCCAAAATGTTTGTCATGCTCATGACGCGCCCATTCTCGCAGAAAAAATAAAAAATGGAAAACGGAAAATGGCGGGCTGGAGAACTGGTGGACTGGTGGGCTGGAGAACTGGTGGACTGGTGAAATCCGGATTTTTTGCCTTTGGCAAAACTGGGGGCGGAGACGTCCACGTCTCCGCATATTTATATTTTTGCCGCAGGCAAAAATTTAGGAAACTAAGAGCATCGTAGACGCGCTACTATCGTAACCCCACGCGTGAGCGTGGGGACACGGGAACGCCCACACGCCGAGCCTCGTAGAGGCGGCACTACTCCCGCGGGAACGGTTTTTGTCCGCAAATTCAC
>CAVFCB010000074.1:0-9213 GCA_963620895.1 Bacteroidaceae bacterium | reverse complement strand
CTTGCGCGGATTGAGCCGGGGACGCCGAGGCGCGGGTCGCCGCGCAGGATGAGTCGCACGAGTTGCCGGGCGGTTTCTTCGTAATCGTCGTCGGATGCGCTGAGGCAGAGCCATTTTTTCAGCAAGGAATGCGGCGCGAGGCTCGGGAGCTCGGCGATGAGCGAAGCGTGAAATTCCGGCGAAGTCGGCACGAGCAATCCTTCGCCGTCATCGTCGTTTGCGGGAACGTAGAGCAGAACGTTTTTTTCGCCGAGATAAAAAGACCAGCAACCGAATGTTCGCCGAAAGGAAAAATCCTCGCGGGAACGCAGCGGCTCGATGAGCCATTCGCAGGGTGTTTCGTTGCGGGAACGTTTGTAGGGCGCGAAATTCATTTTTTTTGACGGAGAAAAAAAATGACGCCGCACCTTTCGCGAAGCGGAAAAGCGCGGCGTCATTCAGTAATTGCGAATCAGATTTTGCTCCAATCGAGAATGACTTTTCCGGCGGTGCCGTCGAGCATCGCTTTGAAGCCGGTGTCGAATTCGGTGTAGGGCAGGTGATGCGTGATAATCGGCGAAACGTCCATTCCCGCCTGAATCAGCGCCATCATTTTATACCACGTTTCGAACATTTCACGACCGTAGATGCCTTTCATCGTGAGTCCTTTGAAAATGAGTTTGCTCATGTCGATCGCGGCGTTTCCGGGCGGAATGCCGAGCTGCGCGATGCGACCGCCGCAGGACATGACGTCGAGCATGCCGTTGAGCGCGTGCACGTTCCCGGACATTTCCAGTCCGACGTCGAAGCCTTCCGTCATGCCGAGTTGTTTCATCACGTCGTGGAGCGAAGTGTTCATCGTGTTCACGGCGAGCGTCGGCCCCATTTTTTTCGCGAGAGCGAGGCGCGTGTCGTTCACGTCGGTGATGACGACGTAGCGCGCTCCCGCGGCTTTTGCGAGCGCGACCGCCATGATGCCGATCGGACCTGCGCCGGTGATGAGCACGTCTTCGCCGACGAGATTGAACGAGAGCGCCGTGTGCGCCGCGTTCCCGAGCGGATCGAGAATGGCGACGATGTCGTCGGGAATGTCATCGGGCACGGGAACGACGTTTTTCGCCGGCAGCGAAAGCAGCTCCGCAAAAGCGCCCGGGCGATTCACGCCGACGCCCTTCGTGTTCGGGCAAAGGTGGCGACGACCTGCGCGGCAGTTGCGGCAGTAGCCGCACACGATATGACCTTCGCCGGAAACGCGTTGTCCGACTTTGAGGTGGCGAATGTTTTCGCCGATTTTTTCGATGTGCCCGACGTATTCGTGACCGACGACCATCGGCACGGGAATTGTCTTCTGCGACCACTCATCCCACTTGTAAATGTGCACGTCGGTGCCGCAGATGGCGGTTTTCTTGATGCGGATCAGCACGTCGTCCGGACCGCATTCGGGCTCGGGAACGTCCATCAGCCAGAGTCCGGGTTTCGCTTCTTTTTTTACGAGAGCTTTCATGATTTTTTCAGATGTTTTCGAAAATAAAAGTCTTGCCGAATGAGGTCTGAATTTTAGAACGATTTTTCGTTGTCGGAAATAAAAAAAACAGCGTTCCCGCGGGAACGGTGCGGCGAGTTCGGCGTGCGGTTTTTTTGCGGAGCGGCGTAAAAGATTTGATACTTCCGGCACGGAAGCGGATAATCCGCGTCCTAATCAGAACAGGATTTTTATGCTTACGGATTTACAGAAAAAACAGGTTGCCGAGTGGGTCGGCGAGGGGCTTTCGCTTGCGCAGATTCAGACGAAAATTTCCGAAGATTTCGGCGTTTCGATGACGTATATGGACGTGCGTTTTCTCGTCGATGATCTCAATCTCAACCTGCGCGATTCCGTTGAGGAAAAATCGGAACCGGCGGCTGTTCCCGCCGAACCTGCGCCGGCGAGCGCTCCCGAAGCCGTTCCCGCGGCGGGCGGCGTTTCCGTTGCGCTCGATGCCGTGCAGGCGCCCGGCGTTCTCGCGAGCGGCGAAGTGACGTTTTCCGACGGCGTTCGCGGCAAATGGTTTTATGATTCGCGCGGGCTCGGACTCGAAGGTTTTCCGGAGGGTTATCGCCCGCCGCAGGCGGACGTTCCCGAATTTCAGAAAAAACTCGTCGCGGAGCTTCGCAAACAAGGGCTCGCGTAAGGGAATTTTCCGTTGAACGCTTCCGAAGCAGCCGGCGCGCGGATTTTCGACGCGCAAAATTCGACGCCGGTGCTTTACCTTGCGCCGATGTCGGGTTTTACCGACATTGCGTTTCGCGCGCTTTGCAAAGAGCAGGGCGCGGACGTGCTCGTTTCCGAATTCGTGCAGAGCGAGCCGCTCATTCGTGCGCGGGAACGCGCGTGGCGCGACGTGGATTTCACGCCGGAGCAGCGTCCGATGGGCATTCAGATTTTCGGCGCCGTTCCCGCGTCGATGGCGGAAGCGGCGCGTTTGCTCGAAGCGCGATTGCGCCCGGATTTTATCGATCTCAATTTCGGTTGCCCGGCGCGAAAAGTCGTCGAATGCGATGCGGGTTCCGCGTTGTTGCGCGATTTGCCGCTGGCGGAAAAAATTGCCCGCGCCGTCGTCTCCGCCGTTCCCGCGACTGCCGTCACGGCGAAAATTCGGCTCGGCTGGGACTCGAAATCGCTCGTGCACGTCGAGGCGGCGCAACGTCTTGAAGCCGCCGGCGTGCGCGCGATTGCCGTGCACGGACGCACGCGCGCGCAGGGTTATTCCGGCGAGGCGGATTGGGAAAAAATCGCCGAGGTTGCGCGCGCGGTGCGCGTTCCCGTGATCGGCAACGGCGATGTGCGCGATGCCGCGACCGCGGTTCGACGCACGCGCGAAGCGGGCGTGCGCGGGCTCATGATCGGGCGCGGCGCACTCGGAAATCCGTGGATTTTTTCGCGCATCAAAAAACGTTTTGCCGCGCTTGCCGCGGGAACGCCGGAAGCGGAAATTTTCGACGAAGGCAAGCCGCCGGCGGAAATTGTTTTTGCGGCGATGCTGCGCTATGCGGAAACGCTTGCGCGGACGCGCGGCGAGGCGGGAACGGAAAATATTCGGTGGCTGCTTGCGCGTCTGCATCCGTTCACGTTCGGCGTTCCCGCCGGCAAGCGCGTTCGCGCCGGAATGCATACGTGTTCGACGCTCGACGATTTGCGGCGGCTCGTCGAAAACTCACTCGTTCCCGCGAGCTGACGCCGCGCCGGATTTTTTTTACCAAATTCCTTCGGCAACGAGTTTCGCCGTCGCTTTTCCCGCCCAATCCTTGTTGGCGGCGGGGCTGGCGGGCGAGGGATGAATGACGCGCGTAAATTTCACCGGCATTCCCGCGAGCGCGCGCCGCGCGGCGGTTTCCGCAAAATTGCCGATTCCGACGAGCCATTCCGGTTCGAGAATTTCCGCAAGCCGCCGCAGAAAAAGATCGCACGGCGCATTCACGGCGTCGCGTTCATCGGGAGAAAGATCTTCCGGCGTGAGATTTTTTCCGCGTTCGTTCCCGGCGACGAAAAGCAGCGGACAAAAATTCGTCACGAAGTGCGCGGCGAAAAATTTTTCGGGCGTTTCGAAGCGTTCCCGAAAAAGCCCCCAAAGGCGTTTGCCGCTGACTTCCGAGCGCGGGCAGGCGAAGCCTTCGACGGGTTTCGCCGGGTGTTCCCGCGGCGGTTTTCCCACGAATCCGAAAATGCCGAGCCAGTTCTGCACGGCGTCGATTTCGCCGAACGGAACGCCCGTCTGCGCCATGCCGAACGGTCCGGGATTCATGCCGAGAAAAACGACGCGCTTGCGCCCGTTCCCGTAGCGGCGCAGAAATGCTTCGTGCGTTTCCCGCGCGTAGTCGAGCGGGTTGTAAACGAATGCAACGGGCTCGGAAAATTTCAGCGCGTTCACGGCGTCGGAGAGTTCCCGCGTCGCGGAAACGAGAAGTTCGGCGGTGTTTTTCATTTTCGGGAAAAAATCGGCGTCAGTCTTCTTCGTCGATGTCGAACGGCAATCTCGCGTAAATGCCTTTCGGATCGTTGAACGCTTTCAGGCGCACGGCGAGGCGGGAAAATCCGTTTGCCAGCGCGGAAATTACGGGATTTGAATTTTTCGCGAAAGGCGTTCCCGCCGAAGCGACGGGGCGGCTCGAATCGTCGAAAAGATCGAACAGCGGCTGGAAGCGATTGACTTCTCCGGGAACGGAAATCACGGGAGCGTCCGCGCTCAGTCCGGCGGCTTCCCGCGCGGCGGCGATCGCATCGACGAGCCCGCCGAATTCGTCCACGAGGTTCAGCGGCTTCGCGCGCGCGCCGAGCCAAACTTGTCCCTGCGCGATCGCGTCCACTTGCTCCATGGGCATTTTTCGCGCATCGGCGACGAGTTGCAGAAACTGCGCGTAGATTCGTTCGGTTTCGTTTTGAAAAATCGCCATTTCCGCCGGCGTTTTCGGACGCCGCACGGTGTCGAGCTCGGCGAAAGGCGCGGTGGTGACGGCATCGCTCGCCACGCCGATTTTTTTGCCGAGATTTTCGAGGTTGAAAATAACGCCGAAAACGCCGATTGAGCCGGTAATCGTTTGCGGGTTCGCAAAAATTTTGTGCGCAGGCGTCGAAATCCAATAGCCGCCGCTCGCGGCGACATCGCCCATGGAAACGACGAGCGGTTTTTTCTTTGCGAAAAGTTCGACTTCGCGGCGAATGCGTTCGGACGCGAACACGGAGCCGCCGGGGCTGTTGATTCGCAGAACGAGCGCGCGCACGGAATCGTCGTTGCGCAGTTCCCGCAAGGTTTGCGCGTAGGCTTTTCCGCTGACGATTCCGGGTTCGTCGGAACCGTCCGTGATTTCGCCTTCGGCATAGACGACGGCGACGCAGGGCTCGTCGGCGGCGTTTGTTCCCGTTCCCGCGGCGTTTGCGAAATCCGCCGCGAACGCGTTGGTTTCGAGCGGCTTGGGCTCGGTGATTCCGCGAGCGCGGAGATAATCGTCGAGCGCAATTTGCGTGAACGTGAGCGCGTGCGCGGGCGTTCCCGTGAGCGCGCGCAGGCGGTCGATCATTTCGTCTTCGTAAATCGCGGCGTCGGCGAGATTGTTTTTCACGGCGAGTTGCGCGGGAACGAGTCCTCGCGAAACGACGAGCTCGTCGAACGCTTGCGCGGGAACGCGTCTGCCCAGAAGCAATTCTTCGCGCGCGAGCGTCCATTCGTCCGAAATGAGGCGTTCCCGCTGCTCGCGATCTTCGTCGCTCATTTTGTCGGAAATGAGCGGTTCGACGGCGGATTTGTGCGTGCCGACGCGCGTAATCTGCACGCCGATGCCGAGATTTTCGAGCGCGTTTTTCAGATAAATTCCGCCGGAGGAAAGTCCGTTGAGCGGAAGCTCGGCGAACGGATGCAACCAAATTTCATTTGCCGCCGTCGCGAGCAGATATTCGCGAAAATTCGGCGAGGGCAGGTAGGCGAAAACGGGTTTTCCGCTTTCGCGGAAACGGAAAATCGCGGTGCTCAATTCGGAAATCGTGGCGAAGCCGTTTCGCGCGGGAACGTCTCCGCCGAGAAGCAGAACGGCGCAGACGTCGTCGTCCGTCGCCGCCGCTTCGAGCGCGGCAATCGTGTCGAGCAAGCCGTAGCAACCTTTTCCTCCGGAAAAAGCGTCCGGCGTGTTCATGGCGGAAAACGTCGGCGAATCGGAAAATCCGCGCGAGAGATCGATGACGAGCACGCTTCCCGACGGCACGGATTTTGCGGCGGAATCGTCGTTCACGGAATGAACGATCGCGGCGACGAACAGCGAGATGCCGAGGATCAGCCCGCTGAACAACAGCACCACGAAGGCGCACATGGAAAGGCAGGAGCCGAAAAAACCGGCGATGATTTGTTTGAGGAAATTTTTCATCGGCGAAAAAAATTGTGTGTGCGCGCGGCGTTGAGATTCGGGAACGTTCAATTATTCGGCGTTCGCGGGAACGCTTTTCTTTCCGCGCCCGCGCCCGCCGCGTCTGCGTCGTGCGGGCTTTTTCGCGGGAACGTTATTTTCTGCGGATTCTGCGGGAACGGCGGTCGCCGCCGCGCTCGGTTTTTTGGATTTTCCGCCGCGATGTCCGCGCCGGCGGGGACGCCGACGGACTCCGGATTTTTCTTCGTTTTCGTCGGCGGAATCTTCCGTCGCATCGCGTTTCTTTTCCTCGGAAATTTCCGGTTCGCAGATGGCGCCGGCGGATTTGACGGCGGGAGCGATTCCGAGTTTTTGCAGTTTCAGGAAAAGTTCGCGGGAAACCCACGCGTCCGTCGCGGCGTAAACGATTTGCTGCGGAGAAAGCGTTCGCGCCGCCCAATTCGAAACTTGCGCCGCTTTGGAAATGCGCCCGCCGAGGAAATGCGCCGTGAGCGCGCGCAGCCCGGTGTTTTCGATTCGCGCGGCGCGCGTGTATTTGCTCGCGTCCACGAAGCCGGCATCGTCAAACGGCGCACGAACTTTGAGGTGATGCACGTCGTCTTTCACGGCGACGCCGACTTTCAGAATGTTCGGATTTTCAAAAACGGGAAAAAGCACGGGAACGCCGCCGCAGTAATCGAGGCGAAAAAGATACGCGCATTTTTTCCCGCAGAGTTGGACAAGAGAAACCATGTAGCCCGCGCCTTTGCGGAAGCAGGGACGCGTTTCCGTATCGAAGCCGAGAACTTTTTCGCGGGAAAGCGCCTGCACGGCTTTTTTTGCCGATTTTTCGTTTTCGACGAGAACGATTTTGCCCTCGTATTGCATGAGCGGGAGCGCGCTGATGAAGTCTTTGTCGATGCGGAGCATCGGACGATTGTCGTCGTTTTCCATGAGTAAATTTCTTTCTGAAAATTTTCGTGAACGGAACAGTTTTTGATGAAAAAAATCGTTCCTCGTGTCGGTCGCGTTCCCGCGGTCAATATTCGACGCCGAGCATCAGCGTGCTGAGTCCGGAGCCGATGCCGAGCAGGGCGACTTTTTCGCCTCGGCGAAACGTTCCCGCTTCCGCAAAAAGCGCGAGCGTCGCGGGCAAAGAAACGGAACCGACGTTCCCGAGGCGGTCGAACGTGCGGCGGTCTTTCGCGGGATCGAGTCCGAGCTTCGCGAAAAGCGCGGACGAGTGGCGCACGCCGACTTGGTGCGTGACGACGTGCGCGGGAACGCGTTCGTCCCAGCCCGTTTCCGCCTTGAAATCCGTCCACGCGCGCGCGGCGAGATCGATTCCGGCTTCGAGCAGTTTTTCCGAATCCGTTTTCATCGCGAGCGCGTTCCCGGTGTCGGAATCGCCTTCGCAGAGACGGTTTGCGGAGGAATCCGAAGCGACGATCCCGCCGATGATTTTCGGAGAATTTGCGGGCGCGAGATCGTCGCGCGAAATCACGGCGGCGACGGCGCCTGCGCCGATGGTGAAATTGGCGAAATAAGGTTTGATTCCAGCGCGAGTCAGCGAAAGATCCGCGTTGAGCTTGGCGATCGTGTTTTCGACGAGCGGACGTCCGTTTTCGCCGGAGCAGACGAGGGCGCGGCGAATTTGTCCGCTTTCGATCATCGATGCGGCGACGACGATCGCGTTCAGAAATCCGAGGCACGCGTTCGAGACGTCAAAAATCATCGTGCGCTCCGAAAGTCCGAGCAATCCGTGCACGTAGGCGGCGGTCGAGGGTTCGAGCCGGTCGCGGCACACGGCGGCGTGAATCAGCAAATCGATGTCTTCCGGGCGCGTTCCCGCGGCGAGCATCGCTTTTTTCCCCGCGAGCGCGGACGCTTCGGACGGGCGCATCGGGCGGCTCCAAAAACGGCGTTCCCGTATGCCGGTCATCAGTTCCAAACGCCCCTGCGGAAGCCCGAGACGCGAATAGACGGGAGCGAGTTTTTCTTCGAGAAAATCGGAGGTCCAGACTTCGTCGGGAAGCTCGACCG
Source organism: Bacteroidaceae bacterium (assembly GCA_963620895.1). Lineage (GTDB taxonomy): Bacteria > Verrucomicrobiota > Verrucomicrobiia > Opitutales > UBA953 > Spyradosoma. Next base: position 1,320 of record CAVFCB010000074.1, on the reverse strand, counting down.
CCATGCGTGCGATGACCGTGCGGGAAAATTTCATGCGCGTCGCAAATTTGGCGGGCTCAGTGTTTCAGCGTTTTCAGATAGCGTCCGATGCGTGTGCAGGCTTCGTCGATGTTCGCGTAAGATGTCGAGAAACTCGCGCGGCAGAAGCCGTCGCCGCATTTTCCGAAAGCCGTTCCCGGCACCATCGCAACGCGTTCCGCCGCGAGCAGCCCTTTGGCGAAATCCATTGACGAAAGTCCGGTCGAAGAGATGTTCGGGAACGCGTAAAACGAGCCGCGCGGAGAATGGCATTTCAGACCGAGCTCGTTGAAGCGGCGCACGATGAAGTTGCGGCGTTCGCGGTATTTTTCCCGCATTTCGAGCATCGCCGGGCGTCCGTTGCGAAGCGCTTCAATCGCGGCTTCCTGCGAAACGATGGGCGCGCACAAAATTCCGTATTGGTGAATTTTGAGCATCCCGTCGATGATTTCCGCGGGACCGCACGCGTAGCCCACGCGAAATCCCGTCATGGCGTAGGCTTTGGAAAAACCGTGCAGGAAAATCGTGCGTTCCCGCATTCCCGGGAACGAGACGATCGAAGTGTGCTTTCCCTCGAACGTGAGCTCGGAATAAATTTCGTCGGAGATGACGAGCATGTCCTTTTCGATGACGAATTTCGCGATGTCTCCGAGCAGTTCCCGCGAGGCGGTGCCGCCGGTCGGATTCGTCGGGAAGTTGATGAGCAACGCCTTTACGCCGGGTTGCCAAGCCTTGCGCAATGCGTCGATCGTGATCGCAAATTCGTCTTCCGCCTTTGTTTCGACGGCGATCGCTTCCGCGTGGCAAAGCTTGATCGACGGGCAGTAGGAAACGTAGCAGGGCTCGTGGTAAATGACTTTGTCGCCGGGATTGAGAATCGCGCGAAGCACGGCGTCGAGCGCTTCGGAAACGCCGACGGTCGTGAGAATTTCCGTTTCCGGATTGTATTCCGCGCCGTAATTGGCGGCGACGTATTTGGAAATTTCCTTGCGCAAGGCGATGAGCCCGCGGTTGTCCGTGTAGCTCGTGTGTCCGCGTTCAAGCGCGGAAATGGCGGCGTCGCGAATGTGAAACGGCGTAACGAAATCCGGTTCGCCGATGCCGAGCGAAACGGCGTCTTTCATCTGCGAAACGATGGCAAAAAAATCGCGAATGCCCGATTTGGGCATCGTGCGCACGTGTGAAGCAAGAAAATCTCTCATTTTTTTAACTGATAGTTGATAACTGATAGTTGATAGCTGATAACTGATAACGGATAAGTGCCGGCGGTTCAGATATTTTTTTTGACGGTTTTTACGGAGG
>CAVFCB010000073.1:0-9545 GCA_963620895.1 Bacteroidaceae bacterium | reverse complement strand
CAAAAGACCCGCGTTTCCGCGGGTCTTAAAAGTGGTAGCCGGTGCAGGACTCGAAGGTGGGATGAGGCTTTATTTCAAGCTGGTTTGCAGGTGATGACCGCGAGAAAGCCAGAAGAAAATTTTTCAAAAAACGACCGAATCGACGACCGGTAAAAACTTTCGGTTTTTTGTTTTTGTGTGCAGGTGCGATACCTGTGCCGTCGGTTTTTCGGAGGCGGGAACGAGGGATTTTCGAAAAGTGTGAAAACGGAGAGCGTGCCTGCAACGGGGCGTTTAATGATGCGGTGCGGGAGAGCATGGGCGCGGCGAAAACATCTTTGGTGCGGGAGCGTTTCGCTGTCATTTTTCACGGTCGTTAGCATGCGGTGAAGGAAGTGCTTTCAGGGGGACGGAGATTTCGGCAAGATTGAGCGAATGAAATCGGCTTCCCAGTTTTCCCGAATATGTGGATTTGTTACGTTGATCGAATCGGACAATTGGAAAGGCATCGTGCGGACGCACTTTACATTTTGGCGGTGTTGCTTTCACGCGAAATTTCAGCTCGTGCCAGAATTTACGGAGGGGCGGATGATTATTTTTTCGACACACTATCCGTATATCGTTCACTTGCCCGTGTCGGAATATCCATTCGTTCGTAAAGAGCACTCAGTTTGAGATGCATTAACTGCGGCAAGTTTAGCGACTCGAGCCTCATGTATTTTAGGAGCGACAAATCCGAAACGAAATTTTTGAAATCGCCGCCGTTGGTAATTTGAAAAATAAAGAACCAAAAAAGATCAACTTGGGTAAGCGTATCTCTCAGCCTGTTTATGCATTCCAGTTGTTCCTTTTTGCGCAAGTTGCCCGTCGCGTTTACGATGCGTAGCGCGGCATCCTGATATTGACGAAGCTCTTGCGGAATTTTCAACGCCTCTGGGGTTAATGGGTGTTGCCCGGCTTCTTTGATCACCCTCTTTTTTGCTATTTCCCAGTAAACATCCTCCGGATTTTTCCCGTTACGCATTGCGGATAGGCGTAGAGAAGTATTCCTAGATGTTTGTTTGTAGTGCTTTTCTATCTCTTCTTCATCAATTTTACAGGATTCGTCGCATAGTTTCCGTGCCAAGAAAATAAGAGCCGCCTCTCCTACAATCGGAGATTTTTTGTCGTAAACAAAAACTGTGGTGTTGTTTTTTGCCCGTTCGAGGCTTTCGCAACAGTCCTTAAACTTATCGATTTTTCGACACCTCCACTTTGAAAAACAATTAATCCCGAAATTTACTGCACCTACAATGATCGAAATGACCGCGTTGACAACTTCCATTATCCTGCGCGCTGGGACAAAGTTTTTTTAGAAGGAATATTCAGTTTTTCTGCTATTGCGGCAGTGCGCAAGCGCTGTCGTGAGGGCGTAATTCTCGAGCTTACGCGTGCGCCGTCCCGCTGTAAGGCACGGTATTCTTTTCCGGTTTTCTGCGTCAGTTTTTCCGCAAGCGCTTTCCGCACATATTCACTCGCGGAAATTCCCTCTTTGAGGGCGGCTTGTGCGGGTTTGCGACCGGAATTTGGGCGATAGCCGCCCCATTGAAGTGATTCGTAAGTCTTACCAGTCTCTCTGCTTAATTTCTCAAAAACAGCCGTTCGGATAAATTCGCTGACAGAGATATTTTTTTTCATCGCAAGCTTGATAACTTCATCGCGAATCGCGGCGGGAAACGAAACAGGAAGAATCGGACTTTTCATGAGTCGGATTCTGACCGCATTTACATTTTTTTTAAATAAATCTTTACACTCTCAAATCAAGCTTATAACTTGATTAAAAATGACGATGATGACGAAGACAGCGAACGGGACTTTTTTTGACTGGCGCGATGCGTGGCGCGAAATGGGGCGCACGGAGGACGAGATTGCGGCGGAGGCGCGTCGGCGCGAGTTGGCGGCGGAGGCGCGGAATTTTGTAAAGGGCGCGGGAACGGGCGAGGCGCAGGCGCGGCGGCGGCGCGAGCGTGAGCGTTTGCACGGATTTACGCGCCGACGGTTTGACGCGCGTTGCGAGCGGTTGGCGCGCGTAAGCGGCTACATTGTAAAAGCGCTGTTGCGCGGTTGGCGTCGAGATCCGCTGTCGGCGCGAGCGCTGTTTCGAATGGCGTGGCGTGCGTGCGTGGGCGAGCGTCTGGGGCGCGAGGCGATGGCGCGTGCGTGGCGAGACGTGTGGGAATGGGTAAGGAACATTTATTTGAAGGTCGCACGGGAACGCGGGATCGAGGCGGACGCCGCGGCTGTATCTGAAAAATATTTACAAAGTTGTTCACAATCGGGAATAAGTGATTCCAAAAAAATTTCCGAATGTTCGGATGGTGTAAGCGCGCGAGTTAGTAAAACAAGGGAAAGACCCTTAAAACAGTGCACGCCCTTGACGGCTGATGCCGTCTGCGGGCTTTACGGTGATTTTCGAGAATCGGCGCACGCGCCGAGCAGTAAAGGGAATGCGTGCTCCGAAGGCGCGGGAGCGGAACGTGTGCCGAGGTGGCGAGGGAAGCTCCCCGGTCGGTGTTGTTGGCGCGTCTGGGAAGCGATGGAAGAGTTGCACGCCGTGCACTGGGAGGCAACGGAGCATATGTGGTCACCGCGGCACGTATTCAACTGGTGCGCCTCGTTGCTTGCCGCGGGCAAGAGTCTGCGCGCGGCGGTGCCGCTGTATTACGACGCGCTAATCAGTTGGTATGGTCGACGCGTGAGCGCGGAAAAAAACTTTGTCCCGAGCGGAATGTTTGCGCAACTCTACCGCGAGGCGGTTGCGTTGCCGGATTATCGGGCGGGGGGAGTAGGTTCTTCCTGCGGAGGGCGTTTGGTGGGGACAGGGGGGCAAACGGAGTGAGCAGTCTGAAACGGAGAAAATGAAAAAACCAATTCGGAAAATTAGAAATGAATGACGAGGAACTTGGCTTAACCGGGAGCGGCGCGGACGGCTCGGTTGCGGTAAATTCCCGCGTGCGTGTCAGTGCTTCGGACTTGGCGCGGATGCTTGGGATTGAGACTGCGGATGTTGCGCGACTGGAGCGCCACGGAGTGATGCAACGCGAATCGCGCGGCGAGTATGTATTGGAGTCGAGTGTTCGCGGCTACACGGATTACATTCGCGGAAAGACGCGCGACAAACCGAAAGACCGCTTGGACACAGTGAAAGCGGAGCGCGAGCAAGCTGAACTGGAGCAGTTGTTGGGAACGTTGATTCGCAAGGACGATGCGCTGCTGAAAATTGCCTCGGTGATTACGGCATCGCGGCGCGTGCTTGAATCCGTGGGGGCGCGGCTTGCGCCGATTCTTTCTGAAAAGACCGATGTTTACGAAATCCGAAATTTGATAGACCATGAAATCTTCAACGCCCTTGAAACCATCGCTGACGCAAGAATTGAAGCTGATGCGGGAACGGATTCTGACGGAGAACGGAACATCGTTCCTGCGAGCGATGCAGGAACGCTTTCGTCCGTTGCGCCCGCTCTCGGTGAGTGAGTGGGCGGATCGCTACCGAGTGCTTCCTGACGATTCCGCGCTAAAAGGCGGTCGCTGGAATACTGCGTTCACGCCGTATCTGCGCGATATTATGAACAGCTTTCTCGATCCCGATGTTGAGGAAACGGTGGTGCTCAAGTCTGCTCAAATCGGCTTTTCCGAGGCGTTGGTGAACATCATTCTCTACGTTATTTTTTACGGTGCTGGCTCGATTCTGCACGTCCATCCGAAAGAAGACGCGGCGCGAAAATTCTCACTGAAACGCCTGATGCCGAGCCTTGCGCGCGAAGAGTTTTTCGGAAAAATCGCACCGCCGAAATCGCGTGATTCCGGGAACACGATTCTGTCAAAACGCTTTGTCGGCGGCGACTACATCGCCGTCGGCGCAAACTCTCCGGACAACTTAGCTTCCAATCCCGTGCCGTTCGGACTGTTGGACGAATACGACCGCATCGCGCAAAGTTCCGGGCGCGAAGGTGCGCCGCTCGAGCTTGTAAAAAAGCGCACGACCACATTCTGGAATCGAAAAATTTTTGTCGGTTCAACGCCGACGGACAAGGCAACGTCAAACATTCTGCGCGAGTGGGATTTGACCGACAAGCGCCGCTACTTCATTCCCTGCGCTTCCTGCGGAGAATTGTGGACGCCGACGTTCCCGGACATCGTTTGGGAAAACGATGCGCGCGGGCATCCCGTTTTTGAAACCGCGCGATTGCGTTGCCCGCATTGCGGCAAGCTCCACACCAACGTTGAGAAAAACGAGCAGGTGCGCGATGCGCGTTCACGCTGGATTGCGACGGCGGAGTTCAAGGGCAAAGCCGGATTTCACATCAATCAGATTCTTTCTCCGTTCACCGCCGCAGGGCTTGCGGAAATCGTCAAGAGCTACACCGAAAGCAAAGGCGATCCGCTCAAAATGCAGGTGTTCGTCAACACCGTTCTCGGCGAAGCTTGGGAAGATGCGGCGGAAAAACTCGACGCCAATGCGCTCGCGCTACGCGCCGAAGATTGGCAGGGTGCGGAAGTGCCGCGGCGCGGACTCGTGCTCACCATCGGCGCAGACACGCAACCCGATCGCATCGAGGCGGAATGCGTTGCGTGGGGCGCGGGAGAAGAATCTTGGAGCGTCGAGTATCGCGTGATTTTCGGCGACCCGACGATTCCCGAAGGCGCTCCCGGCTCACCGTGGGACGCGTTCACCGCGTTTTGCCGAAAGTCTTACCGCCACGAAAGCGGCGTGCTCGTTTCCGCTCGGCGAAAATTCATCGACTCCGGCGGTTCAAACACAATCGACGTTTACAAATACGCTTCCGCGCACCGCTGGGAAAACGTTTTTGCAATCAAGGGCGCGAACACGCACGATGCGCCGATCGTCGGTGCCGTTCAACGCCGCCGCCTCGGCGAACGCAAGACGCGCGGCGTCAAATTCGTGCTCGTCGGAACGCACAAAATCAAGGACATCGTCGTCGGGCGTTTCGGCATCGACACTCCCGGGAACGGATACTGTCATTTCCCGATCGGGCGCGGGAACGATTGGTTTGAGCAACTCACGAGCGAACACAAAGTCATTCGGTACGAAAAGGGACGCGCAAAAATCGAATGGATTAAAGATGCGGAAAAACGCAACGAAGCCCTCGATTGCCGCGTTTACGCCTTTGCCGCTTTGCGCTTGGATTCTCCGGATTGGCAACGCGAAGCTTATTTGCTCAAACAACGCGCCGCGACGGAACAGGGCGAGGAACAACACGACGGGAACGCCCGCGGGAACACGCCCGAACAGGAAGTTGAGCCTGTGCGAAAAATCCCCGAACGCGTTCCCGCACGCGACGACACAACGCCCGCGCCGCAGGCACAGCCGCAGAAGCCGCAATCCGTCATCGCTCGCCTTTCCGCGATGCGCCGACGGAGATAGCTGAAAAATTCGTGAAGTTCTCACCTTAAATTTTTGCCTTCCGTTATTTTCAAAATCCGCTTTCCATTTTCGCGCCGCTTGCTAATATCATCACCGGCATGGCACTTCCCGAAACGGCACTCCGCATTCAAGACTTTCGTGCAATTAAAGATGCGAATCTTAAATTGGACGGGCTTACCGTGCTTTCCGGGCTTAACGGTTCCGGGAAAAGCACAATCGCCAAAACGTTGTATTATGCGATACGAACGGCGCTCAATTATGATGCGATCTTGGACAAGCATCTTCACAACGAAATCGGAACGCGAGCGGAATTGTTCGCGATGTTTGCCGGTGATCTTCTGCGTTCCATGGCTCGCAGAAATCTTGCGCCGACGAATGCACTCAATCTCAAATTGCTCTTTAATCTGCGCGGTAAAAAAGACGACGAAATCCTCGCTGACATGAAAAACTTTCTTGATTCTTTCGGCGAGCTCGCGTCGAAAATAAATCAGGAACGCGACGCGCGGGAGCGCGGAATTTTGCTCGGACTTTTGACGAGGGCGAATCAGATTTTTACCGTCGAGAAATCAAACTCCGAAGAGAATCTTACACAGCAGGAAATCAATCGAAACATCCTTTTTTCTCTCGAAGAGCAGATAGAGAAAAATCGCACGCAAAAAGAACGACGTTCGTTTCGGGATTTCATCGAGCTGTGCGAAAGAATGTTTGATGCGCAAATTCCCGAAAATTTTTCGTATAGCGAAAGCGGCATAGAAATTTTCGACAAAACCGAAGACAGAGTCCGCCCGATTCGGGATTTCTCCGAGGTAATCTACATCGATACGCCGTGGATTGTAGATTTTCTCAACGGGAAAGGAATTTTCCCCGTGCCGCATACACACTGGGAAGACGTTCTCGGTAAAATTCGCGTGCCCGACACCTCCGGCACACGCGGTTTTTTTTCCGAAGCAATCGCGGGAACGACTCAGGGCTACACGTCGCTGAAAGAAGACGACCCTCGGCTTTTCTTCGACAGAAAAGACGATCGGCATTTTCTGCTCCACTCCGTTGCCACGGGAATTAAAGGGCTGAGTATTATCCAACGTCTTGCAGACAAGCACTCGTTTGATGAAAAAACCTTGCTCATTCTCGACGAGCCGGAATCTCACCTCCACCCACAGTGGATCGTGGAATACGCGCGAATTCTCGTGCTGATGCAGAAAGAGCTCGGCGTAAAAATGCTGATTGCAAGCCATAGTCCGGACATGATTGACGCATTGCAAACATTTTCCGAAAGCTCAGGCATCGCGGAGCGGACAAATTTTTATCTCGCCGAGGAATGCGCGGGAAATCCGTTCGTATACTCCTACGTGCCTCTCGGAAACTCGATTGCAAAGATTTTTAAGGCATTCAACGTTGCTGCAACAAGAATTGCGGACTACGAAAAAAAACTCGGCGAAAATGCGGATTAAAATTGATGAATCCGTTCTGCGAAAAACCGAGGTTTTCGCGGACATCCTTGCAGATGCGAACAGGCGCGAAGGTATCGCTCCGGATTTGTCCCACGGAATTAGCAAAGAATACCTGCCGCCGATTCCGCCGGAAGACAAAGACGCAATCGACAGCCTTTCCGGGCTTGGGATTTGTTTGCTCGGAGACCTCGTCGTGAAGCGACACGAATACAAAACTCCGGACATTATCACAGGCGGATTTTTCGCCGATACGAAAAACGAGGTCGTTTACATCGCCGAATGTAAATTCAATGCGGAAAGCCCCGGAAACATTTTCGGAAAATCGGAAGACTTTCATCGACTGGTCTCCGATAAATTTCGTGTACTTGAAACGTGGAGCGTTTACGCGCCGAACAAAAAATTCTTCGTGCTCTTTCCCCTTAAAAAGACGGAAGTTGCAAAGGCGCGTATGAGGGCTCTTCAAAAGGCTTCCGAAGGCGAAGAGCTGACCTTGATAAAATCATTCAGCGTTTGCGATTTGACGGAGTTTCGCGAGAGTTTCCGGTGACGGCAAAAGCTTAAGATACGGCTTTAAGCTTTTGCCCCACACCAAGCAGGGGGACATGAGCAGGAACACGATTTTCGGCGCGAGCGTGTAAACTCTGCGCCGTTATGAGTTACAACCACGGCGTAAAAATCAACGAGGTCGATACCGGCGCGCAGGCAGTGCGCACGGTTAATTCCTCAATCATCGGTATCATCGGCACGGCTCCGGGTGCGGACGCGGACACGTTCCCGCTCAACACTCCCGTTATGGTCGCCGGATCACGAAGCAAGGCAGCGAAGCTGGGCGAAACGGGGACTCTGCTTTCCGCGCTCTCGCACATCTTCAACCAATGCGGCGCGCAGGTCGTCGTCATCCGCGTCGAAGACGCCGGAGCGGACGACGCCGCGACAACGCAGGCAAACGTCATCAAGGGCGCGGAAGAACTTTTGAAATCGGAAGCGGCTACGGGCTATGTTCCGCGCATTCTTATCGCGCCGGGCTTCACGCACGAAAAACCGGTTGCGGACAAACTTGTCGAAATCGCGGAAAAACTCAAATCCGTGGTCTTTGCGGATTGTGCCGACACAACGCAGGAAGCCGCGTTCCAATACAAGGAAGAATTCGGTAGCGACCGTCTCATGCTCATCTTCCCGAATGCGATTTACTTCGATGTGAATCAGGCGGGAACGGCAAGCACGCCGGCATCTCCGCTCGCCGCAGGGCTTCAGGTCAAGATTGATTCCGAAAAAGGTTTTTGGTGGACGCTTTCCAATCAGACGCTTTCCGGCATCACGGGAACGACGACGCTCGTCGATTTCCGCAACGGCGATTCGACTTGCGCCGCCAATATGCTCAACGAAAAGCAAATTTCGACGATTATTCGCCGCGACGGTTTCCGCTTTTGGGGCTCGCGCACCACGTCGAGCGGTTCGACGTTCGCGTTCCTTCCCGTGCGCCGCACGAGCGACATGATCAACCTTTCGATTCAGAGCACGTGCCTCGAATTCGTTGACCGTCCAATCTGCAAGGCAACGCTCGACGCCGTCGTCGATACCGTCAATGCCTACCTGCGCACGCTTGTTTCGCAGGGCGCAATCCTCGGCGGCGAATGCTGGGTTGACGAAAACGACAATCCTGCAAGCGAGCTTCAGCAAGGCAAAGTTCGCTTTGCTTACAAGTTCACGCCGCCCGCTCCGATGGAAGACGTGCAGTTCGATTCCGCGACCGTCACCGACTACTACGACGCGGTATTCAACTAACGGAACAAAGGAGTTCACCTTCCACCATAACCTTCCAACCTTAAACAACAATGGCAGCAGCAGAAGACACACTCAGAAATTTTAACTTGTTCATCGACGGCATCGGCTACGCCGGCAACGTCGAGAGCTTTACGCCGCCGACTCTGGCGATGGCGACGGAAGAATTCAAAGCCGCGGGCATGATTGCCCCGCTCGAGGTTGAGACCGGAATGCTTGAGAAACTCGAAGCGAGCTTCACACTCACGAAGCTCGCTCCGGAAGTCGAGATGCGCGTCGGCAACTGGCTCAAACCGATTTCGCTCACCGCGCGCGGTGCGTTGCAGGACTTTGACGGGAACGTCAAAGAATGCGTCGTGAGGCTTACCGGAAAACTCAAGAGCGTCGAATCAGGCGAATGGAAGCCGGGCGAAGCCGCCAAGCCGAAGTTCACAATGAGCGTCTACTACTACCACAAGATGATTGCCGGCGCTCCCGTGCACATCGTTGACGTGAAAAACATGGTCGCCGTCATCGGCGGTGTCGATGTTTTCGCAGACGTCCGCAAAGCCCTCGGCATCGAAACGAGCGCCGCTTCAATCGGTGCGAACGTCTTGGGAATTTAATAACTGATCGCTGAAACGGAGGACCGGAAATGAAGTTTTCCGCCCTCCGTTTCCCATTTTCAAAATGATTACGCTGAAACTGAAAAATCCGTTCAAAAGCCCGGAGACGGGCGCGAAAATCACGCAGTGCACGGTGCGCATGCCGAAAGCGGGCGACTTGTTTGCGGCGGCGAAGATGCGCGATGCCTCGCAGGAAGAACGCTCGCTCGAACTGGCGCGGAGGTGCATCACGGATCTGTCGCCGCGCGAAACCGAGGAGCTTTCGCTACCGGACTTTCTTGAAATTCTCGGAAAGGTCAACGC
>CAVFCB010000072.1:0-9654 GCA_963620895.1 Bacteroidaceae bacterium | reverse complement strand
GCGGCGGCGGCGTTGCGGCATTTTTCCAGAAAAGCGAGAGCGTTCCCGTGTTCGGCGGGCAAGTGTTCGGCGACGATTTTCGCGTAGAGGACGAACGCGAAGAGCGGCGCGTTCGGGCGTTCGCAGGCGCGGCGGAAATATTCGGCGACGGCGGCGTAATCGGGAACGCCGTAGATCACGTCGGTTTTCATTGTCGTAATCTGTGCGGCGCGCACCCACGGGAGCGCGTCGTCGGGGCGTTCCCGCGCGGCGTTTTCGAGGAGCGCGAGTGCGGCGGCGAGTGCTTTTTCCTGAATATCGCGGCGCACGGCGGGCGCGAGATTTCGGCGGCCGCCGCGTCGAGTCATTTCCCACACGGGGAAATCGAAAGCGATGAAGTTTGCCGTGTTTTCGACGAAAAAGAATTGTTCCGGGGCGAGTGCCATTGCGAGCTCCGCGTATTTTATGCACGAAGCGGGATCTTGTTTTGACCAAAAATGAAATGCGCGTAGCCACGCGAAATCGGCGATCACCGTGCGAAAGCCGCCGAGCGTGCCGAGCACGACGCCCGATCCGGCGGCGCGGCTGAGCGCGGCGGAGTTGGCGGGAACGCCGAGTCGTTCCCGCGCGTGCGTCCGTGCCGCGTCCTGCAACGGCGCGATCAGCGTTCCCGCGAGGACGAGTGCGGCGAGCGCGAGGAAATATTTTCCTGCGCAAAAAAAGAACGCCGTTGCCGCTTTCAGCATTTGTTTTTTCTCCGAGAAAAATTTTTCAGATTTCGCGGAAACGGAAAAACGCCGCGCCGATTGCCGTGAAAATCGCGATCCAAAAAACTCCGCAAAGCGCGGCGGCGAAAAACGTTTCCGCGGGAACGCCGCCGGGAACGAGCACGAGTTCCTGTCCGAGATTGAACAGCTGAAGATTCGGTATTGCGCGCGAGAGGCATGCGGCGGAGATTCGCGCGGCGGCGGTCGTTTTTTCGTCCGAAGCGAAATCTCCGAAAATGTATTGCAGTTGCCCGAGCAAGACTCCGCAAAACGAAACGACCACCGCGTAAAGTTGCGTCTGCGCGAAACTCGAAACGGCGACCGACATTGCCGCGACCACGCCCAGCCGCAACCATTGCAGAATCGCGAAAAGCGCGAGCCCGCCCGCGTCGAAAAACGGCGCCGGGAGTCCGCGCGCCGCCGCGATTTCCGCGACCGTTCCCGCGCGCAGCGAAAGCACGGCGAAAAGCGCCGCGCACATGACGGCGACGAATACGCCGAGCAACGCCCACACGCCGAAAAATTTTCCGAGCAAAAATTCGCTTCGGCGCACCGGCTTCGCGAGCAAGGTCAGCGCCGTGCGATTTTCGATTTCGGAAAAAAAGAGCTGCACGCTCATCACCACCGCGAGCACGGAACCGAAGAGAAAGACGCCGCCGAAACCGAAATCCGCGATGAATTTCAACTCGGAATCGCCGAAATCAAAATTCGTCATCGCGAGCGAAAGCGCAATCAGCCCCACGCCGAGCAAAAGCAAAAAGCTGAAGAATTTCTGTCGCGACGCTTCGACAAACGTGTTGCGGGCGATCCAAAAAATATTTTTCAAAATGCGCGGCATACGGAAAAAATTTTGCGGGAACGTTTCATTTGCGGGAATGCCCGATGTTTTCGAGAAAATACTGTTCGAGGGAAATGCGCGGATGCGAAACTTTCTCGATCGCCAAACCGTAGCGTTCCCGCAGCTCCGCGCAAAGTTCCGGCGTGAGCGGCGTTCCCGCGCCGATGAGCGCAATCTGCTTTCCGCGGCGCGTCAGCACTTCGTCGAGCGTTCCCGCGACGACGAGTTTTCCGCGGTTCATAATCGCCACGCGATCGCACAACTCCTCGACCTGCCCGAGCTGATGCGAACACAAAATCACCGTTTTCCCGCGCGCTTTCATCGCGCGAATCGCATCGCCGATTTCTGCGGAACCGACGGGATCGATTCCCGCCGTCGGCTCGTCGAGAATGACCAAATCCGGATCGTGCACGATCGCCTGCGCCACGCCGATGCGTTGCAGCATTCCCTTGGAATACGTGCGGACGCGCCGAGCCGCCGCCTCCGTCATGCCCGCGAGCGCGAGCGCGTCTTCCGTGCGCGCGGCGATTTTTTCTGCGGGAACGCCGCTCATGCGCGCGCAAAAGCGAACGAGTTCCCGCCCGGAAAGATAGCCGTAAAAATACGGCGCTTCGGGCAAAAATCCGATGCGGGCGCGCGCGGCGACGTCCGTGCTGTTGCGCCCGAAAATGCGGCACGCGCCGGAAGTCGGGCGCAAGAGTCCGAGCATGATTTTCAGCGTCGTGCTTTTCCCGGAACCGTTCGGTCCGAGCAATCCGAAAACTTCGCCCTGATTCACGGAAAAGCTCACGCCGTCCGCCGCTCGCAGTTTTACGCCGCGAATGCCGATTCGAAAATCTTTCGTCAGATTTTCGATTTCGACGGCGGGAACGCGCTGAGTTTCCGTTTCCATTTTTTTCGTAAAAAAAATCAGCCGACGATTTCGAATCCGACGGCGGACGCCGCGCCGGTCGCGGTTTTCTTTTCCGTTTCGCGAATGAACGTGCGCATTTCATCTTCCACGGCGGCGACGAATGCGAGCACCTCGCGCTCCGCGCCTTCCGCGTGCAGGTGCACTCGCCCGTCGGCAAGGTTGCGCACCGTTCCGGCGACGTCGAATCCTCGCGCGACCGCCAACGTGTGCCAACGGAAACCCACGCCCTGAACGCGCCCGGAAAACCACACGTCCTCGATAAAAACCGGACTTTTTTTCATGCCCGCAATCCAACCAACAAACCCGCGGGAACGCAAAGTTTTTTCGGGGAAAGAAGTTTTTCGCCGACGGCAAAACTCAACGAAATCCCCAGCCGGCGTTCGCGGGCAAAACGGCGAAAGGATCGACGATGACGGCGCGGTCGCTGCGGGCGCCGAGCGCGGGAACGCAGACGCGATCGACGATCCCGCACGTGTTGCATTCGCGGCTCACGTGCGCGAACAGCAGATGCTCAAGCCGCGCGTTTTCGTAATCGCGGAGAAATTCCGCCGCGGCATCGTTGGACAAATGCCCGTGCGTGCCGCGAATGCGCGCCTTGAGATCCGCAGGGCGCGCGGAAGAATCGAGCATTTTTTCGTCGTAGTTCGCTTCGAGCACGAGCGCATCGACATCGGCGACGGCGCGGCGCACGGGATTGGTAATTTTCCCGCAATCGGTGACCCACGCGAGCTTTTCGGTCGTTCCCGCGGTGTCGCCGCAGGAAAAAACGAACCCGACGGGATCGTTCGTGTCGTGCGGAATCGAAAACGTCGTCACGCGCAAATCGCAGTATTCGAAAGTCGTTCCCGTTTCAAAAAACTGCCATGAAAAATTGCGCGAAAATTTGCGATCGACGCCCTCGGCGGTGAGGCGATTGGCGAAAAAACTCAGATGATCTTCGTTCCCGAGCGCGCGCATTCCCTCGCAGTGGTCGGTGTGTTCGTGCGTGAGAAAAACGGCGTCCACATCGCGCAGAGAAAGTCCGAGCGCGGCGAGATTTTCTTTAATTTTCTTTCCCGAAAATCCGGCGTCGATGAGCACCGTGCATTTCGGCGAACGCAACACGGCGCAATTGCCGGAAGAGCTGCTGCCGAGAATTTGAAACGAAAGCTTTTTCATTTTCGGCGCGCTTTCGATTTTTTTTCGGAGAAATTTTCGCGGAGCGATGCCGCGGAAATCGCGCAGACGCAATCCGAACCGTCCTCCGTTTCAAGCCACGAAATTTCGAGCCGCGGGAACGCTTCCGCAAGCGCATTTTGCAAGCCGCCGACCTCGATGAGCAACACGCCGTTGCGCTTGAGTTTTTTCGCCGCCTGCGGGAGCAAACGCCGAATGACGTCGAGCCCGTCCGCGCCGGAAAAAAGCGCGCCGTCGGGCTCGCGACGAAATTCTTCCGGCAAGGTCGCGCGCAGTTCTTCCGGTTCGTAAGGCGGATTGGAGACGATGACGTCGCAGCTGCCGTCCTCGACGGGAACGTCGGCGAGCACATCGCTTTTCCAAAGAGAAACGCGGTCGGCGAGTCCGTAGTCTTCGACGTTTTTTCGCGCGACGTCGAGCGCGTCCGCAGAAATATCGCAAGCATCCACGTGCGCGTTCGGGAACGCCTCGGCGAGCAACACGGCGAGCGAGCCGCCGCCCGTGCACACATCGACGACGCGCTCGACCGCCTCCGCGTCCATGCCGGGAATCCACGGAAGAATTTTTTCGGGAATGATTTCGACGAAATACGAGCGCGGCACGATCACGCGTTCGTCCACGTAAAAACGAAAATCGCCGAGCCACGCTTCGCGCGTGATGTAGGCGGCGGGAACGCGATCGACGGCGCGGCGGCGCAGCACGCGTTTCACGTCTTCGATTTCGGGCGCGGTCAGCCGCGCGTCAAAAAACGTCTCGACGCCGCCGTCCGTCGGCAAACCGAGCGTATGGCAGAGCAGATAAACCGCCTCGTCGTAGGCGGAACTCATGCCTTGTCCGAAAAAAAGATTTCGGCGCGTAAAAAGCGAAACGGCAAATCGCGTCCAATCGCGCAACGTCGCCAGCGGCTCCGTTCCCGCGAAAATATCGTCGGACTGCTTGTCTTTTTTCATCGTCGGCAGGAAAGATAATCCGAACCGCATAAAAAAGAAATATTTAAGATGACGGATTCGGGAAGAAGTCTTTTACAAAAATTTCTCGCGGGAACGGCGGGAACGCTTTATAAACGTTTTCAAATTTTTTAACCCGCATAAAAAAGAAAACGTATGTCTGGTCACAGTAAATGGGCAACGACGAAGCGCCACAAAGGCGCCATCGACGCGAAACGCGGCAAGATTTTCAGCAATCTCGCCAAGGAAATTACGCTCGCCGCGCGCGCCGGCGGCGGAGACCCGAACGGGAACGTGCGCCTGCGCTCCGTGCTTTTGCGCGCCCGCGCCGCAAATATGCCGTCGGACAATATCGACCGCGCCATCAAAAAAGGCACGGGCGAACTTCCCGGCTTGGTTTATGAAGAATTGCTCTACGAAGGCTACGCTCCCGGAGGCGTCGGACTCATCGTCGAAGTGACGACGGACAACAAAAACCGCGCGATCGGCGAAGTCCGCAACGCGTTCACGAAAAACGGCGGCAATCTCGCCAGCTCCGGCGCGCTTACAAGCTTTTTCCAACGCAAAGGGCAAATCATCATCGCGAAAGACGCCATCAGCGAAGACGAACTTATGGAGCTTGCGCTCGACGCCGGCGCCGAAGACGTGAAAACCGACGGCGATTTTTACGAAGTCATCACCGCCATCGGCGATTACGATGCCGTCGCAAAAGCGCTCGACGACAAGCAGATCAAATGCGAGTCTTCCGACCTCGTCTACCTGCCCAATGTCGAAGTGCCGATTTCCGACGCCGACACCGCGAAAAAAGTGCAGAAACTCATCGACGCGCTCGAAGATCTCGACGACGTGAAAGCCGTTCACTCGAACGACGACATCGCCGACGGGCTTCTCGATTAGTGAGCGATGAATGATGAACGGCAACTCGCGCCGTTCATCATTCTTTTTTTTATTGAGAAAATGTCTTTTCGCCCGCACAGCGCCAAAAAAAAGGCTCCGTTCCCGCCGTTTAACCCGATTCGGGTCGCGGCGCGAGCGGTCATTGTGCGCAACGGCGAATTGCTCGTCGTGATTCTGCGCGACGATTCCGGTCCGTTCTACATTCTTCCCGGCGGCGGGCAAAAACACGGCGAACCGCTCACGGACACCGTGCGCCGCGAATGTTTTGAAGAGCTGGGCATCGCCGTGCGTCCGGGAAAAATGCTCTACATTCGCGAATACATCGGGAAAAATCACGCATTCAAGGCGCGCCACCGGGCATTTCACCAAGTCGAAGTCGTTTTCGAATGCGAAATCGAAAACGCCGACAACATCGGGCACGGCTGCGAGGAAGACAAACGCCAAGTCGGCTACACGTGGATTCCGCTGTCGCAACTGCGCGAAGCGCGCCTGTTCCCGTCCGTGTTCAAAAGCTTTCTCCGCGAGGACGGCGTGCTCGACATTCCGTTCGGCTACCTCGGCGACATCAACTGAGGCGCGGCGCGTTCCCGTTCCCGCGCAAATCGCGCAATTCGCCGGTTTTTAATTGAAAGCTTCGCCGCGCATGCTACGCTTTTGCGGCATGGAATCGCTGCTTCCGCTCCGCAGAAAGCGCATCACGGGAATCAACATCGTGCCGCTCATCGACGTGATGACGGCGCTGATTTTCTTTTTTCTGATGAGCATGAAATTCGACGACTTGCGCCAGCTCGGAATCACGCCGCCGCACTCGGATTCGGCGGCGGAAAACGACGGCGAAGCGCCGAAACTCGTAATCGCGGTGAACAAAAACGGCGAATTCTTCGTCAACGCCGAACGCGTTCCCGCCGAAGAGCTTTCCGACCGCCTCGAACGCATCGCCGGCGGACGCAAAATTTCGGACGCGGTCATCGTCGCCGACGAAGACACGGCGATGAAATACGCCGTTCGCGCCGTGGACGAAGCGCGGCGGCGCGGACTGGAAATTCGCCTGCTCGCGCGACCGAGTGATTGATTTTTTTCCCGCGTTCCCGCCGCATTTTTTTGAAAAAACAGAAACATTCCCCTGCCCCTTTTTATCATGAAAAAAAAGTTCCTCCCGATTCTTTTCCTCGCCGTTTCCGCGTTTGCCTGCGCGGGAACGCTCTCCGGCTGCTCGATTTTTGCGCGGGAACGCCCGCGCGACATTCTCGCGAAAATGGAAGTCGTCGAAGTCGATGATCGCGGCTACGTGCGCTATCGCGGCGAAATCGTCAAGCCGGGCGAATTTGCGAATCTCATCCGCGCAAGCCGCAAGGAAGTCAGCGGCAAGCCCGTGTTGCTTTCGGTGAATCCCGAAGTGTATGAGCGCCAGCCCGCCGTGGTGCCGTATCTGCGCCGCGTGCTCGAAAGCGTGGAAGTCGGGAAAATTTACACGGAGCTTCCGTCGCAGCTCTGAGCGCGTTCCCGCGCGAGTGCCGATGAAAAAACGCCTTCGGAAAATTCTGCTTTTCGCCGTGCTCGGGCTTTTCGTGTTCACGGCGGCGGTAAGCATCGTGCTCTGCGACGACGATTTTCGGCGGGAACGCCTCGTAAAACTTTTGCGGGAACGCGGAGTCGAAGCGAGTTTCGAAGAGCTGCACGTCGGCGTGCTTTTTTCCGATTCCGTCCGCGCGCGCGGCGTCGTGCTCACGTTCCCGAGCGGCGTTTGCCTGCGCATCGAAAAACTTTCCGCTTCGCGCAACGACACGCTCGAACTTTTTTCCGGCACGCTCGCGTTTCGCGATTTTTCCTGCTCCGGCTTGGCGCTGGACGATGCCCGCGGGCGGCGACTCGTCGGTTTTTCCTTGGACGCGGAAGAAATCTCCGTCGCGTTTCGTCCGTGGACATCGATCGAAACATTCGTGCGCGAAAAACAATTTCCGTTCGCGCTTTCCGCGAAAAATTTTCGTGCCCGCGCCGCCGGCGGACGCGAAATCGCGAGCGGCGATATCGTCGGCGAATTTCACGGCGCGGAGCCGATTTCGCTTTCGGGAAAAATTCACGGCGATTTCGCCGAGCTGATGGCGCAACCGTGTTTTTCAAAAATCGACAATATCGCCGCCGGCGCGTTCACGCTCGAAGGACGCGGCGTAACGGCGATGCTGAGCCTCGAAAATCTGCGTTCCCGCTACGGCGAAATCGAAATTCCGAAAATCGCGATTTTCGCCGAACGCGGCGAAAGCGCCACGGGAACGCTCGCCGTCGAAATTCGCGGCGAACGACAAACTTCTTCCGCAAAAATTCATTTCTCCAAACTCGCGTTCGGCGACGATATGCTGGAATTCAACGCCGATGCCGAGGCGGACACGCTCGTCGCGGCGGATCTCGCGCGCGTCGGACTGCTTTTCCGCGGACAACGCGCCGCGCCCGCGTTCCCGCCGACGAAAAAATTTCCGCCGAAAAAATCACGCGCCGTTCCCGAAAAAAAAATCGTTTCCGACGTTCCCGCGATCGAATGCGAAACAAATCTCGACGAGGACTTCGCGCAGATTCCGCAAACGCCCGATGTTCCCGCGAAATCGCTCTGGGCGGGCGTTTCCGGCTACGCGGATTTCCGCGTGCGCCGCGTTATTTTTCAGGAAAACGAAATCGGCGAACACTTCGGCAGTCTTTCGATTTCTCCGGAAATCGCCGCGCTCGAATTTTCCGTTCCGAAATTTTTCGACGGCTCGGCGCGCGGACGTTTTTTTCTCGCGTTCACGGCAAACGATGCGCGCTATCGCCTCGCGGGAACGCTCGACGGCAACAACGTCGAGCTGCACCGTTTCGTTCCCGCGTTGCGCGTGCGGGAACCCGCGCCCGTCGTCGGGAAATTCGATTTTTCTGCGGAAATTTCTTCGGAAGCGAGCGCGCCGGAACGCCTTGAAGATGCCGCGAACATAACGTTTTCGCTGAAAAATTCTTCGCCCGGGCGCGTGCGCATTTTCAACGCGAACAGCAAAAAAATTCGCCGCGCGGAAAAAATCGTCCGCATCGGCGGCGACCTCGTAAATCTCCTCGGCGGGATTACGCGCAATCTCGATCCGCGCGCTTCGCGGCTCGCCGATGCTTTTGAAAAAATCCGAACCGCGCTGAGCGATGTGTCCTACTCGGAAATGCGCGTCGAAGGCGAATATCGCACCGGCGGCGATCTGCGTTGCCGCCGCTTCGAGATGCGCGGGGACGAATTTCGGATTTTCGGCGAAGGCGGCGTGCGCCCGCTCATCGACGAACAATCCGAGCGCTGGCCGCTCAAATTTTCCGCAACGCCGTTCGTGCGCGGAAGTCTCGCCGACGCGATGCGGGAACTCGGAATTCTGCACAACGCGGGAACGCCCGACGCCGACGGATTTTTCGCGTTGCACCGATTCGATTACGCGGGAACGACGGAGCAGGCTTCGGAGAAATTTTTCGAAACGCTCATGGATGCCGCGTCCGGACGCGAGCCGCGCGACACCGAAGACGACGCGCGGGAACGCCGCCGCGAACCCGCAGAAAACCTGATCGACGCACTCGTCCGTTAATTTTTTTCTCCAAAAAAAATGAAACTCTCCCCTTTGTTTTCCGAAGAACGCATCCGCGAACGCGTCGCCGAAATGGCTCGCGAAATTTCCGATTTTTACGCCGGCGCTCCCGCCGATGCCGCTCCCGTGCTCGCAATCGTGCTCGCCAACGGCGCGCTTTTCTTCGCGGCGGATTTGTTGCGGCGACTCTCCGTTCCCGCAGAAATCGAGGTCGTGCGCGTGGCGTCCTACGGCGCGGGAACGCGCTCCAACGGCGCTCCCGAAATCCTCGGCGCGTTCCCGCACGAAAAAATTTGCGGGCGGCGCGTGCTCATCCTCGACGATATTTTCGACACCGGACACACCCTCGCAAAACTGCGCGATGCCGCAAAAAACTGCGGCGCGGCGGACGTGCGAATCGGCGTTCTCCTCGACAAACCCGCGCGGCGACTCGTGCCCGGACGCGCAGATTTCGTCGGCTTCCCGATGGACGACGCCTTCGTCGTCGGCTACGGACTCGACCTCGACGGCGCATGGCGCACGCTGCCCTACATCGCCTCCGTTTCAAAGGAGTAAG
>CAVFCB010000071.1:0-9900 GCA_963620895.1 Bacteroidaceae bacterium | reverse complement strand
CCAGTGAACCAGTCCACCGGTTTCGTGTTTATTCGTGTTCATTCGTGGTTAAAATTTGTTCCCGCGCGGAGACGTGGACGTTCCGCCCACAGTTTTGCCTGCGGCAAAAACGTCAGCCGACGTCCACGGGATCGACGTCGAGAATGTCGATTACGTTTTCCGGGAACGGGAACGTGCGGCGCAACTCGGCGATGCGGGAAGAAACGCGCACGACATTTTCGCAAAAATACCAGATGTGGAAGCGGTAGTTGTCCTGAATTTTCTCGGTCGGGCAGGGCGCGGGACCGCGAATTTCGCAGAGCCCGGGCGCGGCGGTTTCGAGAAATTCCGCCCAGCGGTCGGCGGTTCCTTCGACGCTCGCGGCGTTGTTCCCGCGAAAGAGATGGCGAATGACGTGGCGCAGAGGCGGATAACCGAATTCGCGCCGGCGTTCGAGTTCGTCTTCGAGAAATTCGTCGAAATCCGCGCGTTTCGCAAACTGAATCGGCGCGGCGGAAGGCGTGAACGTTTGGACGAGGACTTCGCCTTCGAGGTCGCCGCGCCCGGCGCGTCCGGCGACTTGCACGAGAAGCTGAAACGTGCGTTCGGCGGCGCGAAAGTCGGGAACGTGCAGGGAAAGGTCGGCGTCGAGAATTCCCGCGAGCGTGACGCGCGGGAAGTCCAGTCCTTTGGCGATCATTTGCGTGCCGAGGAGAATATCGATTTTCCCCGCGCGAAAATCGCCGAGAATTTTTCGAAAATCATTTTTTTTCGCCATCGTATCGGCGTCGAGACGCACGGCGACGGCATCGGGAAAGAGTTGTCCGAGAATTTCCTCCGCGCGCTGCGTGCCGAATCCGCGCTTGCGGATTTGCTGCGAACCGCAGGCGGGACAGCGCGTCGCGGCGGGTTCGACGTGGTCGCAGAGGTGGCAACGCAGGAGCGATTCCGCGCGGTGATACGTGAGCGGCACCGAGCAATGCGGGCAGGTGATGACGTGCCCGCAGTCCGGGCAAATCATCGCGCGCGAGTAGCCGCGGCGATTGAGAAAAAGAATGCTTTGTTCCCGGCGTTCGAGGCGTTTCCGCAACGCATCGATGAGCGGACGGGAAAAAGTCGTTTGCCCGTTCGCGTGAAGAATTTCTCGCCGCATATCGATGATTTTCATCGGCGGGAACGCGCGGTCGTCCACGCGTTTTTCAATGCGGTCGAGCACGTATTTCCCGATGCGGGCGTTGTAAAAACTTTCGAGCGACGGCGTCGCCGAACCGAGCACGCAGACGGCGTCGCAGAGTTTTGCGCGGAACACGGCGACGTCGCGCCCGTGATAAAACGGCGTTTCCGATTGCTTGAACGAGGGCTCGTGCTCTTCGTCCACGACGATGAGGCGCAGATTGCGCAACGGCGCAAAAATTGCCGAGCGGGCGCCGACGAGCAGGCGGGCGTTCCCGCGCGCCATTTCCATCCACGCATCGTAGCGTTCGCCTGCGGAAAGATTGCTGTGCCAAACGACGATCTGCGTTTCGCAATCCGCAAGGCGGGAACGCAAACGCTCGACCGTCTGCGGCGTGAGCGCGACTTCGGGAACGAGAAAAATCGCGCTTCCGCCCTCGGCGAGCACGCGGCGAATCGCGCCGATGTAAACTTCCGTTTTGCCCGATCCGGTAACGCCGTGAAGCAGGTGCGTGCGGAATTTTTTTTCGTCGAGCGAGGCGGAAATCGAGGCGAGCGCCGTTTTTTGTTCCGCATTCAGTTCGGGCGGGAGCGCGGCGACGGCGTTCCCGCGCGCGGAGCCTTCAAAATCGTCGTCGTAGGCGAGCCGCGATTTCGTAAAAATTTTTTCTTCGGCGATTCCGGCGAGAATCAGCGCGTTTGCCACGGCGGCGGAGCAATTGAGCGCGGAGCGCGGCGTTCCCGCGTCCTCCGGCGAAAGTTTTTTCTTTTCCGCAAGAAATTCGTAGAGCGCCGCCTGTTTTTTCGCGCGGCGGCGCAGTTTTTCGAGCTCTTCCGGCGAAAGTTCCCGCGCGAGCGCAATGCGTTTTTCGACGACGGGGCGCACGCCGCGGCGAATCGTTCCCGGGAGAATCGTTTGCAGAACGCTGTTGAACGGCGCGGCATAATAGGCGGAAATCCACTCGCAGAGCCGCATCGCATCCGGCGTGAGCACGGGCGCGTCTTCGCGGACTTCGAGCACGTCGCGAACTTTTTTCGCCCATTCCGCGGCGGGAACGACGTCCGTTTTCCAGACTACGCCGAACGTCACGCGCGCGCCGAGCGGCACGCGGACGAGCGAGCCGAGCGCAAGCGTTCCCGCGAGCGCTTCGGGAACGCGGTAGGTGTAGGCGCGACCGCCGCCGTCAAAGGGCATCACTTCGACAAACGTTTCGCCGGCTGCGTGCGTCGCGGCAGGCGCGGAAACTGTTTCCGGAAACCAGTCCATTACGGGAAAAATGAAAATCCGAGCCTCGCCCGCTGGCAAATTGAAAAAAAATTGAGGGGCCGGCGGCGGGGAAAATCGTTCCCGCGAGTGTCAAGAAGCTGTGAACAAGCTGTGCGCAAATTCCTCAAAAATTGCTTTACACGGAGGATTTCGGCTAAAATATAGGGGTTGCAGGGGAAAAAGTCATTGCCGAATCTTGGCAAGCACTAAACGGAAAAAACTTATTTACATACGCTTGTGAACAGCGTGTCCGCAACTTCCACTTGCGGAAAAACACCCCGCGCCGCAGACTCTCGCCCACATTTCGCATCGGCGGGCTCCCGATTCCCGGGAATGCTTTCGGATGCGCTCAAAATTCATGAAAAACACGCTTCAAATCCTTTATTCATCGCGTTCCCGCGGGATCGTTCCCGTGCGCCGGCGCGGCGTGTTTTCGGAAGTTTTCGCGCCCGAATCCGCTTCAAATGCCGCTTCCGAGCTTTGTTCTTGCGCTCGCCGCGAAATGTGAATAACTCATCGACCATCAATTTTTCATGTCCGTTTTAATGATCAACCATCAAGAGATTTGGAACTCCGCGCGGGAAGAACTTCGCCGCAGCGGCTGTATTTCGCTCTCCGAATTCAAGCTTCGCATCGAAAATATTCACATCCGCAAGTCCGAGGACGACGTGCTGACCCTTGTCGCGCCTTCCGTGTTCGACGCTTTCCTGCTTCAGGACAACTACGAAAAGGACATCGAAAAAGCTCTTTTCAACGCGGCGGGAACGCAGGTGAAGTTCCGTATCGTCGCTCCCGAAGAAGGCGAATCCGCGTCCGCGCCCTCGACGAAACCTTTTTCGGTCGTTCCCGCGCCGATGCATTTTTCGGCGACCGTTCCCGCGACGGTCGTTCGCCCGTCGTCGATCGACAGCCGCTACACGTTCGAAAATTTCGTGGTCAGCCCGCAGAACGAAATGGCGTTCAGCGCCGCAATGAACGTGGCGACGAATCCCAAGGAAACCGCCTTTAACCCGATTTTTCTCTACGGTCCGACCGGCGTGGGAAAAACGCACCTCATGCACGCAATCGCGAACAAAATTTTCGACGATCGTCAGGCAAAGGGACTTCCGCCCTACAAAATCGTCTATGTGACCAGCGAAGCGTTCACGAACGATTTTCTCAACACCGTGCTTCGCGAAAAAAATCATTACGAATTTCATCGCCGTTACCGCGAGGCGGACGTGTTGCTCATCGACGACATTCAGTTCTTTTCCGGCAAGGCGCAGACGCAGGAGGCGTTTTTTCACGCGTTCAACGAGCTCATCACGCGCCGCAGTCAGGTGATTCTGACCAGCGACCGCCCGGCGAACGATATTTCCGGCTTGGAAGATCGCCTCGTTTCCCGCTTCCAGAGCGGACTTTCGGCGGATATTCAGCCGCCGACGCTCGAAACGCGGCTCGCGATTCTTCGCCAAAAGGCGGAAGACCGGCATTTTGACTACACGCGCTATCCGGGCGTGCTCGAATTCGTCGCCGAAAACATTTCGCACAGCGTGCGGGATCTCGAAGGCGCGGTGAACACGCTCACGGCGTTCACGAACGTCCGCAAACCCGCGAAGCTCACGATTCCCGATGTGGAGCAACTGTTGCAGAGCCTCATCATCAAAAATCACACGAAGCGCGTGGACGTCGAAATCATCCAGCATCGCGTTTCCGAATATTACAAAATTCCCGAGGCGAAAATGAAGATGCGCGATCGCACGGCGGCAGTCGCTCTCGCGCGGCAAATCGCGATGTATCTTTGCTGCGAGCTCACGGATATGAAGTTGGTCGCCGTCGGCGAGGCTTTCGGCGGGCGCGATCACGGCACCGTCATTCACGCGAAAAAAACGATCAAGGATCGCATGGACGTGGATGCGGAAATCAAGCGCGACGTGGAATTTCTCAAAAAACAGATTTCCGGCTACCGCTCGTGAGGCGGCGGGAACGAAGTTTTTTCGGGTTTTCGCGACGGATTTTTCCCTCGGCGCATCCGAGGAAAAATGAAGTTTTGCACGAGAATCGCGGGAACGCCTCCGCTTTTTTTGCGGATTTGCGCGTTCCCGCGTTTTTTCTATCGTCAAGACAGCCCGGGAGAGTGTAAATTTGCGCCTTTAATTTTCAGTGAAATTCGATTACCCGAAAAAATAATGAAAAGATTCAGAAATTTTGCAGCGGCATTTGCGGCGGCGGCGTTTGCGCCGTTCATTTTCGCGGAAGACGTTCCCGCGCCGGCAGCCGAAAACGTTCCCGCGCCCGTTCCCGCGCCGGCTCCCGCTCCCGAATTGAGCGAAACGCAGAAAAAGCAGCTGGAAATTCGCCTTCTCAACGCGCGCAAAGCGCGAATCGACGCGGAAGTCGCGCTCGCAAAGGCTCGGCTCTCGGAAGAGCTCGCGCCCCGCGCCGCCGCCCGCGCTCGCCTTGAAGCCGAAACCGCGTTGCGCAACGCGCGCACGGCGGCGAAATTTACCGATACCGACATCGCCAAAAGAAAACTCGATTCGACGGCGGCGCGCGACAAGGCAAGCGACGAATTGGCGGTGCTCGAACGCGAAAGCCGTTTGCGTTCCCGCGAGCTCGATTTGAAAATCGCCCGCCTCGAACAGGAAATCGCGCTCGCGCGCTACAATCGCGACATCGTTCGCGTGAAAGCGGCGGAAACGCTCCGCGACCTCGTTCCCGCGGCGGATTCGTCCGCGCAATATCTCAAAAATCCGTTGCTCGAGGACGGTCGGCTCGTCATTTCCGATCGCCGAATCGAATTCAGCGGTATCGTGACGCCCGCTCTCGCCGCCGACGTTTGCGAACGCATTTATTTTTACAACAACCGCAGCACGGAATATCCGATTTTCATCGTGATCGACAGCTCGCCGGGCGGAAGCATCGCGGCGGGCTACCAGATTTTGAAAGCGATGGAAAGCAGCAAGGCGCCCGTGTATGTCGTCGTCAAAACTTACGCGGCGTCGATGGCGGCGTTTATCACGACGCTTGCCGAGCGTTCGTTCTGCTATCCGGGAACGGTGATTTTGCATCATCAGCCGGCAACGGATACGCAGGGCAATCTTACGCAGATTCGCGAAACGCTTGATTTCATCACGCGTTGGACGCGCAACATCAGCGATGAACTCGCGAAAAAAATCGGTCTGACCTACGAGGAATTCGTCGCGGAAATGTATCGCCACAATTCGCGCGGCGATTGGTCGGAATTCGGCGACGGCGCGAAAAAATTGAAGTGGGTGACCGATGTCGTCGAAACGATGGAAGAACCCGGAATCGTCCGCAAAAACGCGGATTTGCCAGAGGAACAGCCGCCGATGCTCGGAGAATTTCGCATCGACGATCGCGGCAAGCCTTACGTTGAGCTTCCGTCGTTGCCCGCCGGCGACGCGTGGATGATTTACGATCCGAAAAATCTTTACCGCATCGGCGCGTGAGCGTTCCCGACAAAAAAACTTTCAGCAATACGAAAATGAATTTTGAACGAAAATTCTTCACGCCTTCCGCGTTGATTTCCGCAGTGTTCATGATCGCGGGTTGCGCCGCGGGAACGCCCGCCGTTTCCGCAGACGAACCCGCCGCCGTTCCCGCCGCCACGGGCGAAACTCCGGCTCCCGCATCCGCGCCCGCCGCCGTTCCCGCCGTCGAAATGCCTTCGCCGGTCTCCGCGCGCGTTCCCGCAGAGCTTACGGCCGCCGAAATCACGGACGAATTGAAACGCCTTGCGGAAGAAACCGAAAAAATCGCGACCGAGAAAAGTCTCATCGAATCGCGTCTCGCACTTTCCGCCGCCGAATTCGAGCGGCAGAGCTCGGCGCTCGCGCTTGAAAAAATGCGTCTCGACGCCGCTCGCGCGGAAACTTCCGCGAAGCTTGCCGACGAGCTCGCCGACATCGAGGAAGAACGCTCGGAGCTGGAACGCCGCCTCGCGCTCGAATCCGCTCGCGCCGCCGCCGCGCTTCGCGAAAAACAGCAGCGGCTCACCGCGCTCGAACTCGAATCCCGCGAGCTTCAGGCGGAATTGAACGCCGGAAGCATGGAAGCGAAATTCGCCGTCGCCGTCACCGATGCGAAAGCGCAACTTTCCAAGCTCGCTCCCGATGCCGCGCAGTCGCCGCGCTACCTCAAAGAGCCGCTGGTGGACGGCACGCTCTACGTTTCCGATCGCCGCGTTTCGCTGAACGGCGTGATTACGGACGTGCTCGCGAAAAACGTCTGCGAACGCCTTTATTTTTACGACAATCAAAATTCGGGATATCCGATTTTCATCGTAATCGACAGCTCGCCCGGCGGGAGCGTCTCGGCGGGCTATCAGATTCAGCGCGCGATGCGCAGCTGCAAATCCCCCGTGTATGTCGTCGTCAAAAATTTTGCGGCGTCGATGGCGGCGGTCATCACGACGATGGCGGAACGTTCCTACTGTTTCCCGAACACGCGGATTCTTCATCATCAGGTGTCCAGCGGCGTGCAGGGCAATTTGACGGTGATGCGCGAAGGCGTTGCCGAAGGCGAGCGTTGGTATGAGCGCTTTGCCTCGCCCATCGCAAAAAAAATGGGAATTTCCCTCGAAGAATTTACGAAACAGATGTACGCGCACAATTCCGACGGCGATTGGCAGGAAACGGGAACGCGCGCCGCGGAGCTGAAGTGGGTGGACACGGTCGTTTCCCGCATCGAAGAAACCGGGATTATTTCCATCGCCGATCCCGCCGTCGCGAAAATTCCCGTCGTTCCGAACGCGCTCGCCGAACGCACGGACGCGCAGGGACGGCGATTCGTCGAGCTTCCCGTGCTCGAAAATCCTTTCGATTTTTGGGCGATTTACGACAAGAACAACTACTATCGCGCACGCTGAAATTCGTTTTTTCTCCGTCGGCGGCGTTCCCGCGCCGGGCAGGCATTTTTTTGAAAGACAAATAAAGAACTATGGAATTTTCGCAATTAGGATTGCCGGAGAATCTTCTTTCGACCATCGAAAAAATCGGCTACAAGACGCCGACTCCGATTCAGGAAAAAGCCGTTCCCGTGGCGCTGGAAGGGCGCGACATCATCGGCGCCGCGCAGACGGGAACGGGAAAAACCGCCGCTTACGCGCTCCCGACGCTCGCGCGGCTCGGCGCGGCGCAGGGCAAACCGCGTTGTCTCGTGCTCGTGCCTACGCGCGAGCTCGCCATGCAGGTGGACGAAGCTTTTCGCACGTTCAGCGAAAATACGTCGGATAAAATCGCGTTGCTTTACGGCGGCGTGCGCTACGATCAGCAGGTGAAAGCGTTGCGCGAAGGCGCGGAAATCGTCGTCGCGACGCCGGGGCGCCTGATCGATCTTCATCGTCAGCGTTTTCTCGATCTTTCCGCGATCGAGGTGCTCGTGCTCGACGAAGTGGATCGCATGCTCGACATGGGATTTATCGAGGACGTTTCCGACATCATCCGCATGTGCCCGAAAGAACGGCAAACGCTGCTTTTTTCCGCCACGGTGAACAAAACGATTCGCGAAATCGCCGATTGGGCGTTGCGCGATCCCGTAGAAATCGACGTGCGCACGGGAGCGATTACCGCCGACACGATTTCTCACGCGATTTATCCCGTTGCGGGTTATCAGAAATACGACTTGCTGCTCGCGTTGCTCGAACACACGAAATATCGCAGCGTCATCGTTTTCACGCGCACGAAACGCGACGCCGACCGCATCACCGAATGGCTCGAAGCGAACAACATCGCCGTCGCCACGATGCACGCGGATCGCACGCAAAAAGAACGCATCGAAGCGCTGAGCGGATTTAAGACCGGGAAATACAGCGTGCTCGTCGCCACGGACATCGCTTCGCGCGGGCTCGATATTTCCGGCGTTTCGCACGTCATCAATTACAACGTTCCCGAACATCCGGAGGATTACGTGCACCGCATCGGACGCACCGGGCGCGCGGGAGACGAGGGCGAGGCGTTCACGCTGTTTTCTCCGGACGAACTGCTCCAGTTGCAGGCGATTGAGCGCCTCATCGGGAAACCCATCGAACGCAAGAAACTCGAAGGTTTCAATTATCGCACGGAACCGCTCATGCTCATGCCGGGAAGCGCGGGAACGGCGCGTCCGCGTCGCCGCAATCGCTGAGCGCGGGAACGCGCATTCCCGCTTTTTTCATGAAAATTTTCGCGTTCGAGAGTTCGTGCGACGAATCCGCGCTCGCCGTTTTCGATTCCGAAAAAGGCGTGATTTCGGAGCTCGTGAACACGCAGATTGCGTTGCACGGGCAGTTCGGCGGCGTCGTTCCCGATCTCGCTTCGCGGGAACATCTCGCGAATTTTCCCGCGTTGCTGCGGGAAATTTTCTCCGTCACGGATCCGAAGGAAATCGACGCGATCGCCGTGACGCGCGGTCCCGGGCTCGCGGGTTGCCTTGCGCTCGGCATCGCCTACGCGCGCGCCGTTGCCGCCGTGTGGCGCAAGCCGTTGCTCGCCGTCAATCATTTGCGCGGACATCTTTTTTCTCCGTTCATTCCCGTGCATGAGGAATCTCCGGCGGATTTCGCGCGTCGCCGCGCGGCGCTGTTCCCGCACCTCGGTCTGGTCGTTTCCGGCGGGAACACCTTGCTCGTTTCCGTGGAGGCGGATTGCCGCACGGAAATTCTCGCCCGCACGGTGGACGACGCGGCGGGCGAGGCGTTCGACAAAGGCGCGAAGCTTCTCGGAATGCCGTATCCCGGCGGCGCGCTCATCGAGAAAAACGCTCGTCTCGCGCGTTCCCGCGGCACATTCGCGTTCCCGCGCGGGGAAAATTTGAGAAAGGGCGACCGTTTCAGTTTTTCCGGGCTCAAAACAAGCCTTCGCTATCGGCTCGAAAAAATGTCCGATGCCGAACTCGCCGCCGCGCTCCCGGAAATTTGCGCGGATTATCAGGACGCGATTGTCGCGCAACTCGCGGGAAAAGTCGCGAGCGTGTTGCGGGAACGCCGTTTCGCGAGCGTGGGAATTTCCGGCGGCGTTTCCAACAACGGCGCGTTGCGGGCGGCGTTCGCCGAAATCGCGTCCGCACAACGCCTTCCGCTCCTCACCGCTCGCCCGAAACACACGGGCGACAACGCCGCGATGATCGCTTTTGCCGCGTGGTTCGACGCGCAGTTGCCGCCGCCCGTTCCCGCGCTTCCGATTACTTTCGCTCCCGCAATCCCGATAACGGAGTGACCGCGCGCGCTTCGCGGGAACGCTTTTTCTTGTCCGCAAATTTTCGCAAAAAAACCACGGATGAACACGGATAGACACGGATTTTTTTTAGGGAGTTTTTTGCCGTAGGCAAAATCCGCACTTCACCGGTCAACCGGTTCTCCGGTTGACCGGTCCACCTTTCTTTCTTTTGCCGCAGATTTCACAGATGAGCACAGATGTTTTTTTTAGCGTTCATTCCCGGAAAAGAAGTTGAAACGTCCGCGGAGCGGGCGAATATAGGATAACCGCGGGGCGACGATGCGA
>CAVFCB010000070.1:5000-9962 GCA_963620895.1 Bacteroidaceae bacterium | reverse complement strand
CGTTTGTTTGCATTTTGCGAACAAGGGCGCGGGCGTGTTTTTCACGCAGGAGCGTCCGGGGAAAAACGGAAAAATTTTCAAAATCGTCAAATTCAAATCGATGACGGACGAGCGCGATGCCGCGGCGTCATTTTCGCAAGGCGTAGTGCGTGGAACGCCCCGCGCCGATTTGCACGAGAATTTTCTTTTCGAGAAGATCGCGAATCGCACGCGCCGCCGTGTCTTGCGAGCATTTGCAGATTTTCGCCCATTTCGACGAAGTCAGGTTGCCCTCGAATCCGTCAAAAAGCCGATTGATGATTTTGCGCTGTGCGGGATCGGAGATGCTTTCGCCGTGCGTTCGCCAAAAGTTCGTTTTTGCGAGCACGCCTCGCAAGGTCGTCTCGGATTTGCCGATGGCGTCGAGCAATGCTTCCAAAAACCAAGCGATCCACGGAGTAACATCGAGCCCGCCGCACTGCGTTTTTTCCAAGATTTCGTAATATCGCTTTTTGTTCCGCAGGATGTGTTCGGAAAAGCTGTAAAAACGCAACGCCGATTGTTCGGCGCGCGCGAGCATCAGCTCCGTGAGCGTTCGCGCAAGCCGACCGTTCCCGTCGTCGAACGGATGAACGGTCAGGAAATGCAGATGCGCAAGCGCGGCGTCTGCGAGCGCGTTCCCGCTCGGTTTTGCGATGCGGTCGAACAGGGCTTTCATCTCGGCGGGAACGCGTTCCGCCGGCGGCGCTTCAAAATGCACGGTTTCGCGCCCGCCGCGCATCGAAACGACCTGCATTCTTCCGAAACGATCGTCGCGATATGCGCCGACTCGAATTTTTTCGACGCCGCTGACGCCGCCGGGAAACAACGCGGCATGCCACGCGCAAAGCCGTTTTTTCGTGAGCGGAGCGGAAAAATTTTGCGTTGCGTCGAGCAAGGTTTCTGCGGCGCCGGCGGCACGTGCGTCAACCGTTTTTGTCGCGGGAACGTTCAGTTTCAAACGTTTCCCGATGGACGAACGGATTTGCGCCATGCTCAGCGCGACGCCTTCGATCTCGGACGAGTCCGCGGTTTCGCGCGCGAGCGCGAGCGCGGAGGCTTCCCGCTGCTCCGCGATGCCGAGGCGCTCCATGCTCCCGATCAGGCGTCCCTGCGCGAAAGCCGCACGCGCGAAAAGCGCGGAAAGCCCGGAAGCGTCCCATGTGAAATGCGGCCATTGTTCGTGTTCGTAAATGTAGAACATGAAAAAAATCTACGCAAAACGTGCGGAGATTTCAAATTTAATCTCCGCAGATTTTGCGGAGATTTTCCGGTGCGGTTCCCGCGGCGTTCAGCGGAAAAGATCGCTGTGCGTTCCCGTGCGGTAAAGCAACAGCGTTCCCGCCTCCGTTTTATAAATGAGCAACCAATCCGGTTGCACGTGGCACTCGCGAAAGCCGCGCCAATCGCCGGTCAGCGCGTGGTCGCGAAATTTTTCCGGGAGCGGGGCTTCCCTTGTGAGAATCAAAACGACTTCCTGCAAAAGCGCGGGATCGAGTCCCCGCTTTTGAGCGAGTTTCATGTCTTTTTTGAAACGCCCGGTAAATTCAATCGAGAGCATGCGTCAGCGGTTCAATTCGGCAAAGAGTTCTTCAACGGAGTTGAAACGCGGAACGCGCTTCCCGGCTTTGATTTCTTCCAGAATCTGATCTCCTTCCCGCATTGCGGCGACGGTTTCATCGTTGGGAATTTCGGGGCGGTCGAGCTGCGGACGGAACGGGAGCGCGCGCTCGTTAATCGTTTGGCAAAAAAACATGTTCACCGCCTCGCTGAGCGAAATGCCGAGCTTCGCGAAAATTTTTTCCGCGCGGGATTTCGTTTTGGGTTCGATT
This sequence comes from Bacteroidaceae bacterium, assembly GCA_963620895.1. Classification (GTDB taxonomy): domain Bacteria; phylum Verrucomicrobiota; class Verrucomicrobiia; order Opitutales; family UBA953; genus Spyradosoma. The sequence goes on along the minus strand of CAVFCB010000070.1, from coordinate 8,112 downwards.
CGAATGCTGAGCGTTGCCGTTTTCGCCATAATTTTTCCTGTGTTGAATTTTCGAGGAATTGTGCGCGAATGCCCGTGCGTTGTCAATACGCCGCGCGGAGCGCGTTCCCGCGGCGTTCAGCGGAAAAGATCGCTGTGCGTTCCCGTGCGGTAAAGCAACAGCGTTCCCGCCTCCGTTTTATAAATGAGCAACCAATCCGGTTGCACGTGGCACTCGCGAAAGCCGCGCCAATCGCCGGTCAGCGCGTGGTCGCGAAATTTTTCCGGGAGCGGGGCTTCCCTTGTGAGAATCAAAACGACTTCCTGCAAAAGCGCGGGATCGAGTCCCCGCTTTTGAGCGAGTTTCATGTCTTTTTTGAAACGCCCGGTAAATTCAATCGAGAGCATGCGTCAGCGGTTCAATTCGGCAAAGAGTTCTTCAACGGAGTTGAAACGCGGAACGCGCTTCCCGGCTTTGATTTCTTCCAGAATCTGATCTCCTTCCCGCATTGCGGCGACGGTTTCATCGTTGGGAATTTCGGGGCGGTCGAGCTGCGGACGGAACGGGAGCGCGCGCTCGTTAATCGTTTGGCAAAAAAACATGTTCACCGCCTCGCTGAGCGAAATGCCGAGCTTCGCGAAAATTTTTTCCGCGCGGGATTTCGTTTTGGGTTCGATTCGAATGCTGAGCGTTGCCGTTTTCGCCATAATTTTTCCTGTGTTGAATTTTCGAGGAATTGTGCGCGAATGCCCGTGCGTTGTCAATACGCCGCGCGGAGCGCGTTTGCGGAAAGGAGTCTCGCCGCATGAGCACGGGAACGCGCATCAATATTCTGATTTCCTCGGCGGGGAAACGCGTTTCGCTCGTGCGCGAATTTCAGCGCGAATTGCGCGCGGCGTTCCCGCACGGAAAAGTTTTTTCAACGGAAATGAATCCGGAAATGTCGCCGGCGGCATCGGTTTCCGACGGTTGTTTCCGCGTGCCGCGCGTCACGGAGCCGGGCTACGCGGACGCGCTTTTCCGCATCTGCACGGAGCACGGCGTGCGCGTTGTCGTGCCGACGATTGACACCGAGCTGCTCGTGCTCGCGCGCGAAAAAACGCGTTTCGCCGAGGCGGGAATTTTTCTGCTCGTGCCCGATGAAGCGTTCGTCGCGCTTTGCCGCGACAAGCGGCGCACGGGCGCGTTTTTCGAAGCGCACGGAATTCGCGTTCCCGCGCCGATCGACAAATTTGCGCCGACGTTCCCGCTTTTCGCCAAGCCGTATGACGGCTCGCTGAGCAAGGATTTGCACGTCGTGCGTTCCCGTGAGGAGCTTACGCCGGAAATTCTGGCGCACCCGAAACTCATTTTCATGGAATACATCGACAAACGTATCTACAAAGAATTTACGGTCGATATGTATTTCGGGCGCGATCATCGCATCAAAGCCGCGGTGCCGCGCGAACGCATCGAAATTCGCGCCGGCGAAATCAACAAGGGGCGCACGCGAAAAAATCTTCTCGCATCATTGTTGCGGGAACGCTTTGCGGAGCTTCCCGGCGTCGTCGGTTGCATTTGCGCACAGTTTTTCTTTGACGAAAAGGCGGGCGACGTCGTCGGGATCGAAATCAATCCGCGCTTCGGCGGCGGTTATCCGCTGAGCTACGGCGCCGGCGCGAATTTCCCGCAGTGCGTCGTGCGCGAATATCTGCTCGGCGAACGTATCGAATTTTCGGATACATGGGCGGACAATATGCTGATGCTTCGCTACGATGCGGAAATTTTTGTTCCCGCAAAGCGCGAAGTCGTAGTCTTCGATCTCGACGACACGCTTTGCAAAGAGCTTGATTTCCTGCGTTCGGCGTTTCGCGAAATTGCGGAAAATCTCGCCGGCGGGCAGGGCGCGGACGCGCTTTTTTCGGAAATGCTCGCAATGCGTTCCCGCGGCGAAAACGTTTTCGAAAATCTTTCCGCGCGCTTCGGCGTTCCCGTTGCGACGTTGCTCGCGCGGTATCGAGCGCACGTTCCCGCGATGAGCCTTGCCGCAGACGTTCGCCGCACGCTCGAAACGTTGCGGGAACGCGGTGCGACGCTCGGTCTGATCACCGACGGGCGGTCGCTTACGCAACGCAACAAAATCCGCGCGCTCGGGTTGGATGCATTTTTCGCCGAGGAAAACATCGTTATTTCCGAGGAATTCGGCTCGGAAAAACCTTGCGCGCGCAACTACGAATTTTTCATGAAAAAGTTTCCGGGAGCGGATTTTTGCTACGTCGGAGACAATCCCGCGAAGGACTTCGTCGCCCCGAACGCGCTCGGTTGGCGCACGCTTTGCCTGCTCGACGACGGCGGGAACGTCCGTCCGCAAAATTTCGCCGCCGTTCCCGAAAATTTTCTCCCGCAGAAAAAAATCAAAACATTGAGTGAAATTTTATGAAAATCTGTTTTTTTAACCTAACCGAGCCTCAAGGCGCAGAAGTTGCAAACGGCGTTGTGCGCGTTGCATCCGTGCTCTCTGCGGCGCTGCGTTCCCGCGGGAACTCGGTTGATTTTTATACCCCCCCCCGAATCGTGAGTTGAAACGCCTTAGGCTTTCCGCCGGGGCGCACTTTCGGAAATTTTTGCGGGAACGCGAAATCGAAATCGCCGTGTGGCACATGGGAAATTGTCGCATTCCGTTTTCGCTGAAAAATTTGCCATGCCCGCTGGTGTGTGTTTGGCACAATGCGCCGAATTATAAAATGGGAACTTACGCGGAACGGCTTGCGGAAAAATACGGCGTGCGCATTGGGATTTTTCGGAAGCTCTTTTTGTGCCGTGTTTCACGTTTTTTGATTTGTTGCGTGTATGAATTTTATCGCAAGCGGGCATTTTTCTACACGTGTCGGCAGTGTCAAAAATTTGTTCTGCTTTCAGAAAAATTTTTCCCGACGTTCCCTCTGATGAAAAAATTTTCGAATAAGGTTTGTGCTGTGCCGAATCCTGCGCCGTTCCCGCCAATCAAAAATTTGGATTTTTCAAAAAAGAAGCGGGAACTGCTTTTCGTTGGGCGCTTGGAGTTCGGACAAAAACGTCCGGACTTGCTCCTGAAAATTTGGGCGCGGCTTGAATCACGCTTCCCGGATTGGTCGTTGCGTATCGTCGGAGACGG
>CAVFCB010000069.1:0-10131 GCA_963620895.1 Bacteroidaceae bacterium | reverse complement strand
AACGTCAGCGTTCCCGCGTTTTGGAAAATTGCGCCGCCCTGCGCGAGCGCGTTCGCCTGATCGTCTGCATTCGCCGTGTTTTCTTGAAATTTTCCCCCGTCCGTTCCCGAAAAAGTCAGGGAGCCGCCGGCGATGTAGATCGCGCCGCCGCGAGCAACCGGCACAACGCCGTCGCTCTGCGATTCGTCCCCGCCGAGACTGGAAAGTTTCACCAAGTTGCCCGAAAAACTCGCGTTGGCGAAAGTCGCCTCCGTCACATCGGAAATCGACGCGAGCGCGCCGCCCTGCGCCGTCGTTCCCGCAGAAACTTGATTTCGAGAAAACGTAAGCGAAGTCAGCCCGGAACCGTCGATTTTTCCGCCGTTCAGCACAAGCGCGCCGCCCGCTGCCGAAGACTGCGTCGTTTCGCCGCCCTCGGACGGCGTGTAAGCGAGTCCGTAGGACGAAACCGAGTTGTATTCAAACGTCATCGTTCCCGCGAGCGTCACGGAAGTCGTGTGCTCTTTGGTCGTCGTGCCGTCATCCGCAGTCGTGCTTTTCTTCGTGCCGTAAATGTAGGCGGCGCCGCCTTGAAGCGTCGTTCCCGCAACGGCAACGGTGCCGGCATCGTCGTCGGCATCGACGGAAGAAACGGAATTATCGGAAAAAGTCGTCGTTCCCGCGAAAGAAACGGTAGCGTCGGAAACGACGAGTGCGCCGCCGCTTGCAACGCTCAACGCGGAATTTGCGCGCGCTTCGTTTCCTGAAAAATCAACAGTCGTTCCCGCGGCAAAAGTTGCGCGCCCGCCGTCGCAGACGAGCAATGCGCCGCCGCCGAGTTGCGTTGTCGCCGTCGCAGAAGGAGCGTAAAGATTTTCGACGTAATTGTTTGAAAAATTGATTTTCGCCGAATCCGTCGCGTCGAAATAACCGCCGGAAACGACGACGGCGCCGCCGTTCGCGTTGAGCCCGTGCGCGAAATTTTCGGAAAATTCCAGCGTCGTTCCCGCGACTTGCAATCCGAACTGCTTCGTTCCTGATTCATCGATGACGCTGTCCGGATATTTTGTCGAAGAAGACGAGCCGTCGGCGTTCAGTTTTGCGGAGGAAATGAAAATCGCGCCGGCGGAAGCCGTGGCGACTTCGGAAACTGCGCTGTTGCCGGTGAAAGATGTCGTTCCCGCGCCGGAAATTTCGAGCAGCCCCGAAGCGTAAATTGCGCCGCCGGAAGCGGAGAGTTTTTCCGTTCCCGAACTCGTCGTGATTTCGCGCCCGACGGCGGTGTTCCCGCGGAAAACGATGTCCGCGCCCGCGGCGCTCGTCAGTTCCACTTCGTCCGCAATGTGCGCGGAAACGAGAGCGCCGCCGAGCGCGCGGTAATTCGTGGAAGCATCGGCGACGAGGCGGCGATTTTCGATTGTCGTTCCCGCGCCGAGCGTCAGATGCGAAGAAGTCGAATTGCCCGTCGCGAACGCGCGTCCGGTTTTTTTTGCTTCGTCGGTCGTTCCCGCGATTTTGAGATTTTCGACGGAAAGCACCACGCCGCTCAGGAAAAACAAATCTCCGGAACCGGCGACGGACAAATCGATCTCGGAAGAAGAAATCGTGTTCCCGTTGCCGAGAATTTTGACGTTGGTCGCGTTCACGGAAATTCCGTTGTTCGCCGTCGTCGCGGAAGTTTCGTTGCCGTCGGAATCCGTCGTCGTTTCGGTTTTTGTCGTATCGACGAAAATATCGGCGGTGATGTTCAGCTCGGAATTGTCGTAATAGGCTTCCTTTTCGACTTCCGCGCCGTCGTCGTCCGTTTCCGTCCATGAATATTTTTCCGAAAGATATTTTCGGAGCGAGGCTTCGTCGCCGACATCGTAAGTCGTTGTCTCGGCGGCGACGGCGAGCGCGGACGCCGCAACGAAAAACGCGCTCAACGCGAACGCTTTTTTATTTTTCCCGATTTTTCCGAAAGAAGGCGTATTCATTTTTTCAATGCGTTTGTGTTGTTTATGAGCGGCGCGAACGCGCGTTTCCGCCGCGTTTTTTTGCCGGAGGAACGATGCGGGCGTTCCCGCGAGTTTTTGCGGTGGCTGCGCCGCCGACGGTCTCCGTCTGCTGCGCCATAAAAAATGTGCGTTCCTGCTTGGGTTTTCCGACGAAATCGAACTTCACGGGAACGCCGCCGAGCTCGAACGCCGCGTAAAATTTCGAAAGCAGAAAACGCTCGTAGCTTTCCTCGATTTTTTCTTCGGAATTGCAAAACAGGCGCACGCGCAGCGGCTTGTTGCCCGTCTGCACGGCGTAGTAGCACTTGAAGCGGCGCCCGCTGATCATTTTCGGCGGGTTCGCTTCCATCACGCCGTGAATGACGCGATTGAGCTGCCCGGTCGGAATTTGCGCGTTCATGCGCGTGTAAAGCGCGAGCGCTTCTTTGAGCATCGTTTCGATGCGCAAGCCTTCGAGCGCGGACGTAAAAAGCACCGCCGAACCGGGCAAAAAGAAAAGCTCGCGGCGCACCGCTTTCGCAAATTCGCGGCGAAATTCGTCTTCGCTTTCGTAGCCGTTGACCGTTCCCGCGCGGAAATGCTTCAACGCGAGATCCCATTTGTTCACGACGACGATGAGCCCCGCGCCCGTCTCGATGATTTGCCCGGCGAGCTGCTTGTCGAGCCGCGTCACGCCCGTAACCGCGTCGATGACGAGGAAACACACGTCCGCGCGGCTCATCGCCTCGTCCGTGCGCAATGCGGAAAAATATTCGAGCGTATCGAACTTGTTTTTCGCGCGTTTCCCGGCGGTATCGACGAGCTCGAAAGTCGTCGTCGTTCCCGTTTTTTTGTCGGTGTAATCAAGGCGCTGGCGAATCGGGTCGCGCGTCGTTCCCGCGACATCGCTGACGATGAGCCGAGAATTTTTCGTGAGCGCGTTCCCGAGCGAACTTTTTCCGACATTCGGGCGACCGGCGAGACAAATACGAATCGGCGGCGGCGTTCCCGCGGCGGGATTTTCGCCTGCGGCGTCAGCGCCGTTTTCCTCGTCGTCGTCGTCCGCGCCGGGCGCGAAACCGATTTCCTCCAAAATTTTGCGTTTAAGAAATTCGATGCCGCGATTGTGCTCGGCGGAAATGAGAATCGGCGCGCCGAAGCCGAGCGAAAAGAAATCGCCCTGCTCCATGTGGCGGTCTTCGTTGTCCACCTTGTTCACGACGAGCAAAACTTTTTTCCCGAACCCGCGCAAACGCGCCGCGACTTCGTAATCGAGCGGCGTGCAGCCCTGCGAAACATCCGTCACGAGCAACACGAGCTCCGCCGCCTGAATCGCAAAGGAAACCTGCTCTTCGACGGCGTCGGCGATGACTTTCGGCGTCGCCTCCTCGGTGAAAAGCCCGATCCCGCCCGTGTCCATCAGCAGATAATCGTCCACGGGAACGCGCTCGGTGATGAGGTCGCGCGTCACGCCCGGCATATCGTGGACGATGGAAACTCGCCGCCCGACAAGGCGGTTGAACAGGCGGCTCTTGCCGACGTTCGGGCGACCGACGATTGCGACGCTGCGCGGAATTTCGTTCTGCTTTGCCATGGAGGTTTGCGCGAATTTTTTTTGAAAAAAATCAAATACCGAAAACGTCGCGAACGGTTTCGCCGACGCGATCTTTTGCGCAGACGCGCGTGTGAAGCACGGGAGCGTGTTCCAGCTCGGCGAAACGCGGCTCGCGCCCGACGAGCTCGCCGAGCGTGCGCAGATTCGCAAAATCGTCCGCCGCGCACGTTCCCGTGAGCGCGCGCAACATCGTCGCCGGGAATTTCCACGGCGCGGCGGTTTCCGCGACGACTGCGGGAACGTTCCCGCGCTCGCCCAAATCGCGCAAAACTTTCCGGCCGATCGCCGTGTGCGGATCCGCGAGGTAGCCGGTCTCGCGACGAATTTCGGCGATCGCCGCCTCGGTTTCCGCCGGCGAAGCGTGTCCGGAAACGAAACCCGCCGCCGCGGGAGCGCCGCATTTCGCGCCGAGCGAAAACGCGCCCTCGCGTTTCAGCGCCGCCATGCATTCGCGCACGAACGCGGCATCGCGCCCGGAAATTTCAAAAATAAAACGCTCGATGTTCGACGAAACGAGAATGTCCATCGACGGCGAATTGGTGACGTGAAACGCGCGCCGCGTGTCGTATTCGCCCGTGCGGATAAAATCGGCGACAACGCAGTTTTCGTTCGAGGCGACGACGAAGCGGCGAATCGGCGCACCGAGTTTTTTCGCGTAAAACGCGGCGAGCACGTTCCCGAAATTTCCCGTCGGCACGACAACGTCAAAGCCCTCCGCGCCGAGCGTTCCCGCGGCGGCAAGCTCGCGCCACGCCATGAGATAGTAGCAGACTTGCGGGAACAATCGACCGATGTTGATCGAATTTGCGCTGGAAAGAAAAATGCTCTTCGCCGCCGCGTCCGCGCGAATTTTTTCGTCGGCGAAAACGGCTTTGACGGCGGATTGCGCATCGTCGAAATTGCCTTCGATCGCGCACGCGCACACGTTCCCGCCCTCGCAACAGACCATTTGCCGGCGCTGAATTTCGGACGTTCCCGTCTTCGGGAAAAACACGAGCACTTCCGTTCCCGCGACGCCGGCAAAACCGCGCATCGCCGCAGAACCGGTGTCGCCGCTCGTCGCCGTGAGAATCGCGACTTTTTTCAGCCCGGCGCGTTCCGCCGCATATTGCAGCAAGGTGGGCAAAATCGTGAGCGCGACATCCTTGAACGCCGCCGTCGGGCCTTCCGCCAAATCCATGAAAACGACGTTCCCGCCGACTGCGTGAAACGGCACGGGCATCGCGGGATCGGCGAAACGCGCAACGGAGCGCTCGACGGCGGCATCGCGCACGTGCGCGGGAACGTCGTCGAAAAACAGCGCGAGGAGTTTGCGCATCGTTCCCGCGTAGCCGCAACCGGGCTCAAGCCAATCCGGAAGCGCGTCGCGCCCCGGGATTTCGGCGGGAACGTAAAGTCCGCCGTCGGGCGCGATGCCGTTGAGCAACGCTTCGCTCGAAGAAACCTGAGGGGCAAGCCCGCGAGTGGAAATGTATTTCATGGTTCTTCGATGAAATCACAAAACGCGCATTGCGAAAAACAGAAAATTCGAATCCGCACGAAGCCGAACATTCGTTCCGAAATCGACTTGCCGCGAGGGAAGTTTTCGCATTTCATCGCTCGCAATTTTCAAGAGAAAAGCATGAAAAAAATTTCGGCAATCGCGATTTGCGCGGGAACGACGTTTGCGGGAACAATGTTCGCGGGAACGGCGACGGCGGAAACGCGACCCGTCGAACAGAACGACGGAACTTTTCTCCGCGCCGAACCGCCGAGCGATTCCGCCGGGAAATATTATCCGCCGGCGCGCGCCGCCGTGCGCGTGCGGGAACACTTGGTGACGCCGTTTTACGTGCTTTGCGCACAGCGATTGCCGGCATCGCTTTCGGGCGGCGGGAAAATGGCTTCGTCGAGCTACGGCGCGGGATTTTCGTGGCGCTACGTCCACCCGGAAAAAAAACGCATCGCGTTCACGACCGCGGATTTTCTGCATACGGACTATCGTTTCACCGGCGGGCGCGCCGCTCCGTTTCGCCGCACGGACGCGATCAGCGCGACCACGTATCACGAGCTGATCAATCCGCACACGGGGCTCGCCGGAGTCGGCGTCGCATCGTTCACGGCATCGACGAGCGACCGCGCCGCGATGTCCGACGGCTTCGGCGGCTTCTTCGCGCTCGGCGCAAAACAATATTTTTCCGAAAAAACTTCCGTCGCGCTCGGCGTTTCCGCGCTTTACCGTTTCGACCGCGAACGCTGGTTTTTCTATCCGTTTTTCACGTTTGATTGGAGCATTTCCGAAAATCTGAATTTGCGATTGCTCAACGGCGTTTCGCTCACGTGGGACGTGGGCGGGGACAATTCCTTTTTGCTCGATTTTTCGCTGAATTACCGCACGTCCGCGTTCGCCGCAGAAGTCGAACACGACGCCGCCTCGCCCTATTTCGACAAATCCGGCGCCTACCGCGAACAAAGCGTTCCCGCGAGTCTGACGGGAACGTGGAACGTCACCGAAAACTTTTTCGTCAGCGCCGGCGTCACGCTTTTGGTGTGGAATAAATTTCGACTTTGCCGTGCCGGGCACAATACCTCCGAAAAATTCACCGTCGATCCCGCGGTCGAATTCGTGCTTCAAGCCGGCGTAAAATTCTGATTTTGCAATTTTCCCTGCGCCCAAAGCTCGCGGAGAGAAAACGCGTCCGAACGCTTGGCGAGGCGGCGTCCGTGTTCGTCGAGAACGAGCGGCGCGTGCGCCCACGCGGGAACGGGCGCACCGAGCGCGCGATAAATCAAAATCTGCCGCGCCGTGGATTTCAGCAAATCCGCGCCGCGCACGACTTCCGTGATGCCCATGCGCACATCGTCGGCAACGACGGCAAGCTCATACGCGGGAACGCCGTCGCGCCGCCACACGACGAAATCGCCGAAATCTTTTCCCGCAACGAATTTCTGCGCGCCTTGGATTTCGTCGAAAAACGCAATCGTTTCGCCGTCGGGCACGCGGAAACGCCAATTGAAATCGCCCGGCTCGGCGAGCTCCGCGCCCGTTCCCGCCGGCGGACGCCATTCGGGCGGAAAAATCGGCTCGGCGGATTCGTCCTCGGCGTGCGGCGCGCTCGCGGCGGCGGCGACATCTTTGCGGGAACGCCGGCACGGATAAATTGCGCCGGCATCTTTCAGCCGTTTCCAAATTTTCAGAAAATACGGAAAATTTTCGGATTGCACGTAAGGAGCGCAGGCGCCGCCGACATCGGGACCTTCGTCCCACGAAATTCCGAGGCGATGCAAATCTTCGACGGCGGCGTCGGCAAATTCGCGCCGGCAACGTTGCGCATCCAAATCTTCGATGCGCAAAATGAGCGTTCCCGCGGCTTCGCGGCAACGGCGCGCGGCAAGCGCAAACGTTGCGGCGTGCCCGAGATGGAGAAATCCCGTGGGCGTGGGAGCGATTCTGCCTCGGTAAGCCATCGGCGGGAACGCGGCGCGTGTTCGTTTTTTCAAAAATCAGGGGAAAAATCACTTCCCGCGAAACGAAAAAACCGCCCGAGAAACGGACGGTTTTTCGCAAATCGTGCGGGAACGATTATTTTTCGCTCGGAAGTCCCGAAGAAATCTTCGAGATGATTTGCAGCGACGGCGCGAGGTCGCCGAACGCGCCGTAGGAAACGGAAACTTCCGTGTAGGGAATCGGCTGGCGATTCGTGCCCTTCGTCGAAACCTGACGGCTCACGATGTCCACCGTGACCTTGTAGTCGCCGAGCGCGCGCCCGTAAAGCGTGTAGCCGTTTTTGAACTGCGTGTAGCCCGTGGCGAAAATGTTCAGATCGCGAAACGCCTTTTCGGCGGCTTTGTAAACGCGGTCGGCGTCGCTGTTGTAATAACGGACGTCGCTGAGCGTTCCCGTAATCGTGTTCCACGTGCCTTCCGGGCGGCGGGAACCGGGCTGATCCACCGGCTGAGACGTGCAACCGACGAGCGAAACGACGGCGGCGAGTGCGGAAACTGCGAAGATTTTTTTATTCATAGGACGGTCTTTCTGATGTTTGAAACGTAGCGTTATTCAGCGAGTTTTTTTTGAGATTTGCAAATGAATTTTTCGGGAACGCCGCTTCAGCTTCCCGCGGGAACGACGGAGTAAAATCCGTTTTTCTCGGCAACGGAAAGCGGAATTTCGAAAAGCGCCGAAAGCCGGTCGGACGTCAAAACGCGTTCCCGCGAGCCGTCGGCGACGACTGCGCCCTTTCGCAACAGAATCACGCGGGAAAATTCCGGCGAAATTTCGCCGACCTCGTGCGTAACGAGGATCACGGTCGTTCCCGCGCGCATGAGCTCGCGCAGTTTTTCGATGTAAATGAAGCGGGATTTGAGATCGAGCCCGCTCGTCGGTTCGTCGAGCACGAGCGCTTCGGGAGCGTTCACGAGCGCCCGCGCGAGCAGAAAACGCCGCTGTTCGCCCGTGGAATACGTGCCGAATTCCCGCCGCGCGATCCCGTCGATGTCGAGCATGCGCATCACTTCGCGGGCGATTTGCCGCTGTGCGCGCGAGACTTTGCGATCCCGCCACACGCCGAAGCTCGAAAAAAAGCCGGAGAGCACGACGTCCGTCCCGAGCGTTTCTTCGGGAAAATGTTTTTGCAAATCGTTGGACACGATTCCGAGGCGGGAACGCAGTTCGCGCACGTTCCAAAGTTTTTCTCCGAAAATTTTCAGCTCCGATGCCGGCGACGCCACGGGATAAATTTCCCGCGTGAGCAATTTCAGAAACGTGGATTTTCCCGCGCCGTTGGGACCGAGAATTACGGTGTTGCAACCGACGGGAACGCATAGCGAAATTCCGGAAAAAATCGGCTTTTCTCCGCGCACGACGGAAACGTCGCGCAACTCCAAAATATTTCCCGAACTCATCTCAGAAGCGCACCTTCACGGCTTCGCGCGCCTCGGCGTTTTCCGTGCGCAGAAGCTCGGCGGGAACGAACCCGCAAACGCCCGCGACAAGGGACGACGGGAACGTCTCGCGCCCGTTGTTGTAGCTCGTCACGGCGTCGTTGTAGGCTTGTCGCGCAAACGCGATTTTGTTTTCCGTGGAAGAAAGCTCTTCCATCACCTGCGCCATGTGGCGATCGGATTTCAAGTCCGGATACGCTTCGCAAACGACCATCAAACGCGAAAGCGCCGTGCCCAGCGCGCCCTCCGCCGCCGAAAGTCTGCCGATCGCGGCGGCGTTCCCGGGATTTTCGCCGGCGACTTTCGCCGCGGCAGCCGCCGTGTTGCGAGCTTCCGTGACCGCCAAGAGCGTTTCCTTTTCGTGTTTGAGAAAACCTTTTGCCGTTTCGACGAGGTTGGGAATGAGGTCGTAGCGGCGTTGCAACTGAACGTCGATCTGCGCAAACGCGTTTTTGAAACGGTTGCGCAAGGCGACCAATCCGTTGTAAACCGAAACGCCCCAAAACAGAACGATAAGAACGACGACTGCGACGACGATTCCGATGATGACTCCTGTGCTCATACGTTTTTCTCCGTGAAAAAAATTACTGCGCGCTCCATTCAAGCATGCGTTTGAGCGGCACGTAGGCGCGGGAACGCAACGCTTCGTCCATCGTGATTTCCGGAGTCATGTCGCGCAGGCAGTCGCGCAGTTTTTCCGGCGTGTTCAGCTTCATGAACCGGCACTCGTTGCACGCGCAAACGGCCGTCGGCCCGGCGACGAATTTTTTGTTCGGAATTTCGTTGCGGAGACGCGAAATCATGTTCGTTTCCGTGACGATGACGAACGTATCCGAAGGCGACGTGCGGCAGAAATCGACCATTTTTTCCGTGGAGCAAACAACGTCGGCAAGCGCGCGAACGCTCTCGACGCACTCCGGATGCACGAGCACGGGAGCGCCCGGAAATTCGAGCTTCGCCCGCTGAATTTCGCGAACGCTGAAAAGCACGTGCGCGTAGCAACTGCCCGGCCAAAGGTGAATTTTGCGCTTCGTCTGATCCGCCACCCACGAGCCGAGATTCTGGTCGGGAACGAAAAGAATTTCCTTGTCCGCGGGAACGTGCTCGACGATTTTTTTCGCGTTCCCGCTGGTGCAAATGACATCCGCCAGCGCCTTCACTTCCGCACTGCAATTGATGTAGGCGACAACGTAATACTCCGGATGCGCCGCCTTATACGCGGCAAGCTCCGCCGCCGGGCAGGAATCCGCAAGCGAACAGCCCGCTTCCATCACGGGAAGAAGCACGCGCTTCGACGGATTCACGATTTTCGCCGTTTCCGCCATAAAATGAACCCCGCAAAACACGATGACTTCCGCGTCCTTCGCCGCTTCCGCCTGATACGAAAGCCCCAGCGAATCGCCGACGAAATCCGCCACGCGCTGAATTTCCTCGCTCTGGTAATTGTGAACGAGCAACACCGCGTTGCGCTCTTTTTTCAAACGCAGGATTTCCTCCTGCACAGGCGTCAGCGGCAAACGCGCACCGTTCGTAGATTCAAAAACTTTCAGCGGAATGGAATCGGACATAGGCGAATTTTCTCTTAGCCGAAAAAGTGTAATTCCTTTGCCCGCCCCCGCAAACCAAAACGTTCCCGCG
>CAVFCB010000068.1:0-10273 GCA_963620895.1 Bacteroidaceae bacterium | reverse complement strand
CGCGCGAACGCGTATGCGGGAACGGTTTTTTCGCTTCACTCTTGGCGGCGCGGGTCTCACACTCTTCGAAATTCGTCTATGATAAGTCAATCCAACGATCGAGTTTTGACGCGCGACACGGAGGCGACGGTTGTGCCTTCGGGTGATGCGGCGCTTTTGCCTGCGGGAACGCAGGTGAATATTACGCACCGTCTCGGCGGGAATTTCACGGTCGTTTGCGATGTCGGCATGTTCCGCATTCTCGGCAAGGATCACGATGCGCTCGGCGAGCCCGAACCGAACGCCGCGGCGCTCGCGCAAGGCGAAACGACCGCCTACGGTTCTTTCGGCACGGCGGAACATCCGGGGCATGTCGGCAAGCCCGATCTCGACGCGATTTGGGCGGAGTTGCGCAATGTTTACGATCCGGAAATTCCCGTGGATGTCGTGAATCTCGGACTTATTTACAAGCTCGAGCTTGAACCGATCGGCGACGATCGTTGGCGCGCGCAAATCGCGATGTCGCTCACCGCGCCCGGTTGCGGCATGGGTCCGGTCATCGCCGAAGACGTGCGCAACCGCGCGCTCGCCGTTCCCGGCGTGAACGAGGCTCGCGTCGAAATCGTTTGGGAACCGCCGTGGACGCAGGACATGATTTCCGAAGAGGGCAAAATGGAACTCGGACTGATTTAACGGCGCATCGCGTTTGCGAACGAATGGAATTTTTTGAAAAAATCGACGCGGGAACGCTCGCCGCGCGGATGCGCGAAAGCGGTGCGCGGTTGCGTGTTTTTTGCGTTGAAGAAACGGGCAGCACGAACGCCGATGTCGCGAAAATGCTTGCGGCGGGAACGCCCGACGGTGATTTCGCCGTTGTCGCGAACACGCAAACGGCGGGGCGCGGGCGCATCGGGCGCAAGTGGGCGAGCGCACAGCCCGGAAATATTTACCTTTCGTGCGGCTTTCGTCCGAGCGCGCTTCCGCCGGAGCGCCTTGCGAATTTTACGCTTTGGTTCGGCGTCGCCGTTGCGAAAATGCTTCGCGAAAAATTCGGCGTTCCCGCGCGAGTGAAATGGCCGAACGATATTTTTTGCGCGGGAAAAAAACTCGCGGGAATGCTCACGGAGGCGCATGCCGATTCCGGGCGCGTGCGCGGGATAGTTTTCGGTCTCGGGCTGAACGTAAATCTCGATCCCGCAACGCTTCCGCCGGAGGTGCGCGACCTTGCGACTTCGATGCGTTCGGCGCTCGGCGTTCCCGCGCTCGACGTGAATCGCGTCTGCGCCGAAACGCTCGCGACGCTCGAACGCGCTTATGCGGAATTTCTCGCGGGAACGCACACCGCCGCGCTCGCCGCGTCGTGGAAAGAATTTGATTTGCTCGCCGGGCAACGCGTTGTCGCGATTTACGGCGAAGAAGAAATCACGGGAACGGCGCAAGGCATCGACGCGCGCGGCGACATTCTTATCCGCGACGCTTCGGGAACGCTTCGCGCGTTTTCCGCCGGCGACGTTTTGCTGAAAAAATCGTAAAAATTTTTTCGGCGAAAACGTTCAGAAACGACGGAAAATTTCGCGGGCGACGGAGCGGAAAATTTGCGCGGGAACGGAGTCCGGCGCGGAGATGACGATGGGCGTTCCCGCATCGCCGCCGGCGCGGATTTCCGAGGCGGCGGGAATTTCTCCGAGCAGTTCGGTGCCGAGCGCCGCCGCGGTTTTCGCGCCGCCGCCTTTGCCGAACACGTATTCGCGCTCGCCGTTCGCGGGATTTTCAAAATAACTCATGTTTTCGATTACGCCGACGAGCGGCACGTTCACTTTTTCAAACATGCGTGCACCGCGTTGCGCAACGGCAACGGCAACGTTCTGCGGAGTCGTTACGATGACGGCACCGTCGAGCGCAAGCGTCTGAACAAGCGTAATCTGCGCATCGCCCGTTCCCGGAGGAAGATCGACGACGAGCACTTCGAGCGCGCCCCAATCCACATCTTCCGAAAACTGACGAATCGCCTTGCCGACCACGGGTCCGCGCCACACGACCGGCGAATTTTCGTCCACGAGCAAACCCATGGACATGACTTTGATCCCGTGCGCTTCGGGCGGCGCGATTTTTTCGCCGCGCATCACGGGCTGTTCCCGCGCGCCGAGCATCATCGGCACGCTCGGACCGTAAATGTCGCAGTCCAAAATTCCGACGCTTCCCGCGGCGGGCGCGAGTCCGTCTTCTTCCGCAACTTGCGCGAGCGCGGCGGCGAGATTGACGGCAACGGTGGATTTCCCGACGCCGCCTTTGCCGCTGGCGACGGCGATGATGCGCTTCACGCCGGGAATTTTTTTCGGCGGCGGAGGCGTTCCCGCGCCGGGAGCGGCGGGAACGATCGCTTTCACATTTACGAAAATTTTATCTGCGGGAACGCCGGCTGCCGCGAGCGCGGTTTCGGCGGCGGTTTTCAGTTGTTCGGGAATTTCCGGCTTGGACGTCGTCACGGCGATTTCAACGGAAACGCATCCGTCGGGCGAAACGTTCGCCGCCTTGACGAGCCCGAAAGAAACGATGTCTCGGGAAAGCCCCGGATAGGCGACTTTTTTAAGAATTTCGAGAATCTCGGAAGAATTCATTTTTTTGAAAAAAAAGAAAATCGAGAACCGCGGCGCCTGCGGTGCGTTATTTCACGATCAGCGCGTCGGGATCGCAGCAACCTTTGAGCGAGTCGGAGCTGATGCGCGTAAATTTCGCGCGGTCGGGATTGCCCGCGTCCACGAGCGCGAGCGCGGAAGATTTGCCGACTTCCTCGGTGACGACGAGGTGGCGGCCGTCGGCGCACCACGTCGGATGCGAGTAGCGGCGCGTTCCCGTGAGCGCTCCGAGGTCGAACGCGTTCCCGGTTTTCGTGTCATACACGGCGACAGCCATTTTCCCGGAACGGTTGTAGCAAAAAGCGATTTTGTTCGGAAAAACGGGATTCCACGCGGGTTCCGTGGCGTAGGAAAATCCGGGAATTGCGATGCGGCGCTTTTTCCCGCCGGCGACGGGAACGGTGTAAAGTCTCGGCGCTCCCGCGGCGCCGCTGGTGAAGACGAGCGTTTTCCCGTCGGGCGAAAATGCGGGCGAGGTCGAAGTGTCCGCGTCGTTGACGAGGATTTTTGCGCTTCCGCCGCTTGCGGGAGCGAGGTAAATGTTCATCGGTCCGCGCGCGGAAAGCGCGAGCGCAACGGTTTTTCCGTCGGGCGAAAATGCGCCGCCGGTGTTGGTGTTTTTGTAGGCGGCGAAGCGTTCCGTTTTCCCCGAAGCGAGATTGAGCGAATAAACGTCGGCGGCGCCGCTACGGAAATACGTGGTGTAAATCAGGCGCGTTCCCGCGGGATTCCAGTGCGGCGCGATGGAGCGCGAACCGTGGCTCGTGACGCGTTTCGTGCCGCGAAAAAGCAGATTGCTCGTGTAGATTTCGGAATTCGCGCCCGTTCCCGCCGCGAAAGCAATTTTCGTTTTGGAAAAAATCGGTTTGAGCTTCCAGCCCCAAAGATCGCCGATGGCGACGAGCACGGCGTCGCAAAGCCGAAGCGTCGCCGCATCGTCCGTTCCCGCGACCGTGATTTCGCGCGGGAACGCGCGGCAGGAAGCGACGAGCTCGTTCCCGCGGCGAGAGACGCGCACGTTCAGCACGTTCCCGCCCGTGCGCATGTCGATCGCGCCGTGCATTTTGAGCGCACGTTGCACGAGCCCGCCGAGCGCCGAATCGTCGGATTCGATTTTCAGCGGGCACACGCCCTGACGGACGTCGATGCGAAAGTCGCCGTTGACGACGATGTCCTTGGATTGCGCGAACGCGGGAACGCAAACCGCGAGCGCGAGGAGAAAAATGCTCAGAAATTTTTTCACGGAACGAAAACGGGAACGCGGATTATTCGCCTTTGTTGAAATCGACGTAAGCTTCGGTGAGATCGGTGGAAATCAGCCGATAATCATGCACGCCGAGATTGAGGTGCAGGTGAATCGAAAATTCCCTGTTGTGAACGATCTTGCGCCATTCGGGTTCGTTTTGCGCTTGCAGTTCGCCTTTGAGAAACACGGGAACGTCGTTGTAAAAAAGATCGATTTTCGTTTGGTCGATCCCGCATTTGGCATAGCCGGCGGAGCAGAGCAAACGCCCCCAATTCGGGTCGCCGCCGCACCACGAAGCTTTGACGAGGAGAGAATTTCCCACGGAGCGGGCGATTTTGTTCGCGTCCGCCGCCGAGCGCGCACCGTAAACGTGAAGCGTGACGACGCGGGAAATTTTTTCGCCGTCGCCGACGATTTTTCGTGCGAGCCCGAACGTCACGGCGTTGAGCGCTTCCTTGAAAAGTTCGAGCGTTCCCGCATCGGCTTCGGAAATTTCGACGCCGCTTTCGCCGTTGGCGAGCACGATCACGGTGTCGTTCGTGGACATGTCGCCGTCCACGGTCACGCAGTTAAAAGATTGCCCGACGGCGTTCCAAAGGCATTTCTGCAAAAGTTCCTGCGAAATTTTTGCATCGGTGGCAAGCAAGCCGAACATCGTCGCCATGCCGGGTTCAATCATTCCCGCGCCTTTCGCCATGCCGGAAATCGTCACGGTTTTTCCGCTGACGGAAAATTTCGCCGTGCAGGTTTTGCGGCGCGTGTCGGACGTGAGAATCGCGTCGGCGGCGCGGCACGATTCTTCTTTCGTTCCCGAGAGATTTTTCGCGGCGTCGGCGATGCCTTTTTTCATTTTTCCCATCGGCAAATTTACGCCGATGCGTCCGGTGGAGCAGACAAAAAACTGTTCGGGAGCAACGCCGCAGGCGCGCGCGGCGAGTTCGCACATCGCGGCGGCGTCTTTCATGCCTTGTTCGCCGGTGCAGGCGTTGGCGTTCCCGCTCGTGGCGACGATTCCGCGCATGGGCGTTCCCGCCGCGGCGCCGCGCAGATGCGCTTGCGAAACGTAAACCGGCGCCGCCTTTACGTCGTTTGTCGTGAACGCTCCCGCCGCCGTGCAGTCCTTTTCGGAAAAGATGACGGCGACGTCCAAGCGCGACAAATCCGCGTTCCCGCGAATGTTGCATGCCGCCGCTCCGGTAAGGAATCCGGGAACTTCGGCGATGCCGTTCGAATCGTCAAAAAATTCAATTGCCATAATGCCCGCCGATTTTGAACCGCGTTCGCGCTTCGTGCAATTTTTTTACGGCGTTCCCGCGGCGTTTCAGTGGTGATCTGCGGAAACCCAGCGAAAAGCGCACACGCGGTAGCGGCGACCGAAAGCGCGATTGAGCGCGTTTTGCGTTTCGGCGGAAGAATCGGCGGGCTGCGTCGCGTCAAAAAATTCCGGCATGCGCTGAACGCGCGTTTCCGCGCAGGCGACGGCGAGCGTTTTCCCCGAAATCGGACAAAGCACTTCCGCGCGGCACAAAATCGAAAACGTGTCTCCGCGCGGCACGGCGCCGGGCGCGAGCGCCTCCGCGAGAGCTTCCTGAGAAATTGCGGCGGGAAACCACGCCGGAATTTCATTTTCGCCGACAAAATTCACGCGGCTCTCGAAAATCGCATCGCGCAAAACGCCGGAATCAAAAAATTCCGCAAGGGAACGAAAGGGCGCGTTCCCGCGTTGGCGGCGTTCCCGCAAAAGTTGCGTGATCGCTTCCGCGAGCCGTTTCGGCGCCGTATCGTCAAGCTCGCGCACGCCCTGCGAAAGCAGCGCGCGTTCCCGCTCGGCGTTCCCGAGCGCGCGCAGTTCGGCGTCGGACACGACATCGCTCGGCGCTCCGAACATCGGCGTTTGCGCGGAAAACGGGCGCGTGAAAATTGCGCGGCGCAAATTTTTTTCGCCGCCGGCGGGAATGTTGCGGCGCGCGGGCGCTTCGTGCAGTTTTTTCCACGCGGGAACGTCGCTCGCGAGCAACGTCGCCCACGCATCGACATTTTCCGAATTGATGTTGAAGGCGCCGGAAACGAGCGCGGTTTCGTCGGCGGGAACGTGATGCGGATTTTTTCTTTCGGAGAAAAAGAACGCGCGGTCAAAAATCGCGTTCGGGGAATCGCCGTCGGCGGCATCGTTGCTCGCGAGAGTTTTCTGCGGGAACGCGCTTCCGAACGAACGTCCCGGCGGAAGCGTTTCGAACGCCGCATGCCGCAACGCGCCGACGGAAAGCGCGCCGGCGCGAGGCGTGTCGAAAAGCCGCGCCGAGGCGCAGGGCATCGCTTGTGCGCTTGCGTGTTCGTTGGGGAAAAAGTCGCGCAACGGCGAGCGTTCCCGCGTTTCCGCCGCGCCTCCGATTTCGGCTTCCGCGCGCGCCGCCGTTCCCGTGAGCGCGGAAATTTCAAAAGCGTTGCACACGGCGGGAACGGAAAAATCGAAAATTCCGCGACGCGGCTCGACCGTTTCGAGCAACGCGCGCATCGCTTCGGCATCTTCCGCCCGCAGACGAATTTTCCAGACGATTGTCGCGCGGGCGGCATCGTGGTCGCCCGCTTTTTCGCGATTGTATTCGGCGCCGGAAAGTTTCGTGCAAAACGCCGGGAGCGGCACGTTGCGAAATTCGAAAACGGGCTCGGAGTAAGCGTTCGGGCGCATCTGCTGTTTCAGCGTTCCCGCGTCTCCGCGAATCAGAAAATTTGCGCCGCGCAGCGCGGGCAAACTTTCCGCGCGGATTACGTGCGCGGGATGAAACCACGCGCCCGGCTTCGCGCCGGAAGGCGCTTTGTTGATTTTCGCGGCGTCTTTCTGATATTTCCACGAGTTCCCGCCCGTGTTGCGGGAAAGCCCTTCGGGTTGAGAACGCGGATCGGGAAACCGCGCGAGGAAAATTTCTCCCGCGTGCAGTCCGCAGGCGTTCCCGTCGGCGCCGAGTCCTTGCGCCGAAGCGTCAAAAACGCGGCAGTAGGCGTTTGTCGTGACGTCGGACGGCGTTTGCCGCACAAGCCCGAATCTCCCGACCGGAAAATCCGACGGAGAAAAAAGAATTTCGCCGCCCGTATTTTCGTTGGCGATGCGAATGAGCGGCAAATTTTCTGCGTCGAAAAGCCCGAGCCGTCCGTCGCCGTGCGCAAGCAACGGGAACGAGTAGGGATTCCAAAATTTCGCGGTGACGTGAAATCGCGCGCGGTGCTGACCGTCCGAACGCGGATTGAAAAAACCGAGATGCAGCCGCAATTCCGCGAGCAGCGGGAACGGATGTTCGAAAAAACCGAGCGTTCCCGCAGGCTTCGGCGGGCGCGTCGCGACAAGCGTTCCCGCGTGCGGAAATTCGCTTTCCGGGCGCGCAAAAATTTTCGCGGCTTCCGGCGGAATTTTTGCGGAAAATTCCGGATCGGCGGCGGCGAAATTTTCGTCGGCAAAATCAAGTTTGAGCCGCCGCCGTTGCCAGTCCGCGGGAACGGCGCGGGCATCGAGCGTGAACGCTTCTTTCGCCGCTTTCGCGGAGTCGCCCGTCTCCGTTTCCGAAATTTCCGCGAGGAAAATTTTTTCGTCGGGCGCGCAGGAAATTTTTTTTCGAAAATCGGCGGAATCGGGCGCCGAGTTTTTGAGCAACGCTTCGATTCGCGTGCGGCGCTGCGTTTGCTGGCGCAGACGCATCAGCGTTTCCGGCGAATTTTCAAAATGCGCGAGATGCGCGTCGCGTTCCCGCTTGGCAAGCGAGGCGCGCTGCGATTCGTCCGTGACGAAATAGGCAAAACGCACATTTTCGCCGAGCATTTCCCACGGCACTTCCGCCGCCGCGTTCATGCGGTCCGGATCGCGCAACGCACAGAGCCGCGCTCCCGCAAAAATTCCGCGCCCGGAGGCAAGCGCGGCGTGCTCCGGAAATTCCCGGCGGACGCGGTCGCCGTGCCAGACGCCGACAACGGCGGAGCCGCACGGCGCGCCCGGGTCGATTTGCGCCGTGGCGCAGTTGTCCGCTCCCGTGTAAGTTTGCAGGTCGGCGAGCGCAATTCGCGTTCCCGCAAGCGCGGCATGGCGGGCACATTGCGCGGCAATGCGAATTTCGGTTTCGACGGAAAATTTTGCGGAAACGGCAACGAGCGCGAACGCACAAGCGGCGCAGAGCGCAACGACAAGCAACGCCGGAATCAGTGAAAAAGCGGCGCGAGAGTTGCGGGAACGTTTCGGCGTCAAACGTCGGTTGTTGAGGGGTTCGAGCGAGAAAGCAGAAAAAATCTGCCGAAAATTTCGTTCCCGCGAAAGAAAAAAATGCGCCCGCCGCGCGTTTTTTCGCTTTTTCTGCGAAAATTTTCGCGGGAACGCCGAATTTTTCGCAGTATCGATTCCCGCGCCGGGAAACGCAAATAGCCGAAGCGTTTTCGGGCGAAAAAAATTCTTGAACATTCGTTCTATTCGGAGTAGTCTTTCAGGCAGTTTTCTGCAATTCGGGAAGGCGAAAATCGTTTTACAAATGCCGTCTCGGAGTACAGAATATTCCTGCGTTTTTCATATGTTTTCCGTGAAGCAGATTTTCCCCATTTTTGCGGCGTCGGTTGCGGCGGCGCCTACGCTTTCGGCGGCGGAATCCGCCGAGAAACTTTTTGAAATTCCGCTCGGAGAGGGTTTTTCGCTGCCGATTACGAACAGCATCGTCACGACGTGGATTGTCGCGCTGTTGTTGGTTTTGCTGATTCGGTGGGCGTGCGGGCGCCCGAAGCTCGTGCCGTCGAAAGGGCAATACGCGATTGAAACCGTGCTCGGTTTGTTCAAGGACATTCTCGAACCGATTTTGGGCAAAAAGGCGTTCCCGGCGGCGTTCCCGCTGCTGATTTGTCTTTTCTTCTTTATTCTTGCGCAGAATTGGGCGGGGCTGATTCCCGGCGTCGGCACAATCGGCTGGCACGAGACGGCGGTTGCCGCCGACGGCTCGACGGCGGAGCATTTCACGCCGCTGTTTCGTCCGCTCGGCGCGGACATGAACGGCACGCTCGGTCTGGCGCTTGTTTCGTTCGGCGCGTGGGTAATTCTCGTGTTCAAATACGCGGGACCGAAGGCGGTGCTTTTTGATTGGTTCGGGAACAAGGCGGACAAGCGCGACGTTCCCGCGGCGGTGTATTATTTTCTTTCGCTGATATTTTTCGGCGTCGGGTTTATCGAAATCATCTCGGTGATTTTCCGTCCGGTTTCGCTTTCGTTCCGACTTTTCGGGAACGTGTTCGGCGGGGAAACGCTGATGCATTCGACGGGTTATTTCACGGTGTTTTATTTCCTCGAACTGCTTGTCGGCGTTGTGCAGGCGTTGGTGTTCACGTTGCTTTCGGCGGTGTACATCGGGTTGATCACGAATCACGATGACGGCGAACACGCGGGAACGCCCGCCGAGCCCTGACGCGCAACGGGAACGAATGATCGGCGAAAACAATTTTCCCGTCCGGGAGGATGCCGAGAGCGTCCGCGGCGGGATTCACACATAAATCATCCACACAAAAATCAGTAAAAATCATGGAAATGTTACTCGTTCTTGCAACGATTACGGGAAGCCCGACGAAGGCGCTCGCCTGCTTGGGCGCGGCGCTCGGCGTCGGACTCGTCGGTATGAAGGCGGTTGAAGCGGTCGGACGCAATCCGGGCGCGTTCGGGAAAATCCTCGTTATCGGGATTCTCGGCATGGCGCTTGCGGAAGCGATCGCGTTCTACGGCTTGTTCCTCTCGAGAGAATAATCCCGTGTCGCGACTCCGGCGCGGGAACGGCGAGCAATTTTCGTTCCCGCGCCGCTCGAGTCGCGCGTTTTTCCCGTGAACCATTTTTTTTGCAAAAAAAATTATGATGAACTTTTTATTTTTGGCAGAAGGCTCCGGCAATCCGTTGCCGGAAATCACGACGAAGTTCGGCATCGAATCGACCGCGCTTCTCGTGCAAATCGTCAGTTTCGCGATCCTCGCGCTCGTCGTGTGGTATTTCGGATTTCGTCCGCTGATGAAAACCATCGCCGAACGGCAGGCGAAAATTGCCGAGGGCTTGCAGTTTTCCGACGAAATGAAAGCGAAGCTCGCGCAGTCCGAAGCGGATTACAAAGCGAAAATGGCGCAGGCGGCGCAGGACGCGGCGGCGGTCATCGAAACCGCGCGCAAATCCGCAAAGGAGACGCTCGAAAAAGCCGCGCAGGACGCAATCGCGCGCGCCGAAGCGACCGAAAAACGCTCCGCCGAAAACATCGCGCGGGAACGCGAAAAAATGTTCGCGGAACTCAAAGGCGAAGTCGCCGCACTCGTCGTCGAAACTACGGCGAAACTCCTCGCGCGCGACCTTTCCGACGCCGAGCGTTCCCGCCTCGCGGAATCCGCCGCCGAAGAAATCAAAAAATAAAGGAACTG
>CAVFCB010000067.1:0-10573 GCA_963620895.1 Bacteroidaceae bacterium | reverse complement strand
TCGCGCCGTATCCGTAGGACTCGCGCGTTCCCGCGCTCGCCCCACGGTTAGCATCGGTTCGCCCGCTTCGCGGACGTTTCAACTTCTTTTCCGAAAAGAAAGCTTAAAAAAAGCATCTGTGCTCATCTGTGAAATCTGTGGCAAAGAAAAAGGAATTCGTGAAATCCGTGGACAAAACCGTTCCCGCGGGAGTAGTGTCGCCTCTACGAGGCTTGATGTGTGGGTGTTCCCGTGTCCCCACGCTTACGCGTGGGGTTACGATAGTTTCGCCTCTACGAGGCTTTCAGTTTCCTCAATTTTTGCCTGCGGCAAAAATCCGGACTTCACCAGTCAACCAGTGAACCAGTTAACCAGTAAACCGTTTCGCCGGTTTCGTGTTTCTTCGTGTTCATTCGTGGTTAACTCGTTCCCGCCGCTTGTCGTTCCCGCGGGAGCGCGCACGGTCAGTCCGCCTTAGGCGGGAATATTCCGTGCGGAATTTTTTTCCATTGAAGTTTGCCGAACTGGAAATTGAGCAGCAACGCCAGCGGAAGCTCGAACGCGCGCAAAATACTGAGGTAGCGCGAATAATCCGTTTCGTTGAAGCATTCCGAAACAAGGCAGGAAACGACAAGCCGCCCGGCGACGACGAACGGCACGTGCGCCTCGCCGACAACTTTTCCGGCGTAGGTAAGCTCGCGGCGGCAATCCTTCTCGTAAGCGATCCCGCGCCGATCCATTTCAATCTGCATGCTCTTCTCGTAAATCTCGGCGGGAAGTCCGGGTCCGAGCGTGTTAAGCACGTCAATCGCGCAGCCCGTGATTTTGTAGCAAGCGACCTGAAGCTCGTCGGGAGAAACCGGATGCGGAGAATTTCTTTCGGAGAAAAACATGGCGGGAGAGATTGAGGTTTGAGGCGAACGGAGGGGGAAAACGAGAAAGAAAAACGCCGCTCAGCTTTCGGGCTCGCCCGGTTCCTGTTCGGGAACGGGCTCCGCGGCGGGAACGTCTGCGGGCGTCTCTGCGGGCGCGTCAGCAGTCTCCGCGGGAACGTCCGCAGTCTCCGCGGGAACGTCTGCGGGCGCGGGTTCTTCGGCGGGAGCCTTCGGTTTCGGCGGCGGCGGAGAATATTTTTCCGGCGGCGGCGGGAACGCGATTCCCGCTTCCGTCTGCTGTTCGGCGACGGCTTCCGCCTGATCTTTTGAAATCGGCACGAGACGCCCCGAAGCGTTCGATTCGGAAACGCGGGAGAAGCGCTCAAACGTCAGCAATTTTTCCATCGGCACGGCATCGCCGACGTTGACGGATTCGAAAAATTCCGCGGGAACGCCGAGCAACACTTTGGGGCGCCGCGCGGACGCGTCTTCGGATTCCGAAACTTTTTCCACGGTGACGAAAAACCATTCCGGGCTCGTGCGCACGACAAAAATTTCGCGCCCCATGAGCTTTCCGCTCGCGATCATGGGAACGCCGCCCGTTTTTTCTTTTTCGGCAACGACGTAGCGTTCGTCCATCAGCACGTCTTCGGGCGTAAGCACTCGGCGATTGACGGACAAATCGCGAATCGCGACCGCGCGCGAAGTATCGGTTTCCTCCGTCGCGGGAACGAACCAGACATCGCCGGCGCGTCCGGGGAAATGCGCGACGACGAGCAAACCGCGCGGATTTCTGCCGTCCAGCACGAACGAACCGTCCGCATCGACGGGAACGCGTTGGCGGAGTTTCGACGTTGTCGCCTCTTCGATTTTCGGAAGTTCATTTTTCGCGAACGCGTTCCAAACGGCGGCGCGCGCCGCAGGCGAATAGTAAATTTCGTTGTCTTTGAGCCACGTGGCGAAGCTTTCGAGAAAAGGCGGAAGGCGATTTGCCGCCCACGCGACGGTGCGTCCGAGTTTGTCCTGCGCCGTTCCCGCCGCCGCGTTGTTCCCGCCGGCTCGCCGACGATCGCGGGCGTTTTCCTTGGGCGGAAGCTTGGGCGCTTCTTTCATTTTTTCCTGCATGAAAGATTGAATTTTTGCGGCAACGCCCGGATTGCGCGCGAGCGCGCCGGCGCGATTTGCGAGGCGTTCGAGTTGCGCGTCCACTCCGGCGAGCCGGAACGACCGCAGATTTTTCGCGAATTCCGCGCTTTCGGGAACGTTTGCGTCGAAAGGATATTCCGGCGCGACGTCGCGGGCGATTGCGGCGCGAAATTCGCGTTCGTCCCAAAGCGGTTTCGAGCAGTATTCGAACGTTTCGTTTTGGTCGCAAATCAGTTTTTCGAGCTCGCCGTCCACGCGCCCGAGTTGCACGACTTCGAAAGTCGCGGCGGCGACAAGCTTCGGCGAAAGCGTTTGCGAGAGCG
Organism: Bacteroidaceae bacterium; assembly: GCA_963620895.1. Lineage (GTDB taxonomy): Bacteria > Verrucomicrobiota > Verrucomicrobiia > Opitutales > UBA953 > Spyradosoma. Next base: position 8,250 of record CAVFCB010000067.1, on the reverse strand, counting down.
CGGAAACGTCCACCTTGCCCGTGACCGTTGAAACATCGGGATTTTCGATGACGACGTTGTTCAGGAACGTTTCCCGCGGCGTTCCCGCGCCGCGCGGTGCGGAAAACCGAGCCTCGGCGACTTCTTCCCGCAGCTCGCGCAGTTTTCCCGCCTCCGTAGCAATGCGTTTCGCGGTTTTTACGTATTCGGGATTCGGCTCCGAAGCGAAACACGCTTCGAAAATTTTCAGTTTCTGTCCGCCGGGCGCCGTGCTCACGGGAACGAAATTAAAAATCGTGAACGCGAGCCCGAACGCCGCGACAAATGCGCCGACGCCGGCGGCGATTTTAAGTTTTTTCCCTTTTTTGAGCGCCTCTTCGTGAATCCGAATCGCCGCTTCCGCCTGAACGGGCGTAAATTTGTCCACGGAAATGGAATCCGCCAAATTGTAGAGCAACAGCTTTTTCCGCACTTCGGGATCGAGTTTTTCGGACGTTGCGGACTTCATTTCCGCGACCTCCGCCTGCGTTTTCCGCGCGATCCGAACGCCGTGTTTTTTCGCGGCGGGAACGAAATCCGCGAGCGTTTTCCACTCCGACGCGCCCGCTTCGGCGCAAGGCGTTTCCGCCGAAAATTCGCCTGCGGCGAAACGCGATTCGACTTCTTCCTGCGGGAACGGACCGACGGATTGCCCGTCAATGAAAAGCATAAGTTCTTTCATATGAAATTCGGAATATTTTTTGGGGGAAATTATGCGCGGAATTCGCGATTCCGGACGCCCGCCATTCTGCGTTCCCGCGTCTGCGGAAGCAAGTTTGAAAATGGCGACTCGTCAGCCGGCGAGCCGGGAAAAATCCCGACTTTTTTCTAATTTTTTTTCGTCCGCTTTTTTGTCGCGCTCGGAAGTTTGTATTTTTCGAAAGCCTTGTAATCCGGCGGGAGCGGCGCTTCGGCGGACGGACGCGCGTTGATTCCGGCGGCGATGTAGCGTTTTTGCTGAACTGCCACGCGTTTGAGAAATTCCGCGTAATCGCGGTTTTCGCGGCGGCTCCACGTCGCCTCGCTCATCGCGCACATGCGCGGGAAAAAGTGGAATTCGACGATCTGCGCATTCTGCGCTTTTTCTCCCCAAAAGCAGGCTTGCGCGCCGAGCACGTGTTTTTCGAGCGCGGGATCGAGCCCGCGCGGGATCGGATCGAAATCCCACGCCTGTTTCATCGGCATAATTCCGCCCTGCGAAAAAAGCACGCGGCGATCTTTCTCGTCGTAGCCCCAATTGTAATAGCATTTCGGGCGCGTGCAGACGATGAGATCCTCGCCGCAATTCGGAGCGATTTTCGGGTCGGTGTATTCGCGCCAGTGCATGACGGTGCAACCCTTAGGAATTCCGCCCTCGGTGATTTCGTCCCACGCGATGATTTTGCGTCCGTGGGATTCGAGAAATTTCTGCATGCGCGCAATCGTGTACGACTGCAATTTGTCTTCCGCCGTGCGTTTATGCGTTTTCCCGGCGACGACGACGTCCTCGGCGACGAGCTTTTCGTCGCGGATGCGTTTTTGGCAATTCGGGCATTTTTTCCAGTCGCCTTTGGGGCATTCGTCCGCGCCGAGATGAATGTATTTCCCCGGGAACAGCGCGAGCACTTCCGTAAAAATGTCTTCGAGAAATTTGAACGTTTCCTCTTTTCCCGGACAATAAACCGGACCGTAAACGCCGCCGACGAGCGGCATTCCGCCGGGGCGCGTTCCCGTGCAAGTGTATTCAGGATATGAATACATCGCGGCGCGCGCGTGCCCGGGAATTTCGATTTCGGGAACGATTGTGATGAATCGCTCGGCGGCGTAAGCGACGATTTCCTTCACGTCCTTTTGCGTGTAAAATCCGCCGTATTGCCCCTGCGCGTTCCAGCAAGCGGAATCTTCTTTCGAAAGCGGATACTGCCCGCGCGGCTCCGTTTTCGGCGTTTCGCCGACGAGCATGTTTTCGCGCCACGCGCCGATCTTCGTCAGATTCGGATATTTTTTGATTTCGAGCCGCCAGCCCTGATCCTCGGTCAAATGCCAATGAAAGCGGTTGATTTTGTGCCACGAGAGCGCGTCGATGATTTTTTTCACGTCTTCTTTCGTGTAAAAATGCCGTGCGCAGTCGAGATGCACGCCGCGCCACGCGAACCGCGGCTCGTCGGAAATTTTCGCGCAAGGCAAACTCCACGAAACGCCGGTTTTCACGGGTTTTCGGGAATAAATTTCCGGCGGCATCATTTGCCGCACCGTCTGCAATCCGTAAAAAAGCCCCGCCGGAGTTTTCGCGGAAACGAGCACGCGGGAAGACGTCACGTCGAGCGTGTAGCCTTCCTCTCCGAGTTTCGAATTTTTTTTGAGTTCGAGCCGCACCGTGTTTTTGCCCGTGCCCTTTTCCGCGACTTTGAGTTTCATTCCCGTAGCGGCGGCAATTTCGCCCGCAAAATAAGTCGCGACCGGCTTCGCTTCTTTCGAAGAAAAAACGATGAGCGTTTCCGGATGAAAAATGAATTTTCCGCTCTTGGCGACGTAGCTCGTCGGACGCGGAACGATCGAATGCACGGAAGCTTTCGCCTCGTCCCTTTTCGCGAAAAGCGTTCCCGCGGCAAACAGAAACACCAACGCGACAACGAAAATTTTCTTCGGCAACGACATGACGTGAAAAGCGGTGAGCATGTGCATGACGCGGAGAATCATGCGTTTTTTTCGCGGGAGCGTCAATCGCTCCAACGAGACGCGTTCCCGCACGGGAACGCATGTTTTCTCAACTTTTTCCTTGCGCGGGCGACAAGTTCGTTTAACATCTCGGGCAATGCCGTTCGGAAAGGCACACGCGCGAAATATTCCCCTCGCGCCGTTCCCGCCGAACCGCAGAACGCTGTTTCCCCAATTCAAAAAAAAATCAAAACATTCACGATTTTTCCTGAACAAAAAACTTCTCAACCCCCAATAATTAAAGAAAGTCTCGACCTATGTCATCATCCCCGAAAGTCATCTGCGTAATCATGGGCGGCGGGCGCGGAACCCGCCTTTATCCGCTGACCGCATCGCGTTGCAAACCCGCGGTCCCGCTCGCCGGCAAATATCGACTGATCGACATCCCGATCAGTAACTGCCTCAACTCCGGCTTCAACAACATCTACATTCTCACGCAGTTCAACACCGCATCGCTGCACCACCACATTCAGCGCACGTATAAGCTCGACGTCTTCGGGCGCGGTTGCGTGGACATCCTCGCCGCCGAACAGAGCATGGAAAGCGAAGCGTGGTATCAGGGAACGGCGGACGCCGTGCGCCACAACCTGCAGCACTTCGTGATGAAGGACGACGACCTGATGCTCATCCTCTCCGGCGACCAACTTTTCCGCATGGATTTCCGCCCGATGATTCGCCAGCACCTCGAGCAGAAAGCGGACGTCACCATCGCCGCCAAAGCGATGCCGAAAGACGAAGTTTCCGGGCTCGGCGTCATGCGCGTGCGGGACAACAGCGAAATCTGCGAATTTGTCGAAAAGCCGAAAGATCCGAAAGTCATCGACTCGCTCGTCATCGGCGGAGCGCTTCGCGCGAACCTTTCCGACAAATCGGATCGCCAATACTGCCTCGCCTCGATGGGCATTTACGTTTTCAGCGGGAAATTCATCAAGGAATGCCTCGCCAACGATATGAAAGACTTCGGCAAGGAAGTCATTCCCGGACTGCTCGGCAAAAACAAGCTCGTCGCTCACGTTTTCGACAGCTACTGGGAAGACATCGGAACGGTGCGCTCCTTCTGGGAAACCAACCTCGCGCTCACCGATCCGATCCCGCCGTTCGATTTCTTCGACGAACGCGATCCGATTTACACGCACGACCGTCTCCTTCCCGCCGCGAAAATCAACGCCTGCACGTTTGACCGCGTCATTTGCGCGGAGGGCGCCATTCTTTCCGACGCCAAGCTGCACCGCTGCGTCGTCGGCGTGCGCGCCGTCATCAACAACGCAACGCTCTCGAACGTTGTCATGATGGGCGCGGACTTCTACGAAACGCTCGACGAAATCGTCGAAAACAAAGCGGCAGGACGCACGTCCATCGGGATCGGCGAAAACTGCATCATCGAAGACGCGATTATCGATAAGAACGCCCGCATCGGCGCCGGTTGCGAACTTTCCCCGCACGGGATCGCCGACGGTTGGGAAGAAAACGAAATCTGCGTCCGCGACGGCGTGCTCATCGTCAAGAAAGATGCCGTCGTTCCCGCGGGAACGAAGCTCGGCAATCTGTCGAAAAAATGAGGCGCAACGAACGATGAACCACGGGCGGGAATCGGAAATCCTCGGCGTTCCCGCGCACATTTCCGATTTTCCCGCGCCCGAAATTCCTCGTGCGTTTCCCTCGACAAACAATGCGCAGACCTTGAATCCGCAACGTTCCGAAGTCGAGATTTCAAGCCCCCGCGAACGCCTCGAACGTCGCGGGGCGCGTTGTCTCTGCGACGACGAACTTCTCGCCGTTTTGCTTGAATTAAGCTCGCCCGCAAAAAAATCTTCGCCGGAAGAAGACGCCCGCCGCGTGCTCAATTCCGCCGACGGTTCGTTCTTTCAGCTTTCCCGCTGGGAAATTTCGGATTTCGCTTCGCTCGGGCTGACGTGGCGCCGCGCCTGCGCGCTTACCGCCGCGTTCGAGCTCGGACGCCGCATCGAGGAACGCACGGAATTTTCCGCGCCGATTCACGATGCCGCCGACGTTTTCCGATTCTTCGAACGCAAATCGCTCCCGCTCGATCGGGAAAAATGCTGGGTGCTCTGCACGGATGCAAAAAACCGCGTCGTCCGTTTTGAGGAAATTTCGGCGGGAACGGCAAACAGCGCGGCGTTTCATCCGCGCGATTTTCTGCGTCCCGCCGTTCGCGCCAACGCAAACGGAATTTTGCTCGTGCACAACCATCCCAGCGGCGATTCCTCGCCTTCGGCAAACGACATCCGCATCACGAAAACGCTCGCCGAAGCCTGCCGAATTTTCGAAATTCGCCTGCTCGATCACGTCGTCGTCGGGCGCCGCAACATTCCGCCGCACGTGCGCGGATTTTTTTCTTTCGCCGATTCCGGCTTGCTCTGAAAAAATTTACAACGCCATGAAAAAAAATGCACTTTCCGTCCTTTCGGTTCTCGCGCTGACGGCGACATTGCACGCCGCCGACGTTCCCGCGCCGCACCACGCGCCGTCGGAACCGCCGCCCGCCGCCGAAAACATGCAAAAACTCTTCGTTCCCGCGAAAGTCGAATTTTCCGGCGTTCCCGTGAAATTCGTCGGCGAGCGGCTTTTTCTCGTTGAAACCACCGTCAACGGCGTTCCCGCAAAAATGCTCGCGGACACCGGCGCCTCGCACACTTCGCTCGACCTCGCGTGGGCGCGAAAAAATTTCCCCGACGCCGGATTTCGCAAAGCGGCGACCGACGAAGGCGACGGCGCGTATAAAGTTTCGTCGCAAGAAATTCCGCTCATGCCCGTGAAGCGTTTTGAAATCGGCGGGAACGCATTTCACGGCTTTTTCATGCCGCTCGCGGATTTGCGCGGATTGCGCGCCGCGTTGCCGGAACTGCACGACGTTGTCGGCGTGCTCGGCATGAACACGATGTCGCTTGCGCCGTGCCGGATTTCTTTCGGAAAACGCGAACTTCAATGGCTCGACCGCGCGGCGCTCGACGCCGTTCCCGCAAAAAAACGCCTTCTCTCCAAAACCGTTTCCGGAACGGATTGCCGACTCGTCGCCGTGTTTTCGCCGAAAGACGAACGCCGCGCCGTTTTCGCGCTCATCGATTGCGGCGCCGTCGATACTTCCCTGCCCGCCGAATTTTGGAGCGGTGAACTTCCGCAAAAACTTCACGCGACCGTGACGACGCACACCGGCGTTCGCCGCGAGGAAATCGCAATCGGCGTTCCCGCGCCGTTGAAATTTTCCGACGAATTTACGCTTCCGAATGTTTCGCCCAAGTTGCTCTCGCCCGACGAACCGCAACGGATTCTTCTCGGCTTGGACGTGCTTTCCCGCTTCGATCTGATTTTCGACAGCGCGACCGGAAGCGTCTTCGCCGTCGTTCCCGAATCGGACGGCGAGCAATAATTTCGCGCCGATGCGCGGCGGGAACGCGTTTTTTTTCGCGCTCAGCAAACGAGCGAGCGAAAATCAAAAAACGCGTGCGAAAGCCCGCCGGGAACGCCTTTGACGATGACGGAAACGGCGTCGTGCGAGTGCAGCGACTCCAAGTGCGCGCAAGTGATGCGAAAATCAAGCACGCGCGGATCGGCGTTGAACTCCGCAAAAAGCAACCGCGCGGCGTCTTCCACAAATTTGTAGTAAGCGCCGTTGAGCTCGGCAAACGCCTGTTCGTCCTCGCGTTTCACCATCACTTGCGTTTCCGTGTGAAGCGCGCGCAGACAAATTTTCTGAAAATCTTCGACGGAAATTCCGCTCGCGGGATCGACTTCGGCGAGAATGCGCGCCTTGGATCGCTGCGAATGCGGAATGCCGAGCACATTGCGCGAAGCGCGCGCGTGTTCGGACAATTCCGCGGAACACGGGCACGCCGACGAATAAACAAAATCAAAATGCGTGAACGCGCGGAATTTGCCGTTCCCGTAAATGCCCTCGTAGGCGCAAGTGTAATACTGATAGCCTTCGAGCCCGCTGCGCAGACTTTTCTGCAAAATCGGATAGTTGAAATCCACGCGCAGTTGGGCGCGGGAACTCCCGATTTCCGAAAGATATTTTTCAAGAACGGAACGCAATGTCAGATGCGTAAAAACCTCGTCGCGAAATTCGTAAAAAAGACGAACGATGCGCGACATGTTAATGCCCTTGTGCGCGGCATCGAGCGAAACCGTTCCCGTAACCGAAGCTTCCACGACAACGGGCGCGCCGCCCGCCGAAGCGATTTTCAGCGGAAGACGGAAATTGGACATGCCCACCTGCAACAAGGGAACGGCACCGCCGGGAATGGAGGTTTCGTTGCGATTCTGCATATCGGGAAGCGATGCGCGATACTCGGGCGTCACCTCGAAGTCCGAATCGTAAAATCTCAATGGAGCGTTCTCGTTCATTGCGAAAATCACGCAAGCATTTCACTTTTCCCCCGTCTTGTAAAGCCGCTTAAACTCAAACGCCGTCAAACTTTCTTCGAGAAAAAGCACCCGCTTTCGGCTTGCCCGCGGGAACGCCGTTTTTCAGAATCGCCGGCGTCAAAATTTCCTTTCTCATGGATTTCAACTCCATCTTGTTTTTCCTTTTCGGCGCGTTGTTCATCGCCTACGCCGTGCTCGACGGTTTCGACCTCGGAATCGGCATTCTTTTGCCCGCGTTTCGCGACGACGACGAACGGCGGCGCGCGCTCCGTGCCGCCGGCCCCGTTTGGGACGGGAACGAAATTTGGCTGCTCGCGGCGGGCGGCGCGCTTTCCGCGGCGTTCCCGCATGCGTTTGCGAGCGTGTCCGTCGGATTTCGCTCGGTGCTGATTTTGGTGCTCGGTGCGTTGATTTCCCGCGCAATTGCACGCGGCGCGCGAAACAAAAGCGAAAGCCGCGCGTGGCGGGAACGGTGGGACAAAATTTTTTCCGCGTGCAGCGTGCTCGTTGCGCTTTTTCTCGGCATCGGCGCCGGAAATCTCGTCACGGGCGTTCCCGTGAACGCCGCCGGCGAAATTGACGCGGAAACGCTCGGTCTGCTCAATTTTCTCGAACCGATCCCGTTGCTTTCCGGCGTGCTCGCGCTCGCGCTTTTCGCGTTGCACGGCGCGTTGTTTCTGCGAATGAAAACCGGCGACGTCATGCGTTTCAAAATCGATCTGCTCCTGCCGAGACTTTTTGCCTTCGCGGCGATTTTTCACATCGCGCTCACCGCGTTCGTGATTTTCGGCAAAGCGCGTCCCGGCGCGGCAAATTACGAAAGCGTTTCCGCGCTCGGCATCGTTCCCGTGCTCGCGATCTTCGCCTTGGTCGCAACGGGATTTTTCCTGCGTTGCCGCACGTTCAAACTCGCGTTTTGCGGCACGACGGCGACAATCGCGCTGCTCGTTCTCACCGTCGCCTGCGGAATGTTCCCGAACCTCGTTCCCGCGCTCGGCGACGGCGCAAACTCGCTCACAATCCGCGATTCCGCGCCGCCGCAAACGCTCGCAACGACGCTCGCCGCCGTCTGCCTCGGCGCCCTGCTTCTCGTCCTTTACCGCGTGCTCGTCTGCCGCGCGTTCGCGAAGAAAAATTTTTAACCACGGA
>CAVFCB010000066.1:0-10588 GCA_963620895.1 Bacteroidaceae bacterium | reverse complement strand
TGGGGTTACGATAGTGGCGCGTCTCCGACGCTCTTAGTTTCCCTCATTTTTGCCGCAGGCAAAAACCCGCACTTCACCAGTTAACCAGTTCTCCAGTTAACCAGTCCACCATTTCCCCGAATTCGCGTTCATTCGTGTTCATTCGTGGTTAAAAACCGTTCCCGCGGGAACGCCGGGAACGCTCAGCGAACGATCGCCCAAAGCGCTTTCAGGTAGCGACCTTCCGGATAATTTGAAATCACGGGATGATCCGCGCCCGGTCCCGTGCGGTCGAGAATCTGCAAACGCCGCCCGAGACGATGCGCCACGCGAATAACCGTCGCTTCGAAATCTTCGACTTTGAGCAAACCCGAACACGAGAACGTGACGAACAGCCCGCCGCGCTTCACGAGCGGGAGCGCAACTTTGTTCATGTCGTGATATTTCGCGATTCCGTCCTCGTAGTCTTCGCGACCGTTGATGAGTTTCGGCGGATCGAGCACGACGACGTCGAACTGCGCGCCGTTGCCCTGCATTTGCCGCGCGAACGTGAACGTGTCCGCGTGCACGAAATTCACGCGCGTCTGGTTGAGGTTTGCGTTGTGTTTCGCCTGCGCGACCGCTTTTTCGTCGAGATCGACGCCGGTCACCTCGGCGGCGTTCCCGCGCACTTTTGCGGACAACGAAAATCCGCCGGTGTAGCAGCACAGATCGAGCACTTTTTTCCCTTCGCAAAACGGCGCGAGCTTTGCGCGATTGTCGCGTTGATCGCAGAAAAATCCGGTTTTGTGTCCGTTTTCAAAATCCACTCCGTAGCGAATTCCGTTTTCGCGAATCTTCACTTCGCGCAGTCCCGGCGTATGAAAATCATCGCAGCCGCGCGCGTTTTCCATCGAGCCGAAACCTTTGACCAACTGCACCGTCTCGCGAGTCGTGCCGAGCGCGGCATGCAAAACCTGCATCCATTTTTTGATGCGCTGAAAAACCGCGAGCGAAAAAACTTCGACGCTGAGCACGTCGCCGTATTTGTCCACGACGAGCCCGTTCAGTCCGTCGGCATCGCCGTGCACAACGCGAAACGCGTCCGTTTTTTCCGGCAATTTGAGAATTTCCGTGCGCAAGGCGACTGCCTGCAAAAGCAGTTTTTCAAAATAATCTTCGGGAAGCTCCTCCGCGCCGTGCGCGAAAACACGCAACGGAATATTCGCTCCCGCGTTGTAAAATCCGTGACCGAAAAGCGCGCCGTCCTTGCCGTACACGCGCACTTGCGTTCCCGGCGCGATCCCGCCGGAAGTCTCGCCGACGAAGCGCGGATACACGTTCGGATTGTAAGTGAAATATTTGAGCCGCACCCACGGCGCGACGAAATTTGCCGACGAAACGGCGGGCGCGGGAACGTCTTTTTCCCGTGCGGAAAAATTTTTGCGGGAACGGTCGATGTTTTCTTTGCGGAACATGAAAGGAAACGAAAGGTGAAAAACGAAAATTCCGGGAATCAGTTTTTGCCGAGGCAATCGTCGATTGCGGCGCGAGTGTTTTCGACGAGGAAATCGATTTCGTCGTGCGAAATCACGAGCGGCGGGATGAAGACGAGCGTATCGACGAGCGGGCGCAGAAGCAGTCCGCGTTCCCGCGCGCGCATGCAGATGTTCATTCCTCGGCGCTCGCCGACTTTCCAGTCCGCCTTGCCCGTTCCCGCGAAAAGATCGATCGCCGCGACCATTCCGCGCTGGCGAATTTCGCGCACGTGCGGATGCCCGCGAAAAGTTTCCTCCGTGCGTTTGCCGAGATAATCGATCGTTTCCGCAAGCGTTCCCGAATCTATCAGACTTTTGATTTTCTCGAAATTTTTGAGCGCGACCGCGCACGCGAGCGGATTGCCCGTGAACGTGTGCCCGTGGAAAAACGCTTTGTATTCATCAAAATTTCCGAGAAACGCCTCGTAGATTTTTTCTTTCGCGAGCGTTGCCGCCAACGGCATATAACCCGCCGTCAGCCCTTTGCCCACGCAGATGAAATCCGCGTCCACGCCCGGACGATTTTCTTCGATGAGAAATTTTCCCGTGCGTCCGAATCCGACGAAAATTTCGTCCAACACCAAATGCACGCCGTATTTTGCGCACAGCGCGGAAACGGCTTCGACGAAGCCCGGCGGTTGCAGTTTCATGCCGCCCGAACCCTGAATTTCCGGCTCGATGACGACGCAGGCGGTCGTCGCGCTTTTTTCTTTCAAAATCGATTCCAACGCGGAAAGCGAGCGCGAAGCGTCCGCGTGCGAAACGTTCCCGCGGCATTCGACGCATTCGGGCGCGGGAAAGCGATCCACGGGGAAAAACCAGTGTTTGAAACGCCCGTGAAACGCGCCGCAGTCTCCGAGCGCCATCGTGCCGAACGTGTCGCCGTGGTAGGCATCCGTCATCGCGACGACGCCCGTGCGTTGCGGCTCGCCGACAAGTTGCCAATACTGAAATGAAAGTTTGACGGCGACTTCCACCGCCGCCGCGCCGCAATCGCTGAAAAACACGCGCGGCAGGCGATCGCCCGTCAGCGACGAAAGCGTTCCCGCGAGGCGCGCGCTTGCGACGTTGCTCAGACCGAGCATCGTCGAGTGCGCGACGGCGTCGAGCTGTTCCCGCAACGCGGCGTCGAGCTCGGGATTGTGGTGCCCGAGCGTATTTGTCCAAATGGACGCGTTCGCATCGAGGTATTTTTTTCCGTCGGTGTCGAAAAGCCAGCAACCCTCGCCGCGTGCGATTTGCAGGCGCGGGAACGCCATGTATTCCCGCATCTGCGTGAACGGATGCCAACTGTGTTCGGCATCCAAGCGGGAAATTTCTTCCGTGAGAGCATTTCTCATGGCGCGAAACTTTACGCCGTTCCCGCGCTTCTTTTCAACAAGATTAGCGGAAACAAACCGCGTTCCCGCGGGAACGCATTTTTCTTTCGGCGAAAAAAATCTCTCGCGTGAAGTGCGTTCCCGCGCGTAAGATTTCCCGCAGTTATGAACAACGAACAGCTCCCTGCTCACAAACGACTTCCCGATGCCAAAGGATTTTTCGGAAAATTCGGCGGCTCTTTCATTCCGCCGGAACTCCAGCGCGAAATGGACAAAATCGCGCAAGCCTACAACACCATTTGCCGCTCGCATAACTTTATTCAGGAACTGCGCAGCATCCGAAAACATTTTCAGGGACGCCCCACGCCCGTCTATTACTGCAAAAACCTGACGGAAAAAATCGGCGGCGGACGCATTTACCTCAAACGCGAAGACCTGAACCACACGGGCGCGCACAAGCTCAATCACTGCATGGGCGAAGCGTTGCTCGCGAAATATCTCGGGAAGAAAAAACTCATCGCGGAAACCGGCGCCGGGCAACACGGCGTCGCGCTCGCCACGGCGGGAGCGTATTTCGGAATTCCCGTGGAAATTCACATGGGCGAAGTGGATATCAAAAAAGAATATCCGAACGTCATGCGCATGAAAGTGCTCGGCGCGAAAGTCGTTTCCGTGACGCGCGGCGACAAGGCGCTCAAAGAAGCCGTCGATTCCGCGTTTGAAGCGTATCTTTCCGATCCCGTGAACACGATTTACTGCATCGGCTCCGTTGTCGGTCCGCATCCGTTCCCGCTGATGGTGCGCGAGTTCCAGCGCGTTGTCGGCATCGAAGCGCGGGAACAGTTTCAGGAAATGACCGGCGAGCTTCCCGACAACGTTTGCGCGTGCGTCGGCGGCGGCTCAAACGCGGCAGGATTTTTCCACGGATTCGTGGACGATCCCGTGGAAATTTACGGCGTCGAACCGCTCGGTCGCGGCGCAAAACTCGGCGATCACGCCTGCTCGCTCGCTTTCGGCACGGAGGGCGTCATGCACGGTTTCAACTCGATCATGCTCAAAGACAAAAACGGCGATCCCGCGCCCGTCTATTCCGCCGCAAGCGGATTGGACTATCCGTCCGTCGGTCCCGAACACGCGTTTTGGCATGAAACCGGACGCGAAAAAGCGGTGCAGGTGAACGACGACGAAGCGATCACGGCGTTCTTTCAGCTTTCGCGTCTCGAAGGAATCATTCCCGCGCTCGAAAGCGCGCACGCCGTGGCGTTTGCGACCAAGCTCGCGCGGGAACGCCCGACGGATTCGATTCTCGTGAATCTTTCCGGACGCGGCGACAAAGACCTCGACTACGTCATGGAACATTTCGGCGAATACGCCGAACGCGAATACTGAGCCGCGTTGCGCATTCCGTTCCCGCGGGAACGTTCTTCGCGGGAACGGCGCTCAAAGTTTTTCCAACGCGGAACAAACTTCGTCGATGAGAAAACCGGGCGTGGATGCGCCCGCCGTCACGCCGACGACGGAGTAGCGTTTCATCCGGTTCAAATCGAGTTCCCGCAACGTCTCGATGTGAAAACACGGCAGACCGTGCCGCTCGACAAGCGTCGCGAGTTTCACCGTGTTCGCGGAATGGCGCCCGCCGATGACGACGATCGCCTCCGCGCCCTGCTCCGCAAGTTTCCCCACATCGTGCTGGCGGGAACGCGTCGCGCCGCAAATCGTGTTAAAAATTTCTGCGTTTTTCCAACGTTCCCGCACTTTTTCGGCGAGCACGTCAAAGTCGTCCACGAACATCGTCGATTGCGAAACCATGCAAACTTTGTCGCCGAGCGGCGGGAGCGCGTCGATGTCCGCTTCCGTGCGGATTGCGTGCCCGCGACCTTCGGCGTAGCCGAGAATGCCGACGACTTCCGGATGATTCGGATCGCCGAAAACAAGCGTGGAATATCCGCGTTTTGCGTAAAGGCGCACGCGCCCCGCGATGACGCCGACGTCCGGGCAAGTCGCATCGCGAAATTCCGCGCCGAGCGTTTTCAGATATTCGCGCCGTTCGGGCGTCACGCCGTGCGCGCGCACGATGATGACCGCCTTTTCGCGTTGTTCGGGCGCGATGTCGAGATGCAACTCCTCGCGGGAACGGTAATCGCCGACTTCGCGCACGCCTTCCGCTTCGAGCTCCGCCATCATCTGGCGATTGTGAATGAGCGGACCGTCGGTGAAAACAGGCGCGCGCCCGCGACGAATGTAGTCGCGCACGATATTGATTGCGCGCTCGACACCGCGGCAAAATCCCGCGCTTTCCGCTCTGATCACTTTCATTTTTCGAAGAAAAAATTCGGATAAAAAAAGAATTTCGCCTGCGGGAACGCTCAGTCCTCGGCGTGCGCCTCGTCTTTTTCGTAGCAGATGAAGCGAATCATCGCGACGGCGGAGCGCTCAATGTCCGCCGTAATCGCACGCACGCGACCGAAGACGAAATGATAACCGAAATGGAAAATGACGGCGAGGCACAGCCCGACGCCCGTCGCCGCGAGCGCGGAAGCGATGTCGCCCGCGAACGCGTCCGCGCTCGCGTAATGACCGGCGGCGCGCATGGCGAGAAACGCGCGCAAAATCGCGAAAACCGTTCCCGCGAGCCCGATGAGCGGTGCGATTTTCGCGAGAGCGCGAATCGTTCCCGCGCGGCGTTCGAGCACGGGAATTTCGAGAAGCGCCGCCTCTTCCGCCGCAATGCGCATCCGCTCTTCGCCCTCCTTGGCGTGCAGCAAAATCGCTTTCACCACGCGCGGCACGGGACCGGGCGATTCCTCGCAAACCGTCATCGCCTCCAACATGCGCCCGTTGCGAAGATTCGCGCAAACGCCCTCGACGAACGCCGCCGCGCGAATCTGCCCGCGATGCAGATAAATCACGCGCTCGACGATGAAAAGAATGCCGACGAATCCGATCGCCAACAGCAACCAGACAAACGGACCGCCGTCCGCGACGAGCGAGAAATTCAACGCGTCCGGCGTCGAAAGGAAAGTTTCTGAATTTGCGGAATCGTTCATAAGTCAAAAAAAAATTTCTGTATTCAAAAAAAATATGCGGGAACGCGTTTTATTTTTCCAAAATTCGTTTCAGCCGAAGCTCGGCATTGCGCTTGCCGGGAATCCAACCGAAACTGCTCCAACGCACGACTTGCGCATAAACGCTGCGGGCGGAATCGTAGTCGTGCGCTTTTTCGTAGGATTCGCCGAGCGCGAAAAGGCAACGCGCAAGCCAGTAACCGCCGGATTCGCCGAGCGCTTCCGCGATGCTGCAATTTTTTTTCTCCGCAAGATTTTCGGCAAACGCGCGCGTTTCGTTGATGACGTTCCAGCAAGTCTCCCGCGAAAGTTTTTCCGCGCGTTCCCGCGCTTCCTCGTCGCCCGTCGCGGGAACGGAATGCGCAACGGCATACGCCCATTTGTAGCCCGCCTCCGCTTTGAGCGAAAGCGGTTGCTCCGGCAAACTGAACAGACGCTCGTAGGCGGTCTCGGATTTTTTTCGCGCATCGGCGGCAGCGGCGGCGTTCCCGTCGAGCTCCGCGCGAGCGGCGAGCGCGCTCAATGCGTCCGCGCGGCGAATTTCGACGACGCTACGCTCCGCGTGGTCGGGTTGCGCCGCGATGAGATTATCGTAAACGGCGAGCGCGGAATCGAAGTCGTTCAAAATTCTGAAAAAATCCGCCTGCCGCAAACGCGCGTAAAATGCGAGCGGGCTTTTCGGATGGCTCTCGACAAGCGTCTGCATCTGCTTCACGGCTTCTTCCGGGCGCCCTATCGTCGCCGCCGCCTGCGCTGCCTCGAACGCCGCAATCGCCGTGTATTCGGAAAATTTTTCCTGCGAACCGTAGCGCCCGATCAGCGTTTCGTAGCAAACGAGCGCGCGCGCCGGTTTCCCCTGCTCGTTGAAGCGGCGCCCTTCCTCCAACCACGAAACCGCGGCGAACGGGCTGTCCGGAAAGCGTTCCCGCACCTCGGCGAGCACGCCGAGCGCTTCCGTGTCGTTCCCGGACTGAAACAGCGCGCGCGCTTTGAGCAACATCGAGCGCCCCGCCAATTCCGGCGCCGTTTTGCGCAAGCGTTCGGAAACCGTCGAATCAAAATCTTCCTCGGCATTCGCGATCAAATCCGCGTTGTGCGCCGCCGTCGCCGAATCGTTCAATTCGAGCGCGACGAGCGCCTGAATCCAAAGAATCCGCACGTAAAAATCCGGAAGCAAATCTTTTCGCTCAAGAAATTTTTTCGCTCGCGCCGCCGCGTCGGAGAAAAGCCCGGCTTGCTGCAACGCTTCGATGACGATGCATTCCGTGCGCATCGTCCACGGCGCGGGAACGCGCCGCGCCAACTCGGAATCGAGCATCGCGGCGGCTTCGGAGACTTTTCCGCAACGCACTTCGCTCAAAGCCTGTTGGAAAAAAATCGTGCCGAGCTCGTCGCCGGAAAGTTTGTCCGACGCGGAAACGCGGGCGTAAGCATCGGCGGCAAGCGCGTAGTCGCCGGAAAGAAAACGCGAATCGGCGATGAGCACATCCGTCTGCACGCGTTCCTCCGGAGAAAGCTCCGTCGTGCGCAAGCGTTCGAGCAACGGCACCGCGCGTCGATATTCTTTTTCTTTCACGGCGATTCCGACGAGAAGTCGCAACGAATCGGGAACGAACGGGCTCGCGGGAAAGCGCGAATTCAGCTCCTCCGAAAGCGTTTCCGAAAGTCGGAGATTTCCGATGTCAAACGCAAGCCGCGCGCGCGTAAAAAGTTCGAGATCGCGCACGCTCTCATCCGGTTCAAGCGCGGAAAGAAATTTTTCGACGGCGTTTGCGGCGAGAATCGCTTCCTCTTTTTTCCCCGCGTTCTGAAGATCGCGCACGCCCTGCAACAAGCCGGAAAACGCAGCCGACTGCAACGACCGCGACGGCCGCGCGCGCACGACGCGCTCAAACGCCGCGCGCGCCGCTTCGCTGCTCATTTTTTCCGCAAGGAGTCCTTCGAGCAAATCGAATTCCGGCGCATTTTTTTCCGGCACGGGAACGCATTCGCGCAACGCGGCAAGCGCTTCTTCGCGATGCCCGCTTTTCGCGAGCGCCACGATGTGAAGCTTTGCCGCCCGCGCAAACTCCGGCGTTCCGCGAGCCGCATCGCGCGCCGCTTTCAACTGCGCCAATTCCTCGGCGGGAACGTTCGCGCGTGCGGCGACATCCGTCCACATCCGCAAAAACGCAATGTGCTCGCGCAAGGCTTCGCCGCCGGCATTCGCCGTTGCCGCCTCAAAATCAGCGCGTGCGAGATCGGAACCGAAAAGAAACGCCGCCGCGATCCCGCGAGCGAGGAAAAACCACGCGCGTTCTTCGCGCGGGAACGCCTCGGCGGAAAGTCCGTCCAACGCGGTAAGCGCATCGGAATAACGTTCCCGCGAAACGGCGACGAATGCCTCGCGCAATTTTCGCCGAGGAGAATTGCCGGCAATGCCTTCAAGCGAAGCGTCCGCCGAAGCGTAATCGCCCAGCGCAAGCTGCGCCCCGGAAAGCGTCAGCAACAACCGTTCCCGCTCGGCGTTGGAAAGACTTTTTTCGCCGAGCGCATCACGCGCGAGATCCGCCGCAAGCGCCGGCAAGCCCGAAAAAAGCGCCGTTCCCGCCGCCTCCGCACGTTGCGCGGAATCGTCCGCGCCCGATGCGAAATTTGCGGAAGAAATCAGGGCGACGATCGCCGCGCCGCGGGCTATGCGTGAAAAAATTGACATCGTTGCGGAGATTTTGCCTCAAACGCCGCGCGCAGACAAATTGAATTTCAATTTGAAAGCGTTCCCGCAAACTGCGAAAATCCGCGTCATGCCGAAAAAACTTCAAAATCGGCGCGTCGTCATTACGCGTCCGGAAGAACACAACGCCGGTTTGCGCGATGCGCTCGCGACGCGCGGCGCCGAAGTCGTCGAAATGCCGCTCATCGAAATCACGTTCGACGGCGACGAAGATATCGCCTCGGAAATTTTTTCCATGATTTCCGCCTACGATTGGCTCGTGTTCACCAGCGCCAACGGCGTGCGCGGATTTTTCAAAAAATTTTTCAAACGCTTCAAGGATTTGCGCAGTCTCGGACCGTGCCGCATCGCCTGCGTCGGTCCCGCGACGAAAAAAGCCGTCGAAGATTTGCATCTCGAAGTCGATATCGTTCCCGAAGAACACACGGGCAAGGCGCTCGCACAAAAACTCATCACGGAACAGGATTTGGAAAATCTGAACGTTTGCGTCGTCGCCGGCGATCGCAATCCCGACACGCTCGCGCGGACGCTCACCGAAAAAGCGCACGCCATCGTGGACACGTTCCCGTGCTACTCGACGACGGACGCGGACGTCGGAGAACATCCCGCGCTGGCGGATTTTCGCACACGCGGCGCGGATTTCATCGTTTTCGCGAGCGGGAGCGCCGTGCAGTCGTTCGTCGCGCAGGCGGCAACGCTGCGTCTTGAAAAATCCGCGATGCGCCCGCAGGTCGTCGCCATCGGCAATTCGACGGCGTCCGCGTTGCGTCAAGCCGGCATTCCCGTTGCGGGAATCGCCGAATTCGCCACGCCCGAAGCGATTGCCGACGCGATCGAAGCGCTTCTCTAAGCGCAAAATCCGCGCGCGGGAACGTCAACGCCGCGCAACTTGCGGAAAGTGCGCGATGAAATTTCGCCCGGCAACGGGAAGCGGTTGCGCGATCCCGCAAAAAACGTAATCAATCGCGCGCGCGACCGCATCGCGGAGCATCGTTTCTTCATCTTCCGACGAAGAACGCGGCGGGAACGCGAGATTCGCGGCGAGCGCGGCGGAAAGCGTGCATCCGCTTCCGTGCGTATCCGTTTTTTCGATTCGCGCGTGGCGGCATCCGGTGCCGCGCGGACGCGATGTTACGCCCGCCTTTTTCGGGAACGCGAGCAAATCGCAAACTTCGCCGCCGTTGCCGTGCCCGCCTTTGAGCAACACGGGAACGCCGAGCGCATCCGCAAGTTTTTCCGCCGAAGCTTCGACATCGCGAAATTCCGTCTTCGCGTTCCCGCGCCACGAAAATTTTTCGCCGAGCAAAACTTCCGCTTCGTCGAGGTTGGGCGTGACAAGCGCGGCGAGCGGAATCAGGCGTTCCCGCAACGCGCCGAGCGCGGCATCGTCGAGCAGTTTCGCGCCGCTCGTCGCAATCATCACGGGATCGACGACGAGTTTTATTTCGCGATGCGCTTCAAAAAAATCCGCAACGGCGGCAATGATTTCCGCATTCGCAAGCATCCCGGTTTTCGCGGCGCGAATTTTGAAAAAACGCGCAACTTGCTCCGCCTGTTCCCGCACGAAATCCGCGGGAACGGCATGCACGGCGGAAACGCCGTCGGGATTTTGCGCCGTGAGCGCAGAAATCGCCGTCGTGCCAAATACTCCGTGCGCCGCAAACGTAAGCAAATCCGCCTGAATCCCGGCTCCGGCGCCGGAATCCGAACCCGCAATCGTAAGCGCAACGGGCAAGCGCTCCTGTTTTTCCGATTCGTTCATAAAAAGCTTAGGCTACCGCGCAACTCGCGCTTTGTCCACCCCGCGGGAACGGTTTTTTGTCCGCAAATTCACGCAAATGAACGCAAATTCGGGGAAACGGCGGACTGGTCAACTGGAGAACCGGTTGACTGGTGAAGTGCGGTTTTTGCCTACGGCAAAACTGGGGGCGGAGAAAACTGGGGGCGGAGACGTCCACGTCTCCGCGTATTTATATTTTTGCCGCAGGCAAAAAT
>CAVFCB010000065.1:0-10668 GCA_963620895.1 Bacteroidaceae bacterium | reverse complement strand
GTTCTCTTTCTTCAATTCTAAGTCAGATTTCGAAAGAATTTCCCGATTGAACAGAAAAAAAACGACTTTGGCAACGGAATAAGGAATCTCCCCCTCGCTCACGCAAAAACGGGATGCGCTTTCCAATCGCCCACGAATCCGATTTCTTCCGCAACGTTTATTTTGGCAGGCAACTTGTGAGTGTCGAAGACGGACGAAAGCTCCCGCGCCCAAGTGTTTGTTCCGGTTATCTTCCTATCGAGGGACGCGAGAATAACCAAGACGGATGCCGTTTTAGACCGCGAAAGATGTTTGTTCCCGGTTCGTGCGCGCTCTTCCCATACGCAGTCAGTTTCGTTCCACGAATGTTTCAGAATGTCGGCATCCGTGTTTTTTTTAAGGAGCGGCTTCTTCGATTTTTTGAGAGCATCTCCGGGAACGCCGACCGTCCACGATCTGTTCCAGAATCGGGCATAGTGAGCGCAAATATTTCGAGCCTCTCGAACAAGCGAAATCGTAGACTGAAATGAACCTATCGTTTTGAAGCCGAAACTCTGAGCTATGCGCATTCGCAACGGTTCTTCAAAAGTTTTATAAATTCTCTGCAAATCGGAAAACATCGTCAGCTCGACGAATACCCACACGGGCAAGTCCTTCACATGCGCGATTCCGACAACTTCTTTCTGGTGTTTTACACACTCCTCCTTGCTCGTCTCATAAATCTTCTGGATACGTTCTAAAAACTCGGAATCCAGCTCCGCTTGCGGATTCGTGCGTTTCTCTCTGAACGCGCTCCAGTAATAGGCGGTCTTCGTCCTTAAAGCGACTTCGATGCGTTCAATGGCGTTAAACGCATGAAATTTTAGAGCCCTGTCAAACTTGTAGCACGAAATGATGTCCGACCACGTTGTTCCTTCAACAAACCGATCAAGTTTCGGGCGCGAGGCGTTGTCTTCCGGAGCGTAATCCGGATTTATCTCTCGAAACGGATACCAATACGCGCT
The DNA here is from genome assembly GCA_963620895.1 of Bacteroidaceae bacterium. Taxonomy (GTDB): domain Bacteria; phylum Verrucomicrobiota; class Verrucomicrobiia; order Opitutales; family UBA953; genus Spyradosoma. The sequence continues at coordinate 9,685 of CAVFCB010000065.1, read as the reverse complement.
CAATCGATAGTAATTTACGGACGAAAGCGTTGCCGTCATTTCCTCAAGGTCGCCCACGCACCCTCTGTCTTGAAGTTGTAACGCCTGTTCTTCAAAGGTCTTAAATTCTCTCCCGCCCATTTGTTTCTTCTCGATGCTTAAAATTAAGGACGCCCGTCGTTTCCGGCGGGCGTCTTTGTGAGAGGCGGACTTTGCACGCGCCGAAGCACTCGTGCGCCACCCTCACCGTTTCTGCGTACAAGGTTGCCTTGCCTCCGAGGGAAAGTCAACGCCGCAAATCCTCTCGCGTCATTGCCCTCCGTCGCCGCCGATGCCGCGGATTATTCCGCGGCGGGATCTTCTTCCTCGAAATCTTGCGGCGGGACGATCCCGGCGAGCTCGATATCGAAAACGAGCGTCGAACCGGGCGGAATCATGCCGGTCGCGCGATCGCCGTAACCCTGATCCGCGGGAACGACGAGCGTGCAACGACCGCCCGTTCCGAGCTTCACGAGCGCTTCGCCCCACGCCTTAATCAGCCCGCCGAGCGGAAGTTCGACTTCCTCGCCCTTGCCCGCGACAAACGGCACGGGAACGCCGGTCTGCTCGGAACGCTCCGAGCTGTCGAAAATCGTGCCGTCAATCAGCTTGCCGGTGTAGCGCACGGAAATCGTGTCCGCAAGCGTCGGCTTCTTGGCGGTGTCGCCCGCGACGAGCGTTTTCATCAGCACGCCGGACGGAAGTTTTTCAAAAGCCTTATCTTCTTCGAGCGTCTTTGCGACAAATTCCGCGCCGAGCTTGCGGTTGTTCTCGGACGCGAGCCGCATTTCCGCCGCGACTTCCTCGGCGGCGTTCGCCTGAAGTTCGCCGATGAACGCGGAATACGCTTCGTTCAGCTCGATGATTTTTTCCGGAAAATCCTTGCCTTCGTCGAGCAACGCAAGGCGAAAACCTTCCACCACGGCGGGAACGTCCTCCGCGGGAATGCGAAGCTCCTGCCGCAGACCGCTCTGCTGACCGATGAGCCAGCCCAGCCCTTGAAGGAAAAGTTGGCGCTGCTCGGGCGAGACGCTCGGCGCGGCGGTCGCCGGCGCGGGAACGGCTTCGGGCTCCGAAGCGGCAGAAACAAACGGCGCGACCGCAAAAGCCGCGACAACGGGGATGAGTGTCTTGATTTTCATGACGAGTAGTAAATGAAAGCGGCGCAAAGTTTCTTTTTTTTCAAAAAAATTGTCCAACCAATTATTCCGCACACCGCAACGAATTGAAATTTGACCGCGGGAACGCCCGCGCTTACCCTTGTCGCCCACATGGAACTCATAGACGGAAATCTGACGGCGCAAAAAGTGCTTGCCGAACTCAAAACGGAAGTCGCGGAACTCGCCGCGCGCGGGATCGTGCCGCACATCGTCGTGCTCCGCGTCGGGAACGACCCGGCGAGCGTCTCCTACGTGAACAAAAAGGAGAAAACCGCACGCGAAATCGGCATGAAAAGCACCGTGAAAATTTTCCCGGAAACAATTTCGCAGGCGGAACTCGAAGCCGAAATCGACGCGCTCAACGCCGACGCGACCGTGCACGGCGTGCTCGTGCAGGCGCCGCTCCCGCCGCACATCGACGCCACCGCAATTTTTAATCGCGTCTCGCCCGACAAGGACGTGGACGGATTTTCGACGACGAACATCGGGCGGCTCGTGCAGGAGCTCCCGAACGCGTTCGCGGCGTGCACTCCCGCCGGGATTCTCGAATTGCTCGCGCGCGCCGGCGTGAACACTTCCGGCAAACACGCCGTCGTCGTCGGACGCTCGCTCATCGTCGGCAAGCCCGTTTCGCTGTTGTTGCATTCGAAAAAATCCGATGCGACCGTCACCGTTTGCCACTCGCGCACGAAAAATCTTCCCGCAATCGCACGCGAAGCGGATATTCTCATCGCGGCAATCGGTCGTCCGAAATTTATCACGGCGGACATGGTGAAGCCCGGCGCGGTCGTCATCGACGTCGGCATCAATCGCGTTCCCGATGCGACGAAGAAAAGCGGTTTCCGGCTCGTCGGCGATGTGGATTTCGAAAACGTTGCGCCGAAATGTTCGCTCATCACGCCCGTTCCCGGCGGCGTCGGTCCGATGACCGTTGCCATGCTGATGAAAAACACGCTCGCCGCGGCGCTTCGCACGTTGAACGGGAACGCCTAAAAAAACTTCCGGAATTTCCGAAAAAAAATGCAATCTTCGCCGTTCCCGCACGAAACCGCCGACGATGCCGCGCTCCCGCCGCCGGCGCCGTTGCTCCCGCGCACGCTCGCATTTCTGGCGGATTCAATCGTCGCCATGCTCGCCTCGGCGCTCGCGCTGAAACTGCTTCTGCCCGTGCTCTGTCCGCGCGGAATAAGCACCGTCGTCGATTACACGCGCCGCATTTCCGCCGCCTACGAAACCGCGCTCAACGACGCCATAAGCGGGAACATCGCTTCCGCAGAAGCCGTGAACGAACTCCTCGTTCAAGCCTCGCAGGACGCGACGGTGATTTCGTTTTCCGAAACGATTTTCACGGTCACATTCGTCGTCTGCATGCTTTATTTCACGCTCTCCGAGCAATTTATGCACGGACGCACGCTCGGCAAAAAAATCTTTTCCCTGCGCACCGTCATCGCGGGAACGACGCTCCCGCCGCGCTTGTTTCAGACGCTTTCCCGCGCCCTTTGGAAAACGATTTCGATCGTTCCCTCGGGAATCATTCTTCCGATTCTCGCAATCGTGAACGCGCACGTCGTCGTTTTCGCAAAACGTCATCGCGGCTGGCACGACAAGCTGGCGCGCACGGAAGTCATCGACGCCCGCGAGCTCAATTCCTCTTTTTCGAAAAAATAAAATCATGCACGACATCTCGGTTGCGCTCGGCGAACGCGCTTACAAAATCAGCATCGGAAAAAATCTCACGGGAACGCTCCTCGCGCTCGCCGACGGATTCGTTGCGGAAAACCGCCCGCTCGCCGTCATCACCTGCCCTGCGCTCCCGCGCGCGCATCCCGAACTTTTCGCAGAACTGAACAAACGCGCACGCCTCGTCGTCGAAACTTCGACGGACGGCGAAGGCGCAAAAACGACCGCCGAACTCGCCGCGCTCTGGGAAAAACTCGCGCAGGCGCGCATCGATCGTTCCGGCGTGATTTTCGCCGTCGGCGGCGGCGTTGTCGGCGATCTCGCGGGCTTCTGCGCGGCAACGTTTCTGCGCGGAATTTCTTTTGTGCAGGTGCCGACGACGTTGCTCGCGATGGTGGACAGCTCCGTCGGCGGGAAAACCGGAGTGAATCTCCCGTCGGGGAAAAATCTCGTCGGCGCGTTTCACCAACCCGTCGCCGTCGTCGCGGACATGGCGTTGCTCGCCACGCTCCCGCCGCGCGAATTTGCGGCGGGAATGGCGGAAGTCATCAAATACGGACTGCTCGCCGATGCCGAATTTTTTGAAAAACTCGAACGCGCGGGAACGCTCGCGTGGGATTCGCCGGAGCTTCCCGCCGTCGTGCGCCGCTGTTGCGAAATCAAGGCGGCGGTCGTCGCCGCAGATGAACGCGAAACCGCCAAGGAAAACGGACGCGCGTTGCTGAACCTCGGACACACGTTCGGACACGCCGTGGAAAAAGTCGCCGGCTACGGCGAATATCTGCACGGCGAAGCGGTCGCGCTCGGATGCGTCGCCGCCGCGATGCTTTCGGAAAAACTCGGTTTTGCGCCCGCGGGAACGCTCGTCGCACGCACCGTCGCGCTCTGCGAAAAAAATTCTCTTCCCGTGCGTCTGCGCGCGCCGCTTTCCGTCGAGGCTTTGCTCGCCGCAGAAGCGAACGACAAAAAAGTCGTCGCCGGAAAACGCCGCTACGTTTTGCTGAAAAAAATCGGCGAAGCGTTCACGACTTCCGACGTTCCCGCCGATGCAGTCCGCGCGGCGTGGCTCGCGCTCGGCGCCGCAGAATAACGCGTTCCCGCGCGCTCACAGCGGACGCAAACTAACGTCCGGAATGCGCATTTCGAACGCGCGACCTTCGGGCGGCGCACGGAATTTTCCGATGCGTTCGACCGCCTTGCGAACGCGATCGCGCACCTGCGGATCGGAAGAATCCAAAACTTCGAGAAAACGGATGTTCCCGCGCTCGTCCACGCCGAGGCGCACGGAAACGACGAGCGTGTTCTCGAGCGTCAGCGGAGACTGCATCAGCACATCGTCGAGATGTCGCATGAGTTTATTTGCGACTTCGCCCGCGTAAACCTGCTGCGCGGACGCAACCGCGCGCCCGCCGTCGCCGCCGTTCCCGCCCGTGCCGTCGGCAGTGCCGAAACGCTTACCGCCGGAGCCGCCGTTGCCGATTCCGATTTTGTTGACATCGACCGCCGGCGTTTTTCCGCCGCTCTTGTTCCCGCCGGAAGATTTTTTCGCGTTCCCGCCGGAAGATTTCTTTTTGGAAGATGTATTTTTTTTCGCCCAATCCTTGAACGAAATTTTCTTCGGCGCGGAAGTGCTTGCCGCAGGTTTCGCCGGTTTTTTTTCAGGCGTTGCCGCCGCAGGTTTTTCCGCGGGTTTCGCCGGCGCCGGCTTGGATTCCGCGGGAACGGCGGGCGGCGCCGGTTGCGCGGGAACGGGCTCCGGTGCGGGCGGCGGCTCCGGCTCCGGCGGCAAATCTTCCAACTCCGACAACTCGATCCCGCCGGCGTCTCCCGTTTCTTTCAGCGTATCGCCGTCCGTCGAACCGCGCGCGAGCCCGCGCTCTTCGCCGACCAAGCCCGCCGCCTTCGTGGGATCCGCGTTCTCGTCGGCAAACAACACCAGCAACGGATCGGAATCTGCGGGAACGACCGCGTTTTTCGCTCGCACGGAAAAAAACACGGCGCCGCCGATCAGCGACGCATGCAAAAGCACGGAAATCGCGATGCCGAGCGCGCGCGGCGTCATTTCGACCGAGGCTCTCCTTCCGCGCCTTGCTCAACTTCCGTGTCGATGGAAACTTTCGTCAGCCCGTTTCTTTTCGCCGAATCAAAAACGGTGATGACTTTCTGATATTCCAGCTGACCGTCCGCGCGGATGCGGACAATCGGTTGCGCGTCCGCCGGAAGCGCGGAAATTTCCGCAAAAGTTTCGCCGAGCGCTTCGAGAGAAATCGGCACGTCGTCCAGAAAATATGCGCCGTGGCGGTCGAGCGCGACGTAGCGATATTTCTGTTCGTTCGACGCGGGAACGCCGGCTTTATTCGACGCCACGGGAAGCTCGATGCTCGTCGTCTGCTCGAGCACGGGCGTGGCGATCATGAAAATGATGAGCAGGCAGAAGCACAAGTCGAGCAACGGCGTGACGTTGATTTCCGCCATCGGCGTCATTTTGTGGCGTCTCGAAAAATTGTGTGCCATGTCGCGGGAACGTTCCTTTCAGCAAAAAAAATTCAACTCATTCCCGCGTCGTGCGGGAATTCGGGAACGCCGGCTCAATCGCATCATCGTCGCGCAGGAACGGATTTCCCGTCGGCGCGGGCTTCGGCGTATCCGACTCGGACGCGGGAACGCCGCCCGATTTTTTTCTGCGCTCTTCGCGCATATCTTCGAACAGCTCAAGTTCAATTTGGTCGGCAAGCGCGGAAGCAAAATTGTCCAACTCGGTCGCCATCTTGCGCGTTTGTCCGAGCGCCCAGTTGTAAGCGAACGACGCGGGAATGGCGAGCATCAGCCCGGCAGTCGTCGCGACGAGCGCTCCCGAAACCCCCGGAGCGAGCTGCGCAATCGAGGCTTTTTCCGTCAGCGAACCGAACGTCATCATCACGCCGTAAACCGTGCCGAGCAGACCGAGAAACGGACCGCCGGAAATGAACGTGCTCAGCGGAATCATGCCTTTTTCATAACGTGCGCCCACGCGCCCGATCGCGCGTTGAATCGCATTTTCCACGTGCCCCAGACACACGCGCACATCGTTTTCGTCAAAAATTTTTCCGCGATGCTGCTTCAATGCACGCGATGCCGCATCGACGAGTTGCGCATACGGCGAGAGCGACGAAACATTCAACGCAACGCCCACTTCCGTCATTCGCGATTCCTGTCCGAGCCGTTTTTCAAACGCGAGATTGGACTGACGCAGGCGATGCAGTTCGTAAATTTTCTGAACGATCGTCGAAATCGACCACACAGAAAGCCCCACCAAAATAATGACGATAATCTGCGCCGCCGCATCGCACTGATTCCAATACCATGTTATCGATCGCGAGTTCGCAAAAAAACAAATTGTTCCGTTCAGCATTTCTTCTAAAAATCTCTGAGGCAAGGAAACGATTTTGCGCTCCCGCTTTCAACGAAATTCTTTCCGAAATCCGCCAAAACGTTTCCCGAAAAGACACCGCGCGCGCGGGAACGCGAATTTTTTCGTTGACGCTGCGGGGACGTTAAGGAAATATCCGCGGCGTTCTCGGGACAAATTCCGTTTTCGGGAACGCCCGAAAAAACAAACCCCGACAATCACCCCCGACGAACGAAAGGAAATTCCCAATGGCGAATGTGGAGGCAACGCAGACAACGCTTGGAGAATTTGGCCCGGACGGCACCGGTTCCGTCACGGCTTCGCTCAGTTTTTCAAATCCGGATCCTTACGGCGCGGCATTTTCGGAAACGTATTATTTGACCGTTCCCGAGGGGAATTATTACCAAATTTCCATTTCTGCGGACGACGAGGCGTCGGCTTCCATCGGCGGAGCTTCTGCGAGTTCGCACTGGGACGCGAAGAGCAAAAGCATTATTCCGGGATATGCCGTTTCGCCGTGGAATGACATTCCCGCGACACCGGGAACGATTACGGTTGAGATTCCTTATTCCAACGCGGGTGGACCGAGCTCGCTGAGCGTTTCGATTACTTCGACGCGGACGAAAGCGTCGAACGTTCCCGCAAACAATCCGGACACGTCGCGAAACGATCAGACATGCGCGAACACGTGCGCGACGGGAACGTGCAACACAGCTTCAAATTTCGAGCTCGGGAGCATCGATTTCTCGCAACCGTTCGGGCGCACGCCATTTTCAACGGGATTTTCTGCGGGAACGCTGCGCTTGAAAAGCGAAGTTCCGACGAGCGAAGTTTTCTCTCCGAAAGGTTTAATCTACGAACATTACCTGACGCGCAAGGTCGTTTCGAAAGATTACGCGACGCAGTCGGCAACGGTCTCTGCGGACGGTTTTTTTGAAAACGTTTACTAAAACGGCGTTCCCGCGAGCGACAACGCATGGAAAAGCTCGCAGGCGCACGTGAACGCGGACGGAACGGTTGTCGAGAAACTGACGAACGACAGCGAGATTTCCTACGATGCGAGCGGAGAGTTTTCTTCGGTGAAATCTGCGGTAGGCGTCGTGCTGACGAAATCGCAACTCGGCGTAGAAGTGATTCGCGATACGGGAACGGGAGCGTTGCGTCAGATTTGGTCGCTCGCGGACGGCTTGCTCGACATCGTTTCCACGGGCGATGTGAGCTACGAAATCCGTTGGTATAAAAACGGAGATTTTTCGGGAAAAGGCGCGGACGGGCTTTTCGTGACGACGGGAACGCCGATTAAAATCTTTGCGTGCGGCGCTCCGGCGGGAACGACGAACAGTTTTCAAATCACGGAAAAACGCGGGAGCGATTTTGAGTTTTCCTATCGTTGGGACTATGATGCGCGCGAGAACCGCTGGACATTCACGCACGGCGATATGGTTGAAACCAAGTCGTGGACGCGCGATACGAACAATAATTTTCTCATCACGAGCACAAAATCCTGCGCGGGAACGCAGTTTGCGAGCTCGGAAACCGTTTCTCCCGAGCACGGGAATCGCCGCACGGGAAAAAGCGCAAACGGGATTTCCGAATATTCTGCGACGCGAGTTTTGAGCGGGAACGGCACGGGAAAAATCGCTTCGGAAACGGATCGCGCGGGAGCGTTGCGCACTTACGAATACGACGCGCAGGGGCGCACGATTCGGGAGACGCTCTCGCTCGGATTCGGCGGGAACGAGGAAACGACGGATTACACTTACGCGAGCGCGGGAACGGGATTCGTCGATTTTCGTCCGCGAAGCATCACGCACAAAATCGCGGGAACGCTCTTTTCCTTAGAAACATTTTCTTACGACGATGATTTCGCGAACGGGCGCACAGAAACGCACTCAATTTCGTCTGCGGGAACGACGCTTTCGAGCGAGACGCGTTATTATTCTTCGACTTCGGGCACGGTCGGCGCGGGTCGCGTGAGCTTGGAAATCCGCGCGGACGGCACGGCGACTTTTCACGAATATTCCGCAACGACGATTCCCGCAAACGTTGATATTTCCTCGAATCTCGGCTATACGGAAACGATTACGGAGGGCGTTTTTGAAAACAACGCGTTCGCAATCGTTCCCGGAAAATCGACGCGGCGCATCCGCGTTTTCGATACGCGCGGGAACGAGACACGCACGGAAAATTTCGCGCACACGGGAACGGCATTCGAGCTGATTTCGTGGGAAAATAAAACGTATTCTCCCGCGCACAAAATTATTTCCTCGGAAAAATCCGACGGCAAAACTTCGTCCGCCGATTACATTTGCACAGGCGCGGTTTGGACGATTGACGAAGACGGCGTGCGCACGGACAACACTTTTGATTCGGCGAAACGCCTTGCGACTTCGACGCGTCGCGGCGCGCGCGGGGACGTCATTACGACTTACGGCTACGACGCCGAAAGCCGCATCATTTCTGAAACAAAAACTGCGGGAACGCTCACGCGCACGACTTCGCGCGCGTTCAATGCGCTCGGTGAACTGCTCTCGGAAACGGATGCGCTCGGGAACGCGACGACTTTTTCGCACAGCGACGACGGCTTGACGGAAACCGTAACTTTCGCCGACGGCGGCACGCGAATCACCGTTCGCAACGCACACGGCGAAACGCTCTTGATCACGGGAACTGCCGTCGTTGCGCAGTATTTTTCCTACGCGTTCGATGCGGAAAACGCGCTGAAAATCACGACGGTTTTCACGGGAACGCAAAACTCTCCGCACTGGGAAAAAACTTACACGGACGCGCACGGGCGCGTCGTCAAAACAGAGCGCCCGGGCTTCGGCGAAAACGTTGTTCTGACCACGGAAAACACCTACGCGGGAACGCGGCTCGTGAGCGTTGCGGAAACGCAGAAGCCGACTACGACTTACGCGCACGATGCGCTCGGGAACGTGATTTCGACGACGCTCGCGGCGGGAACGCAAACGCGCACGACCGCGACGGAGACGGTTTTCGCAAACGAAAACGGCGTGGTTTACCGCAAAACGACGAGCACCGTTTCGTGCTCGGACGCAAGCGTTCCCGCGCAGACAACGCATTCCAAGACGCGGCTTTCTTCGCTTTCGCTCGCGCTTGAAAGCGAGGAAATTTCAATCGACGTTCGCGGGAACGCAACGACGACCGCCGGCAATTATAATTTAATTACAAAAACGCGGACGCTTTCCACTACGTTCCCGCACGCGACGGGAACGCGCACGGAGACTTTCGTTGACGGCGCGCTCGTTTCAAAAATCGATCTCGGAAACGTCTCGACCGCGTCGAGCTACGATGCGTTTAACCGGAAAATCTCCGACACGGACGCTCGCGGGAACGCTACAACTTACGCTTACGACGCGGGCGACCGAATCATTTCGCAAACGCGAATCTTTGGGGTGGAGACGTCCGTGACGCAGTT
>CAVFCB010000064.1:0-10679 GCA_963620895.1 Bacteroidaceae bacterium | reverse complement strand
TTTCGCTTCGCCGTTTGCGGGAACGTCCACGTCCCAGAAAATCAGCCCGGAATCTTTTTCGAGCGAAAATCCCGGCGTCGTCGCGGGAATGCGTTCGTAATTTTTTTCGAGAATCGAAATCTTCACGTCGTCCACTTCGGAAACTTTAATCTGCGAGCGCAGACGCACCGTGCGCGGCGTTCCCGTGAGGTTCGCGAGCGTATAAACATCGCCCGCCGCCTCAGTCGTCTTCGCGCCGGAAAACGTTGAAGCCAACGCGCCGTGCTCGACGCGAACGGGCGAAAGTTCCTCGAACGCGACGGAGAGCGAATCTTCCGTTCCCGCGAAAAACGCGATTTCTGCGCCGACGGGAACGAATTTCAACGAGCTTTCGCCGAGGTAGGCGCCGTCGCGGAAAATCGAGAGCGTTCCCGGAAGAATCGGATAACGCGTTTCGTTTTTCGCGGTCGCGCGCAAATAAACATCGGAGCGCAGACGCGGCGCGGCTTCGGCGCGAAGCTCGACGTCGGCAAAAACTTTTCGCGCAATCGAAACGCGCGGCGCCGCCGTTCCCGAAGGCACATCGTGCGTGCCGGAAATTTCGAAATTCACGACGGCGCCGTGTTCCCGCACGCGAGAAAGCGGCGCGACGCCGCCCTGCGATGCGTTGTCCGACAACGGCGCCGCGTCCGCGGCAAACGATGCGTTCGCGACAGGCTCCGGCGCAACGCGTTCGACGATTTGACGCGCCTCGGGCTCGACAATTTCTTCGCCGAAAAGTTCGATGCGCCGCGCGCTCGGCGGGAACGCGCTCACCTGCGGTTGCGCCGTCGAAAGCGTGAGCGCGATGTTTTTCCAATCTTCGCCGGTGTTCTGCGAAATTTCTCCGTCGTAGGAAAATTCGAGCGTTTTCGCGGCGCGGTCGATTCGCGCGGCGTAATGCGGCGTCCAGCTCGCGCTGTGCGTCGTGTAGGCAACGGAAATTTCCGCGTCTTTTTCCGCATCGGATTCGAGCGCGACGACGAGCGAGAGCGTGCGGCACGCATCGCCGTCGCCGTAAATTTCGGAAAGCGCATTGCGCAAGGGACGAATTTCTTCTTCGAGCCGGCGAAGTTCTTCGGAAATTTCTTCGATGCGCGTGTAAATCGAATCGATTTCGTTTTTCAGCGCGACGGCGTCCGCGTCCCACGTTTCTCCGCCGTTCCCGCCGATACTTTTTTCGGCAACGGAGCGGCGAAAGAAATATTCGTATTCCTGCATGACGCGCAGGCGTTCCCGATTGGAGCGAAGCGCGTCGGTCGCGAGCGTTTTGCGTTCGTCCAGCGCGTCGAGTTTCGCTTCGAGTTCGGCGATTTTTTCGTTGTCCGCGGTGCGGGAAATGTTGCGTTCCCACGAAACGCCGAGAATTTTCACGCCGGCGGGAACGCGCGTTCCCGCGCGAATCGAACGAAGGTCGATGCTGTCGCGAATGCCGGAAAACGCGATTTCATTTTTGCCTTTTTTCAAATGCGCCGTTCCCGTGCGAGTGATGACGGCGCGATCCGTGAACACGGAAACGGCGTTCACCGCGTGCGGAATTTCGTCGGCGCAAAACGCGGCGGGAACGCCGAACGGCGCAAGCGCGGCAAAAGCGAGAGCAACGATAAATGTTTTTTTCATTTCAAAAAAATCCTTTCTGCGTTTTGTCGATACGGTTCAGCGGGTGCGTTCCCGCAAAGCGAAATTTTCCGGATAATCGATTTCGTAATGCGTTTTCAGTTCGATTTCCTGCGAGGCTTCGAGCGAAAAATCGCGCATCGCGATCCCGTTCTTTTCGTCGAAACTTTCCGCCGCCGGCGAAAATTTCGGCGCGGAAACGGAAATGTCCGCGTGCACGCTCACGGGAACGGCTTCGTCGCAAATAACGCGAATTTTCTCCGGCGTGCGATTGCAAATTTTCACCGAAACATCGACGTTTTTGCGGCGCGATTTCGAAAACGTTCCGACGGTTTCGATTTTGTTCACGACTTCGCGTTTGACGGCGATGCGCGGATCCGCGCCGAGCGGAATTCGCACGCTCCCGTCGCGCAACGTGTAAGGCACTTGCGTTTCGCCGATGAAATCCGCGCCGTAAAAAATGTTCGCGGGACCGGCGAGGATCGGACGAAAATCCCGATTCGTCACCGCAAGCATGCGATACGCGTTCCCGTCAACGGCAGGCGCGAGTTGCAAATAAAAATCGCCGGCGTAAGTTTCGCTGCCGATCAGGCAACGCCGCGGCGTTCCCGAAGACGGAATCATTTCCGCGCGAGCGAGATCGCGGCGAAAATCCAGCCCGCGCAAATCTTTCGCCGGATTGCGCAACGACGAAACGGAAATTTTCTCGGCGTCCGCCTGCGTTTCCTTGTAATTCTGCGAAATGCCCGCAACGTCAGCCGCGGCGACCTGCGCGAGCGCACCGTCCGCTTTTTTGAAAACGTAATTTCCGTTGAAATAACGAATGTCCTGCGCGCCGGAAAATTCTCGTCCGTCTTTCAGCGCGATGCGATTCGCCGCGGCGTTGCTCAGCACGGCGGGCGCCGATGCGAGCGCGTTCGGAAGAAACGACTGCTTCATCCGTGCGCGGGATTTTTCGGCGGAGGCGCGAGCGATCCCGAAGCCTTCGCCGAAACCGGCGTTCCCGCGAAAACGTTCCGTGACGAGAATTTTTTGAAATTCCGGCAACTCGGCAACTTCGCTGATGTCCGCCGTCGAAAGCGTCACGGGAACGCCGTCCCAATTTTCGCCGCTCGACTGACTGATGATGCCGTAGGAAACGAGCACGGCGGACTTCGCCGCGGGATCGACGACGATGTCGTAGCTCGGACGCCACTGCGCGGCATCCGCAAAATAATTCAGCGAAAGCGTTCCCGCGCCCGCCGTCTCGGCGGAAATGCGGACGCGAACGAAAGCGGTTTCCTCGCGCGCGGCGGCTTGAAGTTTGTTCCACTCGTCTTCCGCGATTTCCCGCTCGATGCCCGCCGCGTCGAGCGCCTTTTTCAGGCGAACGACTTCTTTGCTCGCGTCTTCGGCGGCGGTTTTCAGAAACGCGGACGCGCGGAGCGCCGTAGGCACGTCAAACGCCAGCGGGAACGGCAGTTTTTTGTCCTGCTCCGCCGCGTTCCCTTTCAAAAGCGCATCGCGATTTCCGAAAGCTTCGCCGGCGCGATTTTGCACGGCGGCAAACGGCTTGAACGCATCGAGCGCGCGCAGACGCGCGGCGGCTTCCGCGTGGCGATACGACAGCGCAACGTGCTCCGCCGCGGCGAGATCGCGCTTTTTTCGCGCAGCGGCAAACATCGCGGAAAGCTCCGGAGAACTCGCGACTTCGCGCCGCTCCACCGCAACGGAAAGCACGCGCGCGCCGGGAACGGACGTCTCCGCCGTAAGCGTCGCCGCAGAAAGATTTTTCGGCGTTCCCGCGAGAAGAATTTCCTGCACGCCCGCGCGAAGCGAAATTTCCGCCGAGCGCGTGACGCGCGCGCCGCGCGGGAACACGACGACGCGAGAAATGCGCGTTGCGTATTCCGCCGAATTTTCCGCCTGCGCGGGAACGCCGGACGCGGCGGCTTCCGCAGGCGCAACGCCTTCCGCGCACAGCGCGGGAACGGTCAAAAACGCCGACAGCGCGGCGGCGCAAAAAAACTTTCGAAAGCTCATGATGTTTTCAGATTTTTTGGGAGGGCAACGACTTCTGATTTTCACACGTAGAGCGTTCCCGCGCTACGGAAATGTTTGGCGCACCGCAAAAAAATTCGCGGCAGGCGGCGGCGTATTCTTCGGGCGTGCCGAGATCGCGCCACGAGCCCGCATCGTCAATCACGCCGCGAATTTCTCCGTTCCCGCGCGCAACGACGCGCAAAAACGCTTCGACGACGCTTTCGATTTTTCCGGCGGGAATTTCATCAAAAAATTTTCGCGCGACGACGTAAATGCCCGTGAAGCGGCAACGGCGCGTTCCCGCGCGTCCGAGACGATCGCGCAAATCTTCGACGACGGCGCTTCCCGCGTGCGCCGCATCGTCGGTCGCGTTCACGTTCCCGCGCGCGTCCGTGCGCAAAAGCAACGTCGCAAGTGCGCGGGAACGGCGATGCTCGGCGACGAGCGCGCGCAAATCAAGCTCCGCGAGAACGTCGCCGTTATACACGAGCAGATTTTCGTCTGCGGGAACGAGCAACGGCTCGATGTTTTTCAGCCCGCCGCCGGTTTCGAGCAAAACGGGTTCGTGGACGAACGCAACGGGCGCACCGCGATAATCGCCGCGCGGGAACGCTTCCGCGTAAGCGTGCGCCGCGTGGTGCGTGTTGACGATGAACCGCTCGACGCCGAGCGCGAGCAACGCGTCCATCGCGCGGCAAATCATCGGCTTGCCGCCGAGCGGCAAAAGCGGTTTCGGGCAGTTTTCGGTCAGCGGCCGCAAGCGCGTTCCCAGCCCGGCGCCGAGCAAAAACGCGGTTTTCGGGAACGCCGACGCGGAAAGATCGTCGGAAAAATTTTCGTGGCTTCGGGAACGGCTCATGTCGGCGAAAATCTTCATCGCGAAACCGGCGTTTTTCAAGCGATTTTCCCCGCCGAGCGAAATTTCGAGCTTTCGCAAAAAAAGCCCGCGGTGCCGATAATCGACCTCGCGGGCTTTTGAAATTGGGTGCAGGGTTAGGATTTGAACCTAAGACCTTCAGGTTATGAGCCTGACGAGCTACCGAGCTGCTCCACCCTGCAATAAATGGAAACAGCGCAAGGAAACGCTTTTTTCGAAATGAACGCAAGCCATTTTTCGAAAAAAAATAAGCGCGGGAACGCGCCGGTGAGCGGCGTTCCCGCGGCTGTGGTGCTTACAAGCCGAGAATATCGACGATATTTTCGGTGATTGCGCGCATGTCGTCCATCGTGAGTTCGCCCATGTGCGCGATGCGGAAAGTCTTTTCCTTGAAATCGCCGTAGCCGTTCCCGAGCTGCATTCCGCGTTTGATGAGCTCTTTGTTCAGGTCGGCGACGCTGATGCCGCGCGTGTTGCGAATGACGGTGAGCGTGTTCGAAAGATATTTGCGGTTTGCGAAAATGCCGAAATATTCGTCCGCCCACGCGCGCACGTATTCCGCCATTGCGGTGTGGCGGCGGAAGCGGTTTTCGACGCCTTCCTGCATAATGCGCTGCAACTGCAGATCCATCGCGAACATAATCGAAACGCAGGGCGTGTTCGTGTATTGATAATCTTTTTTCTGAATCACGTCGTAGATGTCGCGCAGGTCAAAATAGCAACCGCGGTTTTCGACGTGCGCCGTGCGTTCATACGCTTTCGGCGAAAGCGTGCAAATCGCCATGCCGGGCGGGAGCGCGAGCGCTTTTTGCGTGGAGGTGACGAGCACGTCGATCCCGAGTTTGTCCGTCTCGATCTTCGCGCCGGCGGCGGAAGAAACCGCGTCCGCGCACCAAACGACGTCGGGATATTTTTTCATCACTTCGGCGATTTCCTCGAACGGATTTTGCACGCCGGTGGAGGTTTCGTTGTGCGTGATGCAGACGGTGTCATACTTGCCCGTGGAAAGCGCGGCGTCCACCATTTCGGGCGTCGTCGCCTCGCCGGGTTCGCTTTCGAAAAAGTCGGCGGGAACGCCGTTCATCTTTGCGATTTTATACCATTTTTTGCCGAACGCGCCGACGGAGAACATCGCGGCGCGCTTCGCGGTGCAGGAACGCACGGCGCCTTCCATCAGCCCCGTTCCCGAGGAAGTGGAGAGGAGAATTTCGTTTTTGGTGAGCAGAATCCGACGCAGGTTGTCGGAGATGCGCCGCTGCAGCTCGGAAGCCGCTTTGGAGCGGTGTCCCATCATCGGGGTCGCCATTGCGGCGAGAATTTCGGGAGCAACTTCGGTCGGACCGGGAATGAACAATTTCGTAGCCATATTTTTTAAGAAGGAAAAAAAAGAAAAGGGGAAAAGTTTTTTACTGAACGCCGACGACGACGTTCAACATCGGGCGCAATGTCGGCGGGAACGCGAGTTCGGCGGCGATTGCGTCGGCGTCCATCTGCATACGCGGGCGAGCGCTCAGCCGCATCTGCGCGCAGGAAAGCAAAATGTTCTGCATCACGGCGCCGGTGTCGATGCCGGCGGCGACGAGTGCGCGTTCCGGCGGCATCATCGAAAATTTTTCCAAATCCGCGACGAGCAAAAGCATCACGGGCGCGTTCCCGAATTTCGGTTGCGTGCTGACGATGAGCGGACGCAAATCCTTTGCGGAAACGCGTGTCAGTTCGACTTCGTTTTCGCCGAGGCGCGTCGAAAAAACGCCGTCCGCGCGAAAAACCCAAATGCCGATTTCCTGTTTGTTCAGCGCGGTCGGCGCGGTGCGTTTGCCGTTCCCGCGATTGACGCCGTTTGCCGCCCAAAGCAGATCCGCGAGCGTCTGCGCGGGAACGGCGACATCGGAAAACGCGGCGGCGGATTCACGCGATGCGAACGGCTCCGCCTTTGTCGGCACGAAACGCTCGACTTGCGTTTCCGGCGCAACGACGCCGTCCGCGGCGCCTTTTTCTGCGGGAACGCTTTGCGCCGTTCCCGACATCGTCGCCAAAATCGACGCGATGCACGCCGCGCAAAAAATTTTTGCCTTTCTCATCGTCATGTCTTCGATTATCCGCACCGTTCCCGCGCTGTGCAAGAATCAATCTTTCGGTTCGCCGATCAAAAAAGCGTTCCCGCGAAATTTACGGGAACGCTTTTTGCGAAAGAAAAACCGCGGGAACGCGATTATTTCTTTTTCTTCCCGGTGGATTTGAAGAGTTTCTTCACCGTGGCGACTGCGTAGTCGCGGTTCATCTTGGCGATGAAATCGAGCGTCTGCCCTTTCGGACAAACCGCCTGACATTCGCCGAGGTTGGAGCAGTTGCCGAAACCGGCTTCGTCCATCGCCTTGACCATCGCGAGCACGCGTTTGTCCTTTTCGGGCTTGCCCTGCGGGAGCGAATTGAGCTGCGTGACCTTCGAGGAAACGAAGAGCATGGCGGAAGCGTTTTTGCACGCCGCGACGCAAGCGCCGCAACCGATGCATTCGGCGGCGTCCATCGCGGTGTCGGCGACTTCCTTCGGGATCGGCATGATGTTCGCGTCAATCGCGGAACCGGTGCGAACGGAAACGAAGCCGCCCGCCTGAATGATCGTGTCGAACGAAGTGCGATCCACGATGAGGTCGCGAATGACCGGGAACGGTTTCGCGCGCCACGGCTCGATGGTGACGGTTTCGCCGTCGCGGAAGTGGCGCATGTGGAGCTGGCAGGTCGTCACGCCCGGAAGCGGACCGTGCGGCATGCCGTTGATCGTCATCGAGCACATTCCGCAAATGCCTTCGCGGCAATCGTGGTCGAATGCGATCGGTTCTTTGCCCTGCGCGACGAGATCCTCGTTGAGAATGTCGAGCATTTCAAGGAAAGACGATCCCGTGGAAATATTCGAAACTTTGTAGGTTTCGAAATGTCCCTCGGACTTCGCGTCCTTCTGGCGCCAAACCTTGAGCGTGAGAGAAATGTTTTTTTCTTCGGACATAATTTTGTTCCTTTTCCTTAAGCTTTATTTATACGACCGCGTCGCGAGGTGGACGTTTTCGTAAACGAGCGGTTCCTTCACGCGAACGGGCGGCTTGCCCTCGCCGACGAATTCCCACACGCCGACGTGGTGGAATTTGTCGTCCACGCGTTGCGCTTCGCCTTCGTCCGTCGCGTATTCGGTGCGGAAGTGCCCGCCGCAGGACTCATCGCGTTCCCGCGCGTCAAGGCAGAGCAGCTCGGCGAATTCGAGGAAGTCCGCCACGCGGGCGGCGCGTTCGAGTTCGGTGTTCAGCGAATTTTTATCGCCGACGACGCGAACGCGTTTCCAGAAATCTTCGCGGATTTCGCGAATTTCCTTGATCGCCTCGGTCAGCCCTTCCTTCGTTCGCGCCATCCCGCATTTTTCCCAGATGACGTGACCGAGCTTCTGGTGGAAGTAGCGCGGAGACTTGTCGCCCTTGACGGACATGAGCTTTTCGATGCGTTCCCGCACGGCGGCTTCGGCGGCGGCGTATTCGGGATGTTCTTCCTTTTTCGGAGCGCCCTTGAGCCCGCATTTCGCGAGATAATCGGGAACGGAAGCGGGAAGAACGAAGTAGCCGTCGGAAAGTCCCTGCATAAGCGCGGAAGCGCCGAGACGATTCGCGCCGTGGTCGGAGAAGTTGGCTTCGCCGCCGACGAAAAGCCCCGGGATCGTGGACATCAAATTGTAATCGACCCACAAGCCGCCCATCGTGTAGTGCGAGGCGGGATAAATCTGCATCGGATTCTTATACGGATTTACGCCCGTGATGTTTTCGTACATGGCGAAAAGATTTCCGTAGCGGTCGCGGATAACGTCTTCGCCGAGGCGATTGATCGCGTCGCGGAAATCGAGGAACACGCCGCGCCCGGACTCGGCGATGCCGCGTTCGTCGTCGCACGCTTCTTTCGCGGCGCGGGAAGAAATATCGCGCGGCGCGAGGTTGCCGAAGCTGGGATACTTGCGTTCAAGGTAGTAATCGCGATCCTCTTCCTTGACGTCGTTCGGATTGAGTTTGCCCTCGCGAATCAGTTTCGCCTGTTCCCGCGTTTTCGGCACCCAAACGCGACCGTCGTTGCGGAGCGATTCGGACATGAGCGTGAGCTTGGACTGCTGTTCGCCGTGAACGGGAATGCAGGTCGGGTGAATCTGCGTGTAGCAGGGATTTGCGAAACCGGCGCCGTGCTTGTAAGCGCGGAAAGCGGCGGTAACGTTGCAGCCCTGCGCATTCGTCGAAAGGTAGAAGACGTTCCCGTAGCCGCCCGTGCAGAGCACCACGCAGTCGGCGTTCCACGATTTGATTTCGCCCGTCACCATGTTGCGGGTAACGATGCCCTTTGCGGCGCCGTCCACGATGACGAGTTCCATCATTTCGTGGCGGTTATACATTTTCACCGTGCCGAGCCCGATTTGCTTCGAAAGCGCGGAATACGCGCCGAGAAGCAGCTGCTGCCCGGTCTGCCCGCGCGCATAAAACGTGCGGGAAACCTGCGCGCCGCCGAACGAGCGGTTCGCGAGCGTTCCTCCGTATTCGCGGGCAAACGGAACACCCTGCGCGACGCATTGATCGATGATCGAGTTGGAAACTTCGGCAAGGCGATAAACGTTCGCTTCGCGGGCACGGAAGTCGCCGCCCTTGATCGTGTCGTAGAAAAGACGATAAATCGAGTCGCCGTCGTTCTGATAATTTTTCGCGGCGTTGATACCGCCCTGCGCGGCGATGGAGTGCGCGCGGCGCGGGCTGTCCTGATAGCAGAAGCAGCTCACGTTGAAGCCCATTTCACCGAGCGATGCGGCACAGGCGCCGCCGGCGAGACCGGAGCCGACCACGATGACGTGATACTTGCGGCGATTCGCGGGATTGACGAGCTTGTACTCAAATTTGCGCTTGCCCCACTTGCCGGCAATCGGTCCGTCCGGGATTTGAGAAATCTTCGCGGCGAACTCTTTCGGATCCGTGACCGCCTGCCATTTCGAGGCGAATTCGATTTCGGGAGTAACGTTGGAACTCATTTTGAAAAATCTCCTAAAAATTCGGGGTTCTTATTTCGTTGCGGGAACGTCGCAGGAGAACGGGCACGAAACCGTTGCAACGGGAGCGGTCGTGTTCGGATTCGGCTTAATGACACCGGAGAGCACGCCCACGGGAACGGCGGCGAGACCGGCGCAAACCGCAATCGCGTAAATCAGCGCAAGCCCGCGGAAAACCGGACGCAGTTTTTCATTGCGCAGACCGACGGACTGGAACATCGAGTGCGCACCGTGCGAAAGGTGCGAGAACAGGCAAAGCATCGCAACCACGTATGCGAGCGAAATCCACGGATTCGCAAACGCGTTGTAAACCATCTGGTAAACGTCGAAAACCTTGTAGGACATGATGCTGCCGTTGCCGGAATGCAAGCCGAAGTAGCCGAAGAAGCCCTGCTCGCCGACGGCGGAAATCGTCGTCGCATTTTCATATTGCGAAAGGCAACCGGATTCCTTGAACACCGTGAACTGGCACAAGTGCCACACGATGAACGCGAGCACGACCACGCCGGTGAGAATCATCGCGCGCGCCGACCACGCCGCATAGCGCGTCGCGTTCGCCGCGTATTTTTCCGGACCGCGCGCCGCGAGGTTTTCCATTTTCAGATTGATCGCCAAGCCGAAGTGCACCACAAAGCACAGCAGCATAAAGAGGCGAAAGCCCCACAAGGCAACCGGCGGAAGGCTATGCAGCAGGTGCGCATAGGTGTTAATCTTTTCCGGCGCCTGAAACATCTGCAAATTGCCCACCACGTGGACAATCAGAAACAGCACAAGAACCAGACCGGTAACTGCCATCAAGTATTTCTTGACCACCGACGGCACGCGGCAACAGCATTTTTCGCTCATAATTTGATAAGGTTGTAACTTGAAAAAAAGGAGGCAATGTTCGTTCCCGCAAAGTTTTCGCGAGGACGCGCAGAATCTGACCGTTCCCGCGGTTTTTTTCAACCTCTTTTTCGCAGTCTTTGCTTGTTGAAACCGAGTATCAAAAAGAAACGCGCGTTCCCGCAACCGACGAAAACGCTCCGCAAAACCAAATAGCGCTTGCGCTTCGTTTTTTTTTGGCAAAATCGGGGTTCGAAAGTA
>CAVFCB010000063.1:0-10849 GCA_963620895.1 Bacteroidaceae bacterium | reverse complement strand
CTCCGCCCCCAGTTTTCTCCGCCCTTACCTAATAGTTAAAAGTTCGCCCCCGTTTTCCGTTTGCGGCGCGGCGGCGGCGGGAACAGAATTGCGGGCGAAATGGAATTTCGGAACACGAACGCGCTGTGGAGTGCGATTTTTATGCGGACGTTGCGCAACGCCGGCGTCCGCACGATCGTCATTTCTCCGGGCTCGCGTTCGACGCCGCTGACGGCGGCTGCGGCGGAGTTGCGCGGGCTTGAATGCGTTCCCGCGCTCGACGAGCGTTCCGCCGCGTTTTTTGCGCTTGGGCTGGCGAAGAGCACGGCGCGTCCGACGGCGCTCGTCTGCACGTCGGGAACGGCGGTGGCGAATTATTTGCCGGCGGTGGCGGAAGCGAAAATGTCGCGCACGCCGCTCGTCGTCATCAGCGCCGACCGCCCGCCGGAATTTCAGGATTGCCACGCGGGGCAAACGATTCCGCAGCTCGGAATTTTTTCGAAATTCGTTGTTCGCGAGAGCAATTGCGTTCCCGAAAAAACGCCGGCATCGTTTGAATCGGCGCGTGCCGTTGCCGCGGAATCCGTGCGCGTTGCCGCCGCCGAGTGCGCTCCCGTGCACGTGAACGTGCAGTTGCGCGACCCGCTCGCGCCGAGCGTTTTCGAAAAAGATTTTCCCGGCGAAAGCGGCGTTCCCGCGAATTTCGATCTCGCGAAATTTTGCCTCGTGCCGCGCTTGCCGTTGCGCGATTTTCTCGACGAAAGCGGCGAGCCCGCGCCGATTTCTCTCGCGGGGAAAAAAGTGCTCATCGTCGCGGGAACGACGCCGGTCGGGCACGATGACACGTTCAACGTCGAGCGGCTTTCCCGCGAATTTTCCGCGCCGATTCTCGCGGACGCGACGCACCCGCTGCGCCATTTTCCGCCGGCGCGGGAACGCCTGATTGAGCGCTACGATGCGATTTTTCGCCTTGCGGAAAAACCTTATGCGCCGACGTTTGACGCGTTGCGTCCCGATGTCGTGATTCAGCTCGGCGCGTTGCCGGAAAGCAAATTTCTCCGCACGTGGCTCGCCTCGCTCGGCGAAACGCCCGTGCTTCTTTTCAATTATTGCGGCGACGACACGGACGCGTTGCACCGCCCGAATGCGATTAAAATTTCACGACGTTTTCGCGATGTTTGGAACAACGTTTTTTCGCGGGAACGCGCGGGCGCGAAAACGGAATTTCTCGAAGCGTGGCGCGCGGCGGATGCCCGTTTCCGCACGAAGTCCGATGCCTTTTTTCGCAACGCCGCGAAGGACGCGGGAACGCCGCCGCTCGAACCGCAAATCGCACGTTTTCTCTGCGAAAATTTGCCGGAATCCGAAACGGCGCTCTTCATCGCCAACGGCATGCCCGTGCGCGACATGAATGCGTTTTGCCCGGCGGGAAGTCGCTTCTGGACGTTTTGCAATCGCGGCGCGAACGGGATCGACGGCACGCTTTCGACGGCGCTCGGCGTCGCTCACGGCTGCATGGAGCAAACGATTCTTTACACGGGCGATCTTTCGCTGTTGCACGACGTGAACGGCTTTCTGCTCGCGCCGCACTTTTGCGGGAACCTCACGATTGTTCTGCAAAACAACGGCGGCGGGAACATTTTCCGGCATCTTCCCGTTGCGAAAGAAAATCCGTATTTCGAACGCTACTGGCTCACGCCGCAGCGCGTTTCGTTTGCGGGGCTCGCGGCAGCATACGGGATCGATTACGTGCGCGCGGGAACGCTTGCGGAGCTCGGCGCGGCGCTCGCGCGATTCCGTTCCCGACAAGGCGTCCACCTCGTCGAAATTTTCACCGACGGCGAAGCCTCACGCCGCCTGCGCGCGGAACTGAGCCGATGAACGTTCCCGCGACCTTTTCGTTTTCCGATTTTTTATTTTTTAAAATTTTATTTTTCAAAAAAAGATGATGACCCGCCGTGAATTTCTCAAAACTTCGCTCCTCGGCGCGGGAGCGCTGTGGCTCGCCGATTCGCTTTTCGCCGCAGTGCCGACGACGCCTGAGACGCCGAAGGTGCGGCTCGGAATCGACGTGCTTGCGGCGGAGAATTTTTCGCGCCTGCGCGGAAAGCGCATCGGGCTCGTCACGAATCAGGCGGGAACGGACAGCCGCGGGCAAAGCACGATAAAAATTCTGCATACGCAAGCGCGGCGCGCGGGAGCGGAACTCGTCGCGCTCTTCGGTCCGGAACACGGAATTTACGGCGACGTTCCCGCGGAAAAAATCGTTGCCGACCAACGCGACGTGCGGCTCGGCACGGGTTTGCCCGTGCATTCGCTTTACGGCGGCACGCGGCGTCCGACGCCCGCAATGTTGCGCGGGATCACGCAGATGGTCATCGATTTGCAGGACGTGGGTTCGCGCAGCTACACGTTTGTGAGTTGCATGCGGCTCGTGATGGAAGCGTGTTTTGAAGCGGGAATTCCCGTGCTCGTGCTCGACCGCCCGAATCCGCTCGGCGGGGAAAAATGCGACGGACCGATGCTCGACGCGAAGTGGCAAAGCTACGTCGGAATGTATCCCGTGCCCTACGTTCACGGGCTGACCATCGGCGAGCTCGCCCGCGCGGCGCTCGGCGAAGGTTGGCTGAATCTTTCCGCCGAAGCGCGTTCCCGCGCGAAACTCGACATCGTGAAAATGACGGGTTGGCGTCGCTCGATGCTTTGGCGCAACACGGGACTGCGCTGGATTCCGACATCGCCCTACATCGCAAATCCCGATGCCGCCGAAGGCTACGCAATGACGGGACTCGGCTGTTGCGCGGGAAAATTTTCCCACACGTTCACCGCCTCGCGCGAACCGTTGCGCCTCGTGCGTCCGTTCCGTTTTCTCGGTTATCCCGGAAAAAACGAAAAGGAAATGGCGGCGCTGACGGACAGTTTTGAAATCGCCGGGCTGCGCGGCATTCCCGCAGTTATGGGCAACGGGAGCGCGCGCGGCGCCCTGCTCGCAATCACGAACTGGAAAAAACTTCGTCCGACGGAAATCAGTTTTCACATGATGCGCCAATGTTGCATCTGGGAAAAAAGCAATCCGTTTGCGGAGCTTCGCGGGAACGCGCGCGATCTTTTTCTGAAACACGTCGGCGACGAAAAATTTTTCAACGCGCTCTGCCGAGAGGGCGCGCGGCTCGACGTCAAAGCGTGGTGCGCCCGCTGGGAAGCCCGCGCCGCGGAATTTCGCCGTTCCGTTCTCGATTATCGCCTTTACGCCTAAGCGCGGGAACGCGAACAAAATTTGAGTTGCGGGCGGGAACACGTCCACGTAGGATTGCGCTACGTTGCCCGCATAGTGCGGGAACGCTCTTATTCCCTGAAAAACAATAACCCAAATCTATATGCTTACATCCATGTTGGCACAGGCGGCAGCGACCGCCTCTGAAAACCCGATGAGCGCACTCGACGTCGTCCTCTTCTGCGTGGCGATCGTGTTGGTCATCGGTCTCGGTATCTACAAGGCTCGCCCGAAAAAAGTCGAGGGCGCAGCTGACGGCGGTGCAAAGACGGACACCAGCGCGGCGGATTACTTCCTCGCCGGGCGCGGGCTGTCTTGGTGGCTGGTCGGTTTCTCGCTGATCGCCGCGAACATTTCGACGGAACAATTCGTCGGTATGTCCGGGCAAGCGGCGGACTGGTTGGGACTCGCGATTGCGGGCTACGAATGGCTTGCGGCGATCGTGCTGGTCCTCGTCGCGTTTTTCTTCCTTCCGAAACTGTTGCGTTGCGGCGTGTACACGATTCCGGAATTTTTGGAAACGCGCTTCAATATCGCCTCGCGTTCGATTATGGCGATTTGCACGTTGCTGATTCTTGTCGGTGTGCCGACGGCGGGCGTCATTTTCGCGGGAGCGAAATGTATCGCGGTCTTCTTCTTCGGCGCGACGGGCGTCACGGGAATTGATTTTAACACGGTCTCGGCGGGAGCGCTTACGTTCGGCGGGCTGGTTGACGGGAACATCCTCATCGGCTGCATCATCATCGCGCTTTGCGCGGCGGTGTACGTTTTCGTCGGCGGGCTGAAAGCCTGTGCGTGGACGGACCTCATTTGGGGCTCGGCGCTGATTCTCGGCGGCGGCGTTGTCGCGTATTTGGCGATTACGGCGCTCGGGAACGCGGATCCCGATCACCTGATTCAGTCGGCGGCGTCGAATTCCGGCGCGACGGTCGAAGGGCTGCAAAACGCGGGCGGCATCGAACGCTTCCTCCAACTCAACGCGGGAGCGGCAGCGGAAGGCATGAACTCCGCCGGCGGCAAACTTCACATGATTCGCCCGGCGAGCGATCCCTCGATGCCGTGGACGGTGCTGTTGCTCGGTCTGTGGATTCCGAATTTCTTCTACTGGGGCTTGAATCAATACATCATGCAACGCACGCTCGCGTCCAAATCCGTTGCCGAAGGGCAAATGGGTATCGTGTTTGCGGCGTTTCTGAAATTGCTCATTCCGTTCGTCGTCGTCATTCCGGGCATTCTCGCCTACAACCTTTATCGCGATGACCTGAAAACCAGCGCCGACGAAAAGAACGCGGCGGCGATTCTGGCGGTGGAAACCGATCCCGATGTCGATAAAACGGTTTATTTCGTGACCGGCGAATTCATGTTGCAGAACTGCGACAAGGGCATCGAGCTCATCGAAAAGAACATCGCCGTTTACAACAAGGCGAATCCGGACGCGCCGATGACGCAGGAAATGATCAACTCCGATATCGTTCCCAAGGTCAACGCGTTGCTCGCCGACGTCAAAGACGAAAGCACGACGCTCGCGGACCGCATTCCGCTCGCGCAGGCGGTCGCCGACTGGAATATGGAAAACATCGTCGACAAGGCGGAAGCGCAAGGGCTTGAAGTTTCGCAGAAACTCGTCGGCTTCGACTACGATGCGGCGTTCCCGACGCTGATGAAAAAACTGATGAAGCCGGGCATCACGTGGTTCGTGCTTGCGGCGCTCTTCGGTGCGGTCGTTTCCTCGCTCGCCTCGATGCTCAACTCCGCTTCGACGATTTTCACGATGGATATCTATCACAAGCTCGTTCCCGCGGCATCGCCGCACAAGCTTGTTACCGTCGGCAAAATCGGCGTTGTCGTCTGCGTGTTGATTGCGCTCGGTCTTGCGCCGTTCCTGAACAGTCCGATTTTCGGCGGGATCTTCAACTTCATTCAGGAATTCCAAGGCTTCATTTCGCCGGGCGTTCTCTGCGTGTTCCTCTTCGGATTCTTCGTTCCGAAATGCCCGCGCGTGTTCGGCTGGCTCGGCATCGCCGTCAACGCGGTGCTCTACGGCGCGTTGAAGCTTTGCATGCCGGAAATGGCGTTCCTCAACCGCATGTCGATCTGCCTCGTGGTCTGCATCGCGATCGGCGTGTTGCTCACGGTGTGGAATACGGCGCGCGGCGGACAAGCGATTCTCGTTCCCGCGAAGAACGAAGTTCCGCTCGAAGGTTCCGGAAAAGCGAAAGCGTTCGGGATTTTTGTGGTGATCGCCACCATCGCGCTCTACGTGATCTTCTGGTAAGAAAACAAATCAGAAGCCAAAAAAAAATTAGGAATCGGAAATTTCCGGTTCCTAATTTTTTTGTTTTTGCCTGCGGCAAAATTCAAAATGCGCGACGGGAATTGAGTGCGAATCGCAGCGTCGCGGGATCGGCAAAATTGAGTGCGCCGCCGCTGGGCAGTCCGAATCCGATGCGCGTGATTTCGACGTCGGGGAAGCGTGCGCCGAATTCTTCGCGAATGTAATGGCAAGTCGCCTCGCCCTCGATATCGTTTGAAAGCGCGAGAATCAGTTCGGAAATTTCGCCGGAGAGCAGGCGTTTTTCGAGCGTTTCGAAATTCAGATTTTCGGGACCGATCCCGCGAATGGGCGAAAGGCGCCCGTGCAGCACGTGATACGTGCCGCGAAACGTTCCCGAGCGCTCGATCGCCATAAGATCGGGCACGTGCTCGACAACGCAAACGCGGGAACGCTCGCGGCGCTCGTCCGCGCAAATCGGGCAAATCTCGCCGTCCTCGGAAACGTTCCCGCAACAGGTGCAACGGGAAACCCGCTGCGCGGCGTTGCTCAGCGCGGAAACGAGATGCGCAAGGGCGTCCGGACGCTCCACAAGCAAATGGAGCGCCATGCGTTCCGCCGAGCGATAACCGACGCCCGGCAGTTTTTTGAGCGCATCGCGCGCTTCGTCGAACGCGGACATAATTTGCGTTCCCGCGCCGCGCGAAAATCAGGCGGCGCCGAGCGTGAATCCGGCGGTCGCCGCCTGCATTTTTTCCTGATGCACGGCTTTCGCCTTGGCGATGCCTTCGGAAATCGCGGCGAGCAATGCGGCTTCGACGGTCGCCTTGTCTTCCTTGAGAAATTCGGGATCGAGCTCGACGGATTTGACTTCGCTGTGCCCGTTGAGCACGAGTTTCACGGCGCCGCCGCCGTAAGAGACTTCGATTTTTTCGTCGAAGAGCGCCTGATTCGTCTCTTCGATTTTCTTTTGCATTTTCTGCGCCTGTTTAAGGAGTTTGCCTACGCCGGCCATGGTTTTTGTGGAAGGTTGAGGGTGGAGGGTTGAAGGTGGAAGGGGAATGATTATGCTTTTTTGGCGGATTCTTTCAGCTCGGCGAGCGTATCGCGCTTGAGCGATTTGAGTTTGGACGCGTTGCGCAGGCGATCGCGCGACGACATGCGATCGACGAAAACGATGCCGTGGCAATGGTCGTTTTCGTGTTGAACGCAACGCGCGAGCATTCCCGTGCATTCCAACGTGCGGGCGTTCCCGCGAGCATCGCGAAACTTCACGCGCACGTGTTCCCGCCGCACGACTTCGCCGCGAATTCCCGGGAACGAAAGGCATCCCTCGCGGCAAACGGCATCGTCGCCGTCGAGCACCTCGATTTCCGCATCGGCAAATGCCATCGGCATCGCAAGCTCCGCGGGAACGGGTTTGCCGTCGAGAATCAGCTCGAAATCCTGCGGTTCGCCTTTCGCCGGACGCAAATCGATAACGAAAAAGCGCATCGACCGCCCGATTTGAGGCGCGGCGAGCCCGATGCCGTTTTCCTCGTGCATCGTCTCGACCATGTCCTCCGCGAGTTTTTCGAGCGCGTCGCCGAACTCCGTCACTTCCGCGCTTTCGGCGCGAAGCACGGGATCGCCGTAATACGTTAAGGGAAGAATCATTGTGAAAAAGAATTATAGCGGCACGGGAACGCCGCTCAACTTTCAATTTTTTTTCGGCGCCGAGCGACGACGATGAAAACGACGCCGACGAGCGCGAGCACCGCCGAGTAAAATTGCCCGCGCGTGAGTCCGAGAATGAAGCTGACGCCGACATCGGGTTCCCGGAAAAATTCATCGAAAATGCGCACCGCCGCGTAGAGCAGACACGCCTCGCCGAGCACTTGCCCGTGCGGGAGCGGCTCTTTTTTCCAAAAACGCAACTGCGTCCACAGCAAAATGAGCAAGCCCTCGCCCGCCGCCGCGTAGAGCTGCGACGGATGCCGCGGGAGCAGGAAAACCGTTTCCGGCGTTCCCGTGAACGGATTGAATTTTTCGTAACGGAAAATCACCGCCCACGGCACGGAAGTTTCGCGTCCGTAAAGCTCGCCGTTGATGAAGTTTGCGATGCGCCCGAAAAACACGCCTGCGGGAGCGAGCGATGCGATAATGTCGCCCAACTGCAAAAACGAAACCTTGTTTCGCCGCGCAAAAATCCACGTTGCAAGCACGGCGCCGATCATTCCGCCGTGGCTGGACATTCCGCCCGTCCACACGCGAAACACGGAAAGCGGATCGGCGACGAGCGCGTCCCACGCATAAAAAAGCATGTAGCCGAGCCGCGCGCCGATGAGCACGCCGAGCACGAGCGCGACCATAAAATTCGACTGCGCGTCCGATGCCAGCGGCGAACGATTTTTTTTGTAGTAAACGCTGAGCATCACCGCGCCGAAAATGAATCCGGCGAGATACGCCAGCCCGTACCACCGCACGCCCTCAAGGAACCAACCTTCGGGAAAGCGGATCAGAAACGGATCCAAATTGTGCACCCAATAACCGGGCGTCGGCGTTGCTGTCGTTGTCGGGAACATTGCTGAAATCGGAGGCGGCGATTGTCCTTCAAACGCAGACGGATTTCAATAAAAGTTTTGACGGGAACGCCGCAAATCCGCGCACGAAAAAAGCGTTCCCGCGCGGGAACGCTTTTTCTTTTCGCGAATGCGGAATTATTCCGCAACGACGCGCCATTTCAATTCCGCGTGTTTCACGGGAACGGAAGGCAGTTTCCAGATGTCTTTCGCGTATTCGGAAATCGTGCGGTCGGAAGAGAATTTGCCGACGCGCGCGGTGTTGAGAATCGCGGATTTCGCCCACGCGTCCTTGTTGCGGAACGCTTTGTCCACGCGAGCGTGGCATTCCACGTAAGCGCGATAATCGGCGAGCACGAGGAAAGGATCGCCGCCTTCGAGCAAGCTGCGAACGACCGGCGCGAGCGAGCCGGGAGCCTCCGGCGTAAAGTAGTCGCCGGCGAGCCAGCCGAGAATCGCTTTGAGCTCTTCGTCGCGATTGTAGTAATCCCACGGATTGTAGCCGCGGGAACGCAACTTCTTCACGTCTTCGACGGTAAGCCCGAAGATGAAGATATTTTCGTCGCCGACTTCTTCGCGGATTTCGACGTTCGCGCCGTCGAGCGTGCCGATTGTGAGCGCGCCGTTGAGCGCGAGCTTCATGTTGCCCGTTCCCGAAGCTTCTTTGCCGGCGGTGGAAATCTGTTCGGAGAGATCCGCCGCGGGAATGATTTTTTCCGCAAGGGAAACGCGATAATCCGGAATGAACGCGACCTTGAGCTTGCCGTCGATGCGCGGGTCGTTGTTGATTTTGTTCGCGACCGCGTTGATGGCGTGAATGATTTGCTTCGCCAACTCGTAGCCCGGAGCCGCTTTCGCGCCGAAAACGAACACGCGCGGGACGATGTCGAACGACGGATCATTCAGGAGACGATGATACAGCGTGAGAATGTGCAGCAGGTTGAGATGCTGACGCTTGTATTCGTGCAAACGCTTGATCTGAACATCGAAGAGCGCGTCCGGCGAAACGTCGATCCCGCAGAGCTTTTTGATGACGCGGGCGAGCTCGATTTTGTTCGCGCGCTTGATGTCCATGTAAGCCTTGCGGAACGCGGGATCGTCCGCGTATTTTTCGAGTTTCTTGAGCTGATCGAGATCGGCAGTCCACGCGCTCCCGATTTTGGAATCGATGAGCTTGGAAAGCCCGACGTTGCAGGCGCGAAGCCAACGGCGCGGAGTGATGCCGTTCGTCTTGTTGTTGAAGCGTTCCGGATAAAGCTCGTTCAGATCGTGGAAAAGCGTCTGTTTGAGGAGTTCCGTGTGAAGCGCGGCAACGCCGTTGGTCGAGTGGCAGGTGATGACGGCGAGCGTCGCCATGCGCACCTGTTTCGGGTCGCCCTCTTCGATGATCGAGAGCTCGCGCTTCTTGTTTTGGTCGCCCGGCCACTTCTTTTCGACTTCCATGAGGAAGCGGCGGTTGATTTCGTAAATAATCTGCAAATGGCGCGGGAGCACCTTTTCGAACAGCGGAACGCTCCACTTTTCGAGCGCTTCGGGAAGCAACGTGTGATTCGTGTAGGCAAAAACCTTCGTGACGATTCCCCACGCCTTGTCCCACGAGAAGCCTTCGACGTCGAGCAGCAAGCGCATAAGCTCGGGAATGGCAATCGTCGGGTGCGTATCGTTCAGCTGAATCGCCGCTTTTTCCGGCAACGAATCGAGCGATTCGTTTTCGACCTTGTGGCGGCGAATAATGTCCTGCAACGAAGCGGAAACGAAGAAAATCTGCTGCACGAGGCGAAGCTGACGCCCGACCGCCGCCTTGTCGTTCGGATAAAGCACCTTGGAAATCGTCTCGCTGTTCGCCTTTTCGCGAATCGCTTCGATGTAGGCGCCTTCGTTGAATTTATGAAAATCGAAGTCGCGCGTCGCCTTCGCTTCCCAAAGTCGGAGGTAATTGATCGTTTTCGCCTTGTAGCCGACAATCGGAATGTCCCACGGCACCGCGACGAGCGCCAGCGTGTTCACCCAACGCGGCTTGAAGTTGCCTTTTTCGTCGTAAGAAAGCTCGACGTTCCCGTAAATCGGGACTTCCACGCGGCGAGCCGCGCGGCGAATGTGCCACGGATTGCCCGCAATCAGCCAGTTGTCCGCCGTTTCGACCTGATAGCCGTTCACGAACGTCTGGCGGAAAAGTCCGAATTCATAGTGGATGCCGTAGCCGATGCTCGGCAGCTCCAACGTTGCAAGAGAATCGAGGAAGCACGCGGCAAGGCGTCCGAGACCGCCGTTCCCGAGCCCCATGTCCTTTTCTTCGGAGAAAATCGTTTCGGGATCGAGCCCGAGTTCGCGCATCGCCGCCTCGGCGACGTCGAGCAATTCCGCGTTCGTAAGATTGTTGCGGAGCAAGCGCCCCATCAGATACTCGACGGAAAGGTAATAGCAGCGGCGCACTTTCTGTTCGTTGTGCACTTCCTGCGTCGTGATGAAGCGGTGGTGAAGCAAGTCGCGAATCGCGCAGCTGACGGCGGTCAGCCAATCGTGATTCGTCGCGGTCATAGTGTCGCGAGCGAGCGTGCAACGCATATGGTAAAGCACCCACTGCTTGAATGCCTCCACCGTGACATGGTCGGTTTTTTCGAGGACGATCTCGGGATGAGTCGCCGGCTTGTCCGTTTTCTTGGAAGATGTCGCTTTTGCCATCAGTATTATTTTTTTTGGTTATCGTCGTTCTCTTTCTTCAATTCTAAGTCAGATTTCGAAAGAATTTCCCGATTGAACAGA
>CAVFCB010000062.1:8693-11320 GCA_963620895.1 Bacteroidaceae bacterium | reverse complement strand
CGCAAAAAAAACCGCGTTCCCGAGCGGGAACGCGGTTTTTTCGAAAGATGCGCGAAACGCGATTAACGTTTCGAGAACTGGAAGCGCTTGCGCGCGCCCGGACGACCGCTTTTCTTGCGTTCTTTGGCGCGACCGTCGCGCGTGAGCAGACCCGCTTTTTTCAGCGGAGCGCGAAGATCGGGATTGTATTTTTCGATTGCGCGAGCGATGCCGTGCGAAATCGCACCCGCTTGGCTGTTGCAACCGCCGCCGTTCACGCGGACTTCGATGTCGAGCGAACCGTCGAGCCCGGCAACGGAAATCGGGAGCGTCGCGGTTTTCGCGAGCGCTTCCGTGAAGCAGTATTCTTCGACCGGCTTGTCGTTGACCTTGACATTGCCGGAGCCGCTCGCGACGCGAACGCGCGCGGTGGAGGTTTTGCGACGCCCGACGGCGACAAAAACAGGAACGTCTTTATTCATATTCTGATGAAATTAGATTTTGTATTCGACCGGATTCTGCGCCGCGTGCGGGTGTTCCGCTCCGGCGTAAACTTTAAGTTTTTTCAGCATCGCGTTTGCGAGGCGGTTTTTCGGGAGCATGCCCTTGACCGCGTGTTCGATGATGAATTCAGGGCGATGTCCGCGCATGAATTCCGCAGAGCGGCGGTAGGCGGTTCCGACCCAACCCGTGTAGAACATGTAGGTCTTGTCGGTTTCCTTGCTTCCCGTAAATTTCACCTTGTCGGCGTTGATGACGACGACGAAATCGCCCGTGTCAACGTGGGGCGTATAAGTCGGCTTATGACGTCCGCGCAGAATCGTTGCGATTTTGACGGCGAGGCGCCCGACCGGCTGCCCGGCGGCGTCCACCACGAACCATGTCTTATCGGCGGCGTTGGATGTCTTCGCTAAAGTTGTTTTCATCTCTGATTTGATTAAAAGAGCGTTAAGTAAAAATTTTTGTCGGGCGGAGTGCAAGTGTTTTTTTGTTCCCTTGAACGTTTTTTCCGGATGTAATGAAAAATCATGGCATCGCTCACCGATGAAATTTGCGTTCCCGTGCGCGGAAAGGTTCATTCCGTCGAAACTTGCGGCACCGTGGACGGTCCCGGAATTCGCTACGTCGTATTTCTTTCCGGGTGTTCGTTGCGTTGTCGCTACTGCCACAATCCCGACACGTCTTTTGCGCCGCGCGGCGCGGAAACGTCCGCCGCGGAAGTTGTTGCGGACATTGCGCGCTATGCGGATTTTCTGCGCGGGAGCGGCGGCGGAGTCACGCTTTCCGGCGGCGATCCGCTTTTTCAAATCGAATTTTCCCGCGCGATTTTTGCGGGATGCAAGAAAATCGGTTTGCACACGGCGCTCGATACTTCGGGCGCGCTCGGCGCCGATGCGGACGACGCGTTTCTCGGGAACGTCGATCTGACGTTGCTCGACATCAAATCCGGCGATCCCGCGACTTATCGCGCCGTGACGGGCGGCGATCTCGCGCCGACGCTGGCGTTCGCGCAGCGCCTCGCCGCGCTCGGCAAAAAAATCTGGCTGCGTTTCGTGCTCGTTCCCGGGCTGACGGATGCCGACGGGAACGTGCGGCGCGTGGCGGATTTTGCGGCATCGCTCGGCGGGAACGTCGTCGAGCGCGTGGACGTGTTGCCGTTTCACAAACTCGGCGCGTTCAAATGGAAAGAACTCGGCTTGCGGGATCCGCTTGCGGAAACGCCGGAGCCCGACGCCGAGACGGTTGCGCGGGCGAAACGAATTTTCGTCGATGCCGGTTTTCCCGCGTCTGCCGTGAAGTGATTTTTTTTTCGCGCACGGCGGAAAAAAATTTCGCGTTGCATCGCGAGAGCTTCGCGGTGAAAATGTTTTGCAATCTCGGGGCGGGGCGCAATTCCCTACCGGCGGTAATTCGGCGTTCGCGCCGAAAAGCCCGCGAGCCCGACCGCGTTTTCGCGCGCGAAGGCTGATTCGGTGAGAGTCCGAAGCCGACGGTAAAGTCCGGATGAAAGAGATTCGAAGGCGATGCGTCCGCATCGTCGGCGTTCCCGCATTCCGGAGGTTCGATTTTTTTTAGCGAATGAAAACGGAAATCAGTTTTTTGGAACGATTCGGGAACGCGCGGGAACGCGTGGAAAAGGCGGTCGCCGCATTGCGCGCCGGGAAAGGCGTGCTCGTCGTGGACGACGAAGCTCGCGAGAACGAGGGCGATCTCATCTTCGCCGCGGAGACGCTGACCGTCGAGCAAATCGCCATGCAAATCCGCGATTGCAGCGGAATCATCTGCATCTGCGTTCCCGCGGAAACGGCGCGGCGCCTCGAATTGCCGATGATGGTGCGCGACAACACCAGCCGCTACGGCACGGCGTTCACCATTTCCGTGGACGCCGCGAAAAACGTTTCCACCGGCGTTTCCGCCGCGGATCGGCTCGAAGCGGTGCGCGTCGTCGCATCGGAAACTTCCTCGCGCGCGGATCTCGCCGCGCCCGGGCACATGTTCCCGCTCGTCGCGCGCGACGGCGGAGTGCTCGAACGTCCGGGACACACCGAAGCGACGATTGACCTTGTGCGGCTCGCCGGTCTGAAACCTTGCGGCGTGCTTTGCGAGCTTACGAATCCCGACGGCACGATGTCTCGCCTGCCCGAAGT
>CAVFCB010000062.1:0-8491 GCA_963620895.1 Bacteroidaceae bacterium | reverse complement strand
AAGTGGTGAAATTTCAAGTTCAACCTCAAAATTCACCAGTTTTTCGCGGAAACCGCGCGGGAACGCGGTTCAGTGCGCGGAGAAAATTTCCCGAGTTTTGGAAAAATTCAAGAAGCGCACACCGCGAATCGTCGCTTCCGTTTCTCCGGCGTAAATCACGGCGCCCGTTCCCGCGCGCGGCGTGATTTTGCGGAAAGCGACGAGATTTTTCGCGAAGCTGTCCGAAAAAGTTTTTCCGGATTTGATTTCAATCGGGAAAAGCTCGTTCCCGCGCCGGGCGAGCAGGTCGATTTCAAACCCGCGCTCGTCGCGCCAAAAGTAAAGCGAGCCGTCGTCGCCGCGATTGAGCAAGGTTTTCATAGCTTCCGCAACGACCATGTTTTCGAAAAGCCCTCCGACGAGCGGGTCGCGCGACACCTGCTCCGGCGTCCGCAAATTCAGCAAATAGGCGGCGAGCCCGGGTTCGTAAAAATAGAGCTTCGGAGATTTTGTCAGACGCTTGCCGAAATTTTCGAAATACGGGAACGTGCGAAAAACGATGAACGACGCTTCGAGCACCGAAAGCCACTCCTTCGCGGTTTGGACGGAAACGCCGGCGTCGCCCGAAAGCGCGCTGAGATTGAGCACCTGCCCGACGCGTCCGGCGAGCAAGCGGACGAACACGTCGAACGCGGCGAGATTTTTCACATTAATGAGTTGCCGCAGATCTCGCTCGACGTAGGTCGCGTAGTAATTGGCGTAAAGCAACGCGGGTTCGCGGACTTCACCGCCGTAAAGGCGCGGCATGAAACCGTTCAACAACGCCGAATCGCGGGAAAGCGCGACCCCGGCGGCGGCGAGCTCCGACAGCGACAGCGGCAACAGTCGCGCAATGCCCGTGCGCCCGGCGAGAGACTGCGAAACCGCCTCGCCGAGACGCGGCTGATGGCTGCCCGTGAGCACGTAGCGACCGGGCGCGCCGGGAGCATCGGAAAAAACTTGCAGATAGCTCAGCAGCGCGGGAACGTTTTGTATTTCGTCAAAAATCACCGGCGCGGGATTCGCCTCCAAAAAAGCCCGCGGATCGCGCTCCGCAAAAAGCCGCACGTCCGGCAACTCCAGATTCACATAGCGATGCCGCGGGAACGCGTCTCGCGCAAGCGTGGTCTTTCCCGCTTGTCGCGGCCCAAGGATCGTGACGACGGGAAACTGCTCCGCAAGCCGAAGCACAAACGATTCTGCCTCTCTTTTAATCATGGCTTTATTAAAAAGTGGTGAAATTTCAAGTTCAACCTCAAAATTCACCAGTTTTTCACGGAAACCGCGCGGGAACGCGGGCGGCGGGCGATGTTCCCGCGGCGGCGCAGGGCGTTCCCGCGGGGAGTTTTTTGAAAAAAATGAGATTTTCCGAAAAAGGTTCTTGACGGGAACGCGGCGTCGAAAGCTCTTGCAAAACGCGCGCGCGAAGCGTTCAATAGGCGGTGCTATGTCCGACAGCGTTTTGTCCAGTTATTTCCCGATTTTCGTTCAGGTCGTCATCGGATGCGCGTTGCCTGTTCTGATCATCATTGCGAGCCACATTTTCGGTCAGAAAGGGCACTCCAACCGTTCGCAGAAACTGCCTTACGAGTGCGGTCTGAAAGGCGAAGGTCCGGTGCATCCGCGTTTTTCCGTTCGCTTCTATCTTACGGCGATGCTTTTCATCCTGTTTGATATCGAAGTTGTTTTCCTGATACCGTCGGCGCTGATTTACCGCAAGTTCCTCGCGGAGGGACTCGGTCTGACCATTGTTTGGTCGTTGGCGGTCTTCATAGGAATTGTAATTTTCGGCCTGTGGTACGAGGTGAAAAAAGGAGCGCTCGATTGGGAGCGATGAATTTTTCACGGCAGGTCGGACGCAGTTCCCGCCTGCTTTTTTTTTGATTTTTTAACGAAGAAAAGGCGATTCCATGCGGATAGATCGATTTTTGTCGAAGAGCCGAATTCTCGAGTTGAGCACGCGGGAACTTTCGGTCGCGCTCGATGAGATGCTTGCGGTGTCGTTGCCTGCGGGAACGTCGGTGGAAAAACGCGATGCGCTTCGCGTGGCGCTGATCGAAAGCGAGGCGCAGATGCAACGTCGCGTGGGCGAATGGGCGGCG
This sequence comes from Bacteroidaceae bacterium, assembly GCA_963620895.1. Taxonomy (GTDB): domain Bacteria; phylum Verrucomicrobiota; class Verrucomicrobiia; order Opitutales; family UBA953; genus Spyradosoma. Next base: position 6,371 of record CAVFCB010000062.1, on the reverse strand, counting down.
ATTCCGAGCATTCGCACGCCGCTTGTTTCGAGCACAATCATCACGGTGGGACGCTTGCCGGCGGCCGATGCGGGAAAGACTGCCGCGCCGTCCGTTCCCGGCGTTCCCGCGTCGAAAGAAATTGCGCGTCCGTCGCTTCGCGTCGTTTTTTTGGTGCTTGCTCCCGAGCACGGGCGCAATTATCACACGGTGCTTTCGTCGCTCGTGCACGAGTTGGAGGACGAAGATTCTGCGGCGCTCATCAAGGCAGGCGGGATCAAGGATTTTCGACAAGTCGTGATGAGCGTTTTTATGGGCGCGGCAAAAGTTTCCGCACGGCAGGATTCGCGTTGGAATCTCCGCTTTGCGGGAACGGCGGCGCGCCTCGCCGAATCCACGAAATGTCAGGTGCTGTTGTTTTTCGCGGATACTTTCGGCGCTCCCGTGCAGTGGCGAGGCATGAAAAAAACGAGTTTCCGAACGATTTTCGTTTCGGGAACGAACGCGAATTTTTCTTTCGCTGAAGGCGGAAAGCCGGACGTGATCAACGTCAATTCGTTTTCCGCGCATCGCATGTCGCAACTTCGCGCCGCGCTCTTCGTCGGGCTCATGCGCGGGAACATTCGCCCGACGGATCGCATCTGTTGTCTCGGCGGCATGGACGGGAGCGACAAGCTTGATTCGCTCATCGTCATCGAAGCGGCGCAGGAATTTCCGTCGTTCATGATGTCGCATGCGGACGCGCTCGTTCCCGCGCACGTGCGTCCCGAAGTGTTGGAGCGCGCGATTGCGATCGTGACGGAGCTTGCGACGGAAGGGCGCGAGGGCAAACCCGTCGGCACGATCATGGTCATCGGCGATCTCGAAAAAATTACGCCTTACACGGAGCAGCTCGTGCTCAATCCGTTCAGCGGTTATCGCGCGGAAGATCGCAACATTCTCAATCCGTTCGTCGAAGAAACGATCAAGGAATGGGCGCTGATCGACGGCGCATTTGTCGTTGACGGCGAAGGGCGCGTGCATTCGGCGGGAAGCCGACTGACGGCGGTGGATTCGCAGGTTTCGCTTCAAGGCGGGCTGGGAACGCGGCACGCGGCGGCGGCGGCGATTTCGTCGGTCGCGGATTGCGCGGCGCTTTGCGTGTCGTCGTCGGGACAGGTCACGCTTTTCCGCCACGGCGAATCCATTGTGCTTTTGGAACGTTCGGTTTCGAGAACGGTTTGACGCGGGAACGCGAGAAAGGGCAACGCAGAAAATGACAACGAAAAAAGATTTCAATCGCCGCCGCACACCGTGGATCCGCTTCAAGCGGTTTCTGCGCCGACACTTGAAACCGTTCCCGCAGCGGCTTTTGGCGAAAGTTCACGAGCCCGTTCCCGCGCAGCCGTCGCTGTCGGAAAACGATGATGAGGAAACGCTCGAAATCGGTTTGGAGCCGGGCGCGCTTCCCGTCGAGTCTCCGTTTGATACGCCGGAGACGGCGCAGTTTCGCGTTGTCTGCTACGATGAATCCGGCTACTCGCTCGACGAATTTGCGGATGTCGATCGGCTTGCGGATTATACGAATCGTCCGGGCATGGTGTGGGTGCAAATGATGGGCATGAAAGAGCCGCAGCTCGTGCACGTTGTCGGCGCGCTTTTCAACATTCCGATGTTGGCGCAGGAAGACATTGTTTCGGAATGGTCTCGCCCGAAATTTGAAGAATACGGAGAAATGATTCTCGCGGTCACGCGCGCGGTGCGGCTCGGCGTCGAGGAACTTCAGCCGCGCGGGCAACAGATTTCTTTCGTCGCGGGACCGAACTTTCTGATTTCTTTTCACGAAAAGCGGGAACTCGTTTTTGAAAATATCGAGCGCCGAATCGCAGAAAATTCCGGGAAAATCCGCAAGTGGGGTTCGCCGTATTTGCTTTACGCGCTGCTCGACGCGCTCGTGGACCGCATGCTTCACCTTACGGACGAAATCGAAGACGCGATTACCGACCTCGAAGAAGACACCGTCAGAGACAATCCCGATCCCGACGAAGACGGCGAAAACATTCGCACGATTTACCGCATGAAGCGCACCGTCATTCGCCTCGGACGCATGACGTATCCGTTGCGCGACATGGTTCGCACGTTCGAGCGCTACGATCATCCGTTGCTCCCGCCGGAGATGGATATGTATTTCAGCGACCTTTACGACCACACGCTGCGGGCGTTCGACCGCATCGAACACGCTCGCATGATTTTGCAGGAACTTCAGGATTTTTATCACACCGAACACGAACGCCGCACGAGCGACATTCTTCGGCTCCTCACCGTCGTTACCGCGATTTTTATTCCGCTCACTTTTATCGCCGGAATTTACGGAATGAATTTCAAGAACATGCCCGAACTCGATACCGAATACGGCTACTTCATTACGATCGGCGCGATGGCGATATTCGTCGTCGTGGCATTCATTTTCTTCCGCGTGAAACGCTGGTTCTGAGCCTTGCGCGTTCCCGCCGTCGCGGAGATTTTTTCAAAAATATCACGTTTCGACTTTCCCGTTTTTTTCTCCGATGTTCATTCCCGTTCTGAGTTGCGCCGCCGCCAAGGATTTCGAAAAAAACTTTTTTTCGCGCGGCGAAATGACGGAAGAAACCGCGATGAACGCCGCGGGAACGGGCGTCGGCGACGGCGTTTTGCGGGAATGCGGCGGCGCGGGCATTTCCCGTTTGCTCGTGCTTGCGGGCAAAGGACACAACGGCGGCGATGCCGTGCGCGCGGCAACGCAAATTTTTTCCCGCACGTCCTGCCGCATCCTGCTCGTTTTTTTTGCGGAATCGATTGAGCGCCTTGCGCCGCTCACGCGCCGATTGTTCGATGATTTCGTCGCCGCCGTTCCCGAGGAAAAACGCGTGATCGCGTTTCTTCCCGAAAGCCTTTCGGCGCTCCCGCCGGAAATTCCCGCATTCGCCGCCGCGCCGCACGTGTTGCTCGACGGCGTGTTCGGGCACAGCTTCCGTCCGCCGTTCCCGCCGCACGCAAAAAAAATCATTCGCGAAATTTTCGCCGCGCGCGCGGAAACTTCTCCCGTCTGCGCAGTCGATTTGCCTTCCGGGCTTTGCGATGCGGGAGCGGACGAATGCCCGCTTCGCGCGGATTTCACGTTCCCGACGGGAATTCTGAAACGCCCGCTCATCGATTTCCCCGAATTTTGCGGACGCATCGTTCCCGTCGATATCGGATTTTCCGGTTTCGACGAAAGCGCACTTGCGGCGGCGGACGTTTCGTTTTTTCTGAAAAAAATTTTTGCTCCGCGTCCCGCGCTTTGCGACAAACGGGATTTCGGTCATGTGCTGATCATCGGCGGTTCCCGCGCGATGCCGGGCGCGCTGATGCTGAACGCGCTCGCCGCGCTTCATGCCGGCGCCGGGCTCGTGTCGGTCATTTGCCCGGAGCGCGTGCAGGCGGCGTTCGCGGCGCGTGCGCCCGGCGCGATGTGGATTCCGTGCCCGGAAAATTCGGACGGCGGCTTGGATTGCGATCGCGCGTTCGCCGAAGCGGAAAAACTTTTTCCGCGCGTCGGCGCCGTGCTGTGCGGTTCGGGCATGGGCGTTTCCGAAAGCGCGCAGGCGCTCATCGCGAAAATCGCCGCGGGAACGCCGCGCGAAATTTCGCTGATTCTCGATGCCGATGCGTTGCGCCCGGCGACGCTCGATGCCTTGCGGGAACGCGCCGCTGCGCCGGAAAAAAATATTTTGCTCCCGCACGCCGGAGAGTTCGCGCGACTCGGCGGGAACGCGGCGGAACCTCGCGAATTTTGTCGCGCTCACGGCGTGACGCTCGCGCTCAAAGGCGCGTGCACGCGCATCGCCGACGCCGCCGGAGAAATTTTCACGTTCGCGGGTTGCCCGGCGCTTGCGCGCGGCGGGAGCGGCGACGTGCTCGCGGGAACGGTCGCCGCAATTTTTGCTTCCGAAAAAAATTACGCGCCGAACGCTTCTGCGCGGGAACGCCTCGCCGCCGCCGTCGTGTGGCACGGGAACGCCGCTCGCCGCCTCGCCGCCGCGCAGGGCGAGCGTTGCGCCGACATCGCATCGCTGCCCGATTTTCTGTCGCTCGGCTGAGATTTTTTTCAAAAACTTTTTCGCGCATTTCGAATGTCGTTCCCGCAAAAAAAATCCGCTACGGAAGAATGCACGCTCACCGGCGTGCTGGAACGCATTATTTTTTTTAACGACGAAAATTTTTATACCATCGGCGAGCTTTGCGACGAAGCGACGCGCGAGACCGTCGTCGTCACCGGCGCGTTGCCGTCCGTGCAATGCGGGGAAACACTCGAATTGCACGGCGTGTGGGTAAGCCATCCGACGCACGGGCGGCAATTTCGCATCGCGTCGTTCACGTCGAAACTTCCGTCGAGCGTGCACGGCATTCGCAAATTTCTCGGCGGCGGACTCGTGCGCGGCATCGGGAAAACTTACGCCAAGCGCATCGTCGATCATTTCGGAGCGGACACGCTTCGCGTCATTTCGGAAGAGTCCGCGCGCCTGCGCGAAATTCCCGGAATCGGCGCACAGCGCGTGCGCGCAATCAAGGCTTCGTGGGACGAACAGTTCGCGCTGCGCGAGATAATGATTTTTCTTCAGACTTACGGCGTGACGACTTCGCAGTGCCTTCGAATCGTCAAAGCCTACGGCGCGGATGCGAAAAAAATATTGCGCGAAAATCCGTATCGGCTCGCGCAGGATATTGACGGAATCGCGTTCCCGACCGCCGACAAAATCGCGACGAATCTCGGCTTGCCGACGGAGGGCGCGCAGCGCGTCGAGGCAGGACTTTTTTACGCGATGCAACTTGCGGAGGCGGAGGGACACACGGCGTTCCCGCAGGAAGAGCTCGTCGAAAAAGCGGCGGAGCTTCTCGGCGTCGATCCCGGATTGCCCGCCGCGCTCGTCAAAAAAATGCTCGAAAGCGGGCGGCTTGTTTTTACGGACGCCGTTTCGTATCGACGCGCCGAGGACGGAACTTTTTCCCGCGAGACCGTGCGATTGTTGCAGAAACGCGATTTCGCCGTCGCCGAACGCGAGATCGCCGCGCGCGTTTTCGCAATCGCGGGAACGCCGAATCGACTTCCGCCGATCCTCGTCGATCGCGCCGTCGAGTGGGCGCAGGGAAAGGCGGGATTTTCGTTTGCGGAAGAGCAGACCGCCGCGCTCCGAACGGCGCTCACCGAAAAAATTTCCGTGATTACCGGCGGACCGGGAACGGGAAAAACTACGATTTTGCGCGCGCTTTGCGCCGTGCTTCGCGCGAAAAAAGTTCGCATCACGCTCGCCGCGCCGACGGGACGCGCCGCTCAGCGCATGAGCGAGGCGACAGGCGTTCCCGCGGGAACGATTCACCGCATCCTCAAGCCGGAACCGTTGCTCGGCGGTTTTTCTTTCAACGAGGGAAATCCGTTGCCGACGGATTTCGTCGTCGTGGACGAGGCGTCGATGCTCGACACGAAACTCGCGTCCGCGCTTTTCCGCGCCGTTCCCGCCGAGGCGCATCTCGTGCTCGTGGGCGACGTGAATCAGTTGCCGAGCGTCGGCGCGGGAAACGTGCTCAAAGATCTTATCCGCAGCCGCCGCGTCGCCGTCGTCAAACTCGACGTCGTTTTTCGCCAAGGAAAACGCAGCGGCATCGTCACGACGGCTCACGCAATTTTGCAGGGCGACGGGCATGTGCCGCCGCCGATTCTCGAAAGCGTTTTCGATTTTGATCCCGAGCGCGACATTCATTTCATCCGCGCGACGGGCGCGGAAGATTGCGTGAACAAAACGTTGGCGCTCACTTCGCGCGCGATCCCGAAATTGCTCGGAGTGCGCTCCGCGGAGGAAATTCAGGTGCTCGTGCCGATGCATCGCGGGAACGCCGGCGTGCAGAATTTCAACGTCGAGCTGCAAAAAGCATTTCGCGTTTCCGCAGAAGCGCGTAGCGTTCCCGCGCCGGGCGGAATGCGTTTCGCGCTCGGCGACAAGGTGCTGCAAAACCGCAACAACTACGAAAAAAACGTTTTCAACGGCGATCTCGGACGCATCACGGACGTTTCGCCCGAAACGGGTTCGGTTTCCGTGCAATTCGCGGACGTGCGCGCGGATTACGAGCGCGGCGAGCTTTCCGAGCTGCAGCTCGCCTACGCGATAACGATTCACAAATCGCAGGGTTCGGAGTTCCCCATCGTCGTCATCCCGCTCGTGAAAGCGCATTACATGATGCTCAAACGCAATCTCATCTACACGGCAATTACGCGCGGACGCAAAAAAGTCTTCATCGTCGGCGAGCCCGCCGCTTATTCCGCCGCCGTGCGCAACGCCGATTCCGGTCGCCGCTGGACCGGACTTCCCGCAAGACTCGCGGAGAACGGGTGATGCGGA
>CAVFCB010000061.1:0-11515 GCA_963620895.1 Bacteroidaceae bacterium | reverse complement strand
CGGAGACGAATCTCTCTTTACGCAGTATCCGTAGGACTCGCGCGTTCCGCGCTCGCCCCACGGTTAGCGCCGGTTCGCCCGCTTCGCGGACGTTTTAACACGCGGCACTACTCCGCGCGGGAACGGTTTTTAACCACGAATGAACACGAATTTCACGAATTCGTCTTTACGCTATATCCGTAGTGTTCTGCATTGCGCCGGAGGTGCGTATGCGCTAAAACCCCCGTGTATGTGGTATATAATCGGTCTTTTTTTAACGCTATATCTGTCTAAGTGGATTTTTTGGCTATATGTTGATGAGCCAAAGTTGGCGCTCCGATATTTTATCGGATTCCTTCTGCTTGAAGGCATTGGTATCGCATTTAACGTCTTGGGCGGGAAATTATCAGGAGCTAGTACAGGCGAAGCTTTCTTAGCGTGTTTGATTAGAACCGCTATCGCTTGTTTTGTCGGGTTTGTTTTTTGGACAGCCTACTATTTTATTTTTGTTTGATTGAAGCCTGTGCGGCATTGCCTCTGGCGGATTTCCGGGTCATCCGTGGTTCTCTTGATTTGCGCGCCGGTTTTTCCGAAGCGGCGTTCCCGCGAAGCGTAATCGGCGAGAGCTTTTTTCAGTTCTTCTTTTGAGAAATCCGGCCAAAGCGTATCGCAGAAATAAAATTCGGAATAGGCCGCCTGCAAGAGGAGAAAATTGCTGAGGCGTTTTTCTCCGGAGGTGCGAATGATGAGATCCGGATCGGGAATTCCCGCCGTGTCGAGGAAGCGGGAAAAGGTCTCCCAATCGGGTTTTTCTGCGGGAACGCCGCCGGCGGCGCGGGCGCGCGCGTAAGCATCGACGGCGCGGAGAATTTCGTCGCGCGACGAATAATTGAGCGCGATGACGATGGTGCGTTCGGTGAAATTGCGCGTGTGTTCGATGGCGTCGCGCACAGCCGCCGCCGTTTCTTCGGGAAGCCACGAGAGGTCGCCGACGACGCGCAGGCGGATTTCGTTTTTCAGAAGTTCGTTTCGGTATTCGCCGAGGAAGGTGCGGAGAAGCTCCATGAGCGCGGCGATTTCTTCCGGCGGGCGATTTTTGTTTTCCGTGGAAAATGCGTAGAGCGTGACGAAGCGGATGCCGAAGCGAAAAGCCGTTTCCGTGACTTCGAGCACGGTTTGCGCGCCGCGCAAATGTCCCTCGGCGCGAGCGAGTCCGCGCGCGTTTGCCCAGCGTCCGTTCCCGTCCATGATGAACGCGACGTGCGCGGGAATGCGGTCTGCGGGAACGCCCGGATCAAAGGCGTTTTTTTCGGAAATCTCGGGCATATTCTTCTGCGAAATAAGTCAAAATAATATCCGCGCCCGCGCGTCGAATGGCAAGAAGCGATTCGTCGCGCACGGCTTCGTAATCGAGAAAACCGAGCTGCGCCGCCGCGCGAATCTGCGAATATTCTCCGGAAACCTGATACGCGGCGACGGGCAAAAGCGTGCGTTCCCGCACGTCGCGGAGAATGTCGAGGTAGGGCAGAGCGGGTTTGACCATGAGCGCGTCCGCGCATTCCGCTTCGTCGAGCAACGCTTCGCGAATTGCTTCGCGGCGGTTTGCGGGCGAGAGCTGATAAGTTTTTTTCGTGAGCCCGGTCACGTTTGCGCCGCCGCTTTTTCGGCTGCCGACCGCTTCGCGAAACGGTCCGTAAAACGCGGACGCGTATTTTGCCGAGTAGGCGAGAATGCCGACGTGCGCGAAGCCGTTCCCGTCGAGCGCTTCGCGAATGCGGCGAATGCGTCCGTCCATCATGTCCGAGGGCGCGACGAAATCCGCGCCTGCGGCGGCGTTGTTCACTGCCATTGCGGCGAGGCGTTCGAGCGTCGAATCGTTATCGACGTCCGTTCCCGCGGCGTTGAGAATGCCGTCGTGCCCGTGCGTCGTGTAAGGATCGAGCGCGATATCGGCGAAGACGAGCATTTCGGGAACGGCGGCTTTGACGGCGCGAATTGCGCGGCACACGAGGCATTCCGGATTTTCGGCTTCTTCGCCGCCGGGCGTTTTTTTCGCTTCGGGCGTTTTCGGGAACGGCGCGATTCCGCGCACGCCGAGCGCGACGAGTTCGCGGCATTTTTCCGTGAGCGCGGGAATGCTCAATCGCTCGACGCCGGGCATTGAGCCGACGGGTTCGTTCGCGTCGCCGTCCGTCAGAAAGACGGGCAAAATCAGCTGTTCGGGGCGCACGATGTTTTCCGCGACCATTTCGCGGATGCTTTCGCTTGCGCGGAGGCGGCGCATGCGCAGACCGTTTTTGAAATTTCCGGATGTCATTTTTTTTCTGAAAAAAAGAGGAATCGCGTTCCCGCGCGCGGAAGTCAAAGTCCGAGTTTTTCGATGAAATAACGGATTTGAATCCGCCACCAATCCCAGTCGTGATTGACGTCTTTGCCCCAGTAATCGACCCATGCGGGAATGCCTTTTTCGCGCAGCACGGTTTCGAGCATGCGCGTGCTGTCGATGAGCTCGTCTTCCCACGCGCCTTGCCCGACGCAGAAAATCAGGCGGCTTCGGCGAAAGAGTTTCATGTAGGGATGTTCCGCGGGCATGTTGCGCAGGCTGTCCGTCGGCGAATTCAAATAAACGAGATCGTCCATATAATCGCCGAAGAAAAATCCTGCGTGGTAGAATCCGCTGAGCGCGACGACGGTGTCGAAGACTTGCGGTGCGCGGAAAAAGAAATTCGCCGCGTGAAAAGCGCCCATGCTGCAACCGGTCGTCATCAGCGTCGCGGGAGCGTTCGGCGTCTGCGCTTTAATCGCGGGAACGAGCTCTTCGAGCACGTAGCGAAACCACGCTTCGTGAGTTTCGATGCGTTCCCGCGGCGGGCGATTTTTCGCCGACCACGTTTCGCGGTCGATGCCGTCTACGCAGACGAGGCGAATTTTCCCCGCTTCGATTTCCGGGCGAAGCGCTTCGACCATTCCGAAATTTTCGAAGTCGAAATAACGTCCGTCCTGCGGCGGGAACGCGAGGCAGATTTTTCCGGCGTTCCCGAAGATTTTGCATTCCATTTCCCGCCCGAGCGAGCGGCTGTGTTGTTTGAAGAGTTTTCCGTTCATTGCTTTTTTTCGGAAAAATGGCGAGCGGGGAAAATTTAATTTTTTCTTTCGATGACGAAACGCGTGAACGCCTTGACTTCTTCGAGCGTGTCGAATTTCGCCGTGTACATTTGGTTGCCCATCGTGCGCACCATGAGCTCCGGCATGCGCTCGCACATGACGATTGCGTTCCCGTAGCGCGCGAGAATTTCTTCGTGCGTGTGCACGTAGTGCTTGCCGTCCTTTTGACTCGCGTAGGCGCAGAAAAATTCGCGCGTTGCCGCGGGAACGCGCCGTTCGCCGAACGTGACCATGTCCGCCCAAATCTGATAAACATCCGTGGAGTGCGCAAAGTTCATCATGTCCGGCGTGTAGCCGCCCGCCGGGCGCATGTTGACTTCGAGCGCCACGAAATCGCCCGCCGCGCCGAGTCCTTCTTTTCCCTCCGCAAGGCGGAAAAATTCCAGATGCACGAAACGCCGCCGCGCGCCGAACGCCGCGACCGTTTTGCGTCCGAGCGTTTTCAGCTCCGCGGGAACGTCGCGACTCACGTAATAGGCGAGATCGAGGTCGAAATTTACAATGTCCATAATCGAGGGCGGCCACGCCGTCATCGACTCGAAGAGAATGTTGCAGTTTTCGTCCGTAATCGCGTCAAAGGAAAAAATGTCCCCGCGCACGAATTCTTCCATGATGTATTCGACGCTCGGCGGGTTCGCGAAAAATTCACGCAGTTCCGCCGCATCGTGAAGCGCCCACGTGTTCGCGGCGCCCACGCCGATATCGGGTTTTACGACGACGGGAAAACCGACTTCGGCGACGAATTTTTCCGCCGCGTCGAGCGTCGTCACGCGACAAAATCGCGCCGCGGGAACGCCGCCGCGCGCGTAAAACGTCTTCATCGTCGATTTGCTTTTGAACGCGCTGATTTCGCCGAGCCCGACGCCCGTCGTCACGTTGAAATCCGTGCGCAGGTGCGCGTCCTGTTCGAGCCAGTGCTCGTTGTTCGATTCAATCCAATCGATTTTTCCGTATTTGAAAGAAAAAAAGGCAACGGCGCGGAAAACTTCTTCGTAGTTTTCCATGTTGTTCACGCGATAATACTCGTTGAGCGCGCCGCGCGTTTCCGGCGGGAGCGAGTCGTAAGGCGTGTCGCCGATCCCGAGGACGTTCACGCCGTTTTTTTTCAGGCGGTCGCAGAAATTCCAGTAGGTGCGCGGGAACTGCGGAGAAATGAAGATGAAATTCATAAAACTCTTCCTCACGCTACCATTCCGATTTTTCATTCTCAATCAAATTAGTGTTCGCCGCGCGTTTCAGGGAAAAACGAGGCGCGCGCGGAACTAAGTTTCGCGCGCGCCTGCTCTCTCTCAACTGACTAACTCTCTATAACTTAACCTCAAAACACAGACAAAGCGGTTCCGCGACCGAAATTTGTCTGCGGGAACGCAAAAATCCGCCCGCCCCGTTGAAAACACGTTCCCGCGCGGGAACGGAGAGTGTTTTTTTAATGTTTTTTGCGACGAGAGGCGCGGGCGTGTTCCGCTTGTCGCCGCAACGTAGGGAGTTTTTCCGCCCGCTTGTCGCCGAGAAGATCGACGCGCTGTCCCTGCCGAAAGTTTCCCGATTTTTCGTCCAATGAAAATCCGAATTCCGTGTTCAGCCGACGAATGATCGCCTCGCGCGCGAACGAGGCAAAGTTTTTCATGTTCTGGCACGATGCATAGGCTTCAAGCACTTCCAACGGCACGGAAATGGAAAACTCTCGAGAGCTTTTAGACATTGCAAAAAGTCTAATCGCGCCGCGGTGTTCCGCAAAAAAGCAGATTTGACATTCCCGAATGTGCTTGCCTTTCCCTACTACGACATTCCAGAATGTCAAAAAATATGGACTCTATCGAAGAAAGAATTTTGAAAATTATCGCGGAAAATCGTCCCGATCTTGATGCAACGGAGGACGCGCATTTTATCGAGGACGGTTTGCTTGATTCGTTCGACGTGCTGACGCTTTCCGCCGCATTCGACAAGGCGTTCGGAATTTCCGTTGCGGGAACGGACATTCGCCCGGAAAACTTCGATACGGTTGCCGGCATGGCGGCGCTTGTCCGGAGGAATCAGAAATGATTTTCGATTTTTCCGGCAAACGCATTGCGGGCGTCATTGCCTGCGTTCCCGCGAATACGCGCAATTTCGACGAGGACGCGAAAAACTACAATTTCCCGTTGCGCAAATCGATGAAGCTCAAGGAGCTGATGGGCTACGGGTGCCACCGCGTTGCGCTCCCCGGCGTGAGCATTTCCGATTTTGCGATAGCGGCGTTTCGTGCGCTTTTCGCGGAAACGAGCGTGCGCCCGGAGGAAATTGATGCGCTCGTGTTCGTCACGGAGTCTCCGGATTATTTCATTCCGCAGACGTCCGTCATCGTTCAGCACGCCGTCGGATTGCGGGAAGATGTGCTTTGCCTCGACTTGAATCAGGGGTGCGCGGGCTATCCTCACGGGCTTTTTGAAGCGTTCCTGTTGCTGGAAAATCCGGCATTCCGCAAGGTCGCCGTCGTGACGGGCGACATGCTAAGCCGCAAAGTCAATCCGCGCGATCGCAACAGCCATCCGCTCATCGGCGACGGCGCGGCGCTCACGATTGTCGAGCGTTCCCGCGAGGCGAGCCCGATTTTTTGCTTCAACAAAACGTTCGGCGACGGCGCGTTTGCAATCAATATTCCCGCCGGCGGTTTTCGGCGTCCGTGTTCGCCGGAAACGGCGCGCGAAGAGGAGGATGCCGACGGCAACATTCGTGCGGCGGACAATCTCGTTATGCAGGGAGCGAGCGTTTTTTCGTTTGTTCAGGAAAAAGTTCCGCCTGCTGTTGCGGAGTTGCTTGCGCACGCGGGAACGAGCAAAAACGACGTGGAATTTTTCGCCTTTCACCAACCGAACCGTTTCATGCTGGAAAAACTCGCGGACGCGCTCGGCGTGCCGCGCGAAAAAATGCCGAACGATATCGTTACGCGCTACGGGAACGCCAGTTCGGCGACAATCCCGATGGTCCTCGCGGACAACCTCGGTGCACAACTCAGCGCGGGAACGCACAAGACGCTACTGTGCGGATTCGGCGTCGGGTTGACGGTTTCCGCCGTGTTACTCAACCTCGGGCCGTTCGACTTCCGAAAAATTATCGAAATCTGAAAATCTGAAAATCCGAAAATCTCATGGAAAAACTATATGCAAAAATCGCTGACGTCCTCGACGTCGAAACCGTTTCTGCCGACGACAAATTGCGCAACTTTGAAGAATGGGATTCCGTTGCCGCGATTTCGCTTATCGCCTATGTGGAGCACGAATACGGCGTTTTTCTGAAAACGGAAGATATCCGCGCTTGCGAAACCGTCGGCGATTTCGTCGCCGCCGTCTCCGGAAAAATGCGTTGACGTTCCCGTTATGTCGAAGCGTATTCTGATTTCTGCGGCGACGTCGGGCATCGGTTCCGCAATTGCCGAGCGCCTTGCACGAACGCACGCGTTGCTGTTGCACGGGCGCGATGCGGCGAAGCTCGCCGCGTTGCGGGAACGGTTGCCGAATGCCGCCGAGCACGCCGCCGTCGTTTTCGATTTTGCTCGCGAAGATCTTGCAGGAGTGCAGGGAAAAATCGCCGAAGCGATCGCTGCGCACGGCGAAATTTCCGGCTTCGTTCATTGCGCGGGAACGGATTTTTTCGAGCATGCGCGCAATTGCGATCTCGACCGCGTGCGCGAGCTTTTTGATATCAGCATTTTTTCCGCGATGGCAATTGTCTCCGCGTTGCTGAAAAAACGCGTGAACGGCACGGCGCTTGAAAACGCGATTTTTATTTCGAGCGTCTCCGCCGTGCGCGGTTGCGCCGGGAAGAGTTTTTATGCGGCGGGCAAAGGCGCGCTCAACGCTTATGCACGGACGCTCGCACGCGAACTTGCGCCGCGAGTCCGCGTGAACACTTTGCTGTGCGGCGCGGTTTTCACTCCGATGACGGCAACGCTTTTTCGCAACGAGGACGCACGGGAACGCGCAGCGGAGACTCAGCCGCTCGGCATCGGTGTTCCCGCAGATATCGCCGGAATCGCCGCATTTCTTTTTTCCGAAGACGCCCGTTTCATCACGGGAACGGAAATTCCTGTGGACGGCGGATTTTGTATTTAAAAATAAATTATAAAAATGACCGACACGGAAATTGTCATCGTCGGCGCGGGCGGGTTCGCCTACGAATGTTGGATCATGCTGCAAAAGCTTCTCGGCATGGGTCTTCCCGCAAAATTCGGCGGCTTCGCGGCGAAAGAGGCGACTTCGATTTTGTCTTACGGACTGGGCGAATTTTTTCTGGGCGACGAAGATGCCGTTGCGATTCGCCCGACGCGGGAATTCATCATCGCCGTCGGCACGCCGCACGCGCGCAAGGCGATTTACGAACGCTTCAAAGCACGCGGCGCACGTTTCATGAATCTCGTCGATCCGAGCGCAACGGTGCGCGACGAAATTCTCGCCTGCACGGAGGCGTCGATTTTTTGTCAGGATTCGATTACGGTCTCGCTGAAATTCGGGATCGGGAATGTCGTAAATTCGCTTGCGACGGTTTCGCACGACACGATCGTCGGCGATTTTAACGTGCTTTCCGGGCATTGCGATATCTGCGGGCATGCGGAAATCGGCGACCTGAATTTTTTCGGCTCGCATGCCTCGATGTTGCCGTCATCGAGAATCGGGAACGGCAATCGCGTTGCGGCGGGAAGCGTTGTGTACAAAAAACATCGTGACGGCGGCATTCTCGTCGGCAATCCGGCGCAACATGTCGGCGGCGTTCTCTGAAAAAAATCTTTCGACTTACTCCGAAAATGAAAATCAACGTCCTTGAATTTCTCCTCGAAACTGCGGCTCGCGTTCCGAACAAAATTGCGCTCGAAGACCGCGCGGGAACGATCACGTTTGCGCGGCTTGTTGCTGAGGCGCGCGCCGTTTCCGGCGCGATTCTGCGGGAACGCGCGTTCACTCGCCGCCCGATCGGAATTTTCCTGCCGAAAAGTATCGACGCGATTTGCGCGCTCGCGGGAACGCTTTTTTCGGGAAACATTTACGTTCCGCTCGATGTCAAAAGTCCGCGGGAACGCATTCGCGCAATTCTCGAAAACATCGCGCCTGAGCTGATCATCACCGATGCGGCACATGCGGCGGCGCTCGCGGAAATGTTCCCGCCGGAAAGAATTCTGCTCATCGCGGAAGCTCGCGCCGCCGTTCCCGCGAGCGGCTTCGAAGCGCTCATCGATACCGACCCCATCTACATCATCAACACGTCGGGTTCCACGGGAACGCCGAAAGGCGTGACGATTGCGCATCGCTCCGTCATCGATTACGTCGAGTGGGCGCGCGCGTGCTACGATGTGCGCGAAAGCGACGTTATGGCGAATCAGGCGCCGTTGCATTTCGACATTTCCGAGCTCGATATTTACTTATGTTTCGCGACGGGCCTGACGCTCATTCTTACGCCGGAAGAGTTTTTTTCGTTCCCGATCCGGCTGTTGGAGTTCTTCGCGGAAAAACGCGTGAACACGTTTTTCTTCGTGCCGTCAGTGCTCGTGAACATCGCGAATCTCGGTCTGTTGGAAAAAATTCACCCGCCGTTCGAACGCATTCTTTTCGCGGGCGAAGTCATGCCGACAAAGCAACTGAACGTGTGGCGGCGCCACTATCCGAACGCCGTATTTTCCAATATTTACGGGCCGACGGAAATTTGCATCGGTTGCACGTTTTACACGCTTGACCGCGATTTCCGCGACGACGAGCCGTTGCCCATCGGCAAGCCCTGCCGCAATACCGATGTAATGATTTTGGACGAGCAGAACCGCAGAATCCTCTCGCCCGGCGTTTCGGGAGAGCTTTGCGTTCGCGGCACGTCTCTCGCGCTCGGCTATTGGAACGATCCCGCGCGAACCGCCGCCGTTTTCGTACAAAATCCCGAAAACAAAAATTTCCCGGAAAAAATTTATCGCACGGGCGACATCGTCCATCTTAACGAACGCGGCGAAATCATTTTCGAAGGGCGGCGCGATTTTCAGATAAAACATCTCGGCTATCGTATCGAGCTCGGAGAAATCGAAACGGCGCTCGGACGCGTTTCCGCGCTCGAAAACGTTTGCGTTTCCTACGATCGTGCGCGTTCCCGCATCGTGCTTTTTTACGAAGCGCAACGCGAAATTCCGCCGCGGGAACTTTTGCTCGAACTTGGTAAAACTCTGCCGAAATATATGATTCCGACGGAGCTTCGCAGGCTCGAAAAACTCCCGCAGAACGCCAACGGGAAAATCGACCGCAAGGCGCTTGCCGCGTTGCTCGAAAACGGAAAATGATCGTCTGGCATCGCGAAAATACCGATGCTCTCCATTGCCGTTCCCGCGCGGGAACGGAGAGTGTTTTTTAGTGTGTCTCAAAAAAGTTGGCACGGGCTTTGCATAAATCAAGGGCACTATGAGTAAAATTCTTGGAATCGACCTTGGAACTACCAATTCCTGCATGGCTGTCATGGAAGGCGGCGAACCCGTCGTCATCCCCAACAGCGAAGGCGCACGCACGACGCCGTCCGTCGTTGCGTTCGCGAAAAACGGAGAACGCCTCGTCGGGCAAGCGGCGAAGCGTCAAGCCGTCACCAACCCGAAAAACACGATTTTTTCGGCGAAACGTCTGATCGGCCGCAAGTTTGCGGAAGTTCAGGAAGAAATTAAGTCCTTCCCGTTCACTGTCGTTGAAGGCAAAAACGGCGACGCCGCCATTCAGGCGACCGTCAACGGAAAAACCGAAACTTTCGCTCCGGAACAAATTTCCGCGATGGTGCTCGCGAAGATGAAGGCTGACGCCGAAGCTTATCTCGGCGAAAAAATTACGCAGGCGGTCATCACCGTTCCCGCGTATTTTAACGACGCGCAACGTCAGGCGACAAAGGACGCGGGAACGATCGCGGGGCTCGAAGTGCTTCGTATCATCAACGAACCGACCGCCGCTTCGCTCGCATACGGGCTCGACAAAAAGTCCGACGAAAAAATTGCAGTCTATGACCTCGGCGGCGGCACGTTCGACGTGTCCATCCTCGAAATCGGCGACGGCGTTTTTGAAGTCAAGGCGACAAACGGCGATACGCACCTCGGCGGCGACAACTTCGACGAGCGCATTATTTCTTGGCTCGTTGACGGTTTCAAAGCGGAAAACGGCATCGACCTGCGCAACGACCCGATCGCGCTTCAGCGTTTGAAAGAAGAATCCGAAAAGGCGAAAATCGCACTTTCCTCCACCAATTCGACGGACATCAATCTGCCGTTCATCACGGCGGACGCGACCGGCCCGAAGCACCTCAACGTCACGCTCACGCGTGCAAAACTCGAACAGATTTGCGACGACCTGCTGGAACGCACGCGCGTTCCGTTTGAGCGCTGCCTCAAAGACGCCGACCTCTCGATGAACGAAATCAACGAGCTCGTGCTCGTCGGCGGGATGACGCGTATGCCCAAAGTCGTCGAAGTGGCGCGTTCGCTCGCCGGAAAGGAACCGCACAAGGGCGTGAACCCGGACGAAGTCGTCGCAATCGGCGCTTCGATTCAGGGCGGCGTTCTCAAAGGCGATGTGCGCGATGTGCTTCTGCTCGACGTTACGCCGTTGACGCTCTCGATCGAAACCGCGGGCGGCGTTTCCACGCCGATGATTGAACGCAATTCGACCATCCCGACGAAAAAATCGCAGATCTTCTCCACCTACGCCGACAATCAGACCGCCGTGGACGTCCGCGTCCTGCAAGGCGAGCGCCCGATGGCGAAGGACAACAAGCAGCTCGGGCTCTTCCGCCTCGACGGCATCAACGCCGCGCCGCGCGGCACGCCGCAGATTGAAGTCACCTTCGATATCGACGCGAACGGCATTCTGCACGTTTCCGCAATCGACAAGGGCACCGGAAAGAGTCAGGAAATTTCCATCACGGGCTCGTCCGGATTGAGCAAGGACGAAGTTGAAAAACTCCGCAAGGAAGCCGAAATGCATGCGGCGGAAGACAAGGTGCTCCGCGAAACCGCCGAAGCGCGCAACAAGCTCGACGCCTACGTTTTCCAGATCGAAAAACAGGTCAAGGACGCCGGCGACAAGATTCCCGCGCAGCAAAAAGCGGAAATGGAAAACCTGCTCGCCGATGCGAAAAAGGTGCTCGAAGACAAGTCTTCGACGCTCGACGCCATCAACGCGCAGATTTCCAAAATCGAAAGCATCATGCAGGCGGCGCAACAGTTCGCGCAGCAGGCAGCCGGCGCGGGAACGCCTCCTCCGCCGCCGTCGAGCGACGCCGGCAACGCGTCTTCCGCTTCTTCCTCGAAGAACGGCAACGGCGCAGTCGATGCGGACTTCGAAGTCGTGGACGACGACAAAAAAGCGTAAGGCAACTCGGAGTTCATCAT